>NZ_JBEWYX010000008.1:0-176292 GCF_041366455.1 Pseudoclavibacter sp. JSM 162008
GAGGGTAGCGTTACGCATGTCGAGGTCTCTCGGATGGGTGTGTAGGAACTTCCATCATGGGAGACCTCGACCTCTACCAGCGCAACGACGCACTCCCCCACTCCTACACTCTCAAACGCGATGAGCCGGTAAGGCTCTTCCCAGATGAGGGTGTAGGTCGGCCGGGAGCGTCGGTCCGCAGATAGACGTCGAGGTCTCCCGACGACGGAGGTTCCTACGCCATCCGTCCGAAAGACCTCGACGTGACCGACGCTACCCCGCCGGCCGGCTTCGGCCGCCCTGACCTGACCGCCTTCGCGTCTCATCCCAGTCGACCCTGATCGAGTCTGCTGACCCCCTCGACGAGCTGCCCGGTCTCCTGGGCGAAGCTGATCTTGCTGCTGCGCCAGTTCCCGCTCTTTCGATCCGACGGGGCCAACGGCGTCGAAGTCGCCGCCCTCGTGCACGACGAGGAGCTGGCAGATGCCGAGCTCGCCCGCGAGCTTCTGCTGCGCGAGCTGCGCCTCCAGGCCCGCGATGGTCTTCATGTCTCGCCAGCCCTCTTCACGGGCGACGACGAACTTGCGGCCAGAGCGCTTGTCGGACAGCACGGACATGACCCAGGACTGATTGACGGCCTGCGCGATCGCCAACGCGTCATCGCCTCGCGCGGCCACGGCCTCCGTGTCGAACACCGTGTATGGGCTGTCTGCGTCGAACTGCACAGTGGACTCGTCCTCGAACATGCCGGACAAGTTGCCCTCGGTCAGGCGATGCAACGCAGCTCGCAGCTCGCGACCGGCTGCCTGCATGTCACCCATCTCTGGATCAGTGACGTCACCGCGGGCGATAGCCGCGAGCGTTGGCTTGTCCACAGGCTGCTGCAACCCTCGGCGGAATTTCTGCCTTGGGTTTCTGCTCGCCCGCCCCTGCCCCAAACATGGTCGGCATGAGCGGGTCGAGAAGGCGGAACTGCACCAGACGGTGGCCCCCGATGGCACGCCCTTCCGCGTCACGGCTTCCTGCCGGATACACGAACTGCACGACTTCGAGGAACCCATGCTCCTCGAGGGTGCGGCGGGCCTTGAGGAACGCGTGACGGCCCAGCTCCAGGCTCTCGCGCACGCTCTCCTGCGTGAGTCGGTAACCGACGCTGTGGGAGCGAATGAACAGGTAGATCGAGAGCGGGTTCCCGACGATCTTCGGGTACCGCACCCACCAGTTGCGCACCTGAGAGAACTCACGGTCGATCGCGAGCTCTTCACGCAGGAACTCTCCCTGCAGCGGTTCAGCGTTCAGGCGCATGAATCAGGGCCACATCGCGAGGGCGCTGGATACGAGGCAGTCGAACATCAGCGCCAAGATTCGAGGACGGCGACGCTGGTACTACGACGAGGTAGTTCAAGTGGCCAGAGTCCTGGAGACATCTGTTGCGTACCTGACCGGCGAGGTCGACGATGATGCGCCGTTGCGTACGGTCGAGCAGGGAGAAGAGTGGGCCCGGTGGGGCTCGAACCCACGACCCGCGGATTAAAAGTCCGATGCTCTGCCAACTGAGCTACAGGCCCCACAGCCGCCTGGCGTGCGGCGACCGTGGGGAATCCTATCGCGAATCGCGGCCGAGAACGGGCTCCGCGAAGCGAGCGGTTTGTCGGCGGCCGGGTCCATACTCTCGTCATGGCAGGAACGAAGACGAAGCCGTCAGATGTCTCACCCGATCTCATCATCGACCAGGCGGAGCCCGCGGGTCGCCGCGAGGACGCGCGCATCCTGAAGGAGATCATGGATCGGGTCACGGGCGAGGAAGCCGTCGTGTGGGGGCCGACGATGATCGGCTACGGCACCTACCACTACACGTACGCGAGCGGCCATTCGGGCGACGCGATGATCCTCGGATTCTCGCCGCGCAAGGCGTCGATGTCCATCTACGGCCTGCAGATGTGGGCTCCGGATGGCCTCGTCGAGCAGCTCGGCAAGGTGAAGCTCGGCAAGGACTGCATCTGGGCCGGCCGCTTCTCCTCCCTCAACCTCGAGGTGCTGGAAGAGCTGGTTCGGATCGCCTGGTCGAAGCGGAAGGAACTGCAAGCAATGTTTCCGGCGGGTGCCTGAGCGACAGCACCCCGATGACCCTCTCCAGCGGGCCCACCCCGAGATACCGGCGCCACAGCGTGGCGAACAGCATGCACACCACCATGATGGCCACCATCGTCAGCACACCCTGCGGCTGCCGGTAGATGAGCCCCGGCCCAGCCAGCCAGTTCTCCTCGCCGAGCAGCAGCTGCGACCAGATCGCCGTCAGGATCAGCACGTGCAGGCAGTAGATCGTGAACGCCATCGTGCCCATATCGGCAAGCGGCCTCGTCAGCCGGGCGAACCACGTGCGCATCCGCTCACCCGAGAAGTCGCCGAGCAGTTGGATGCCCGCGTACGCGAGCAGCGCGAGCCCGAGATCACGAGCCTCATCACCATACGAACCGGACTGGGCGACCCCCGTCGTCGCCTCCTCCCAACGGCGCATGAGCAATGATGCACCGAGCAGCACCGCTCCCCCGCCGAACACCCACGCCGTACGGCGCAGATCGCCGAGCTGCCACCGCGCCAGCAGGAAGCCGATCAGCAGCATCGGCAGCAAGTTCGTGAGGCGGTAGGCCGAACCCAGCACCGTCCAATCCAGCAGCAGCGCCGTCGGGTCGTACATCGACGTCGGCGAGAACGCCGACGTGAGCGCCCAGTTGCGGGCAGCCTCGTTCACGAGCGGCGCCGCCGCCAGGAACACCAGCGCAGCACCCGCAGACCACGCCGCAGGAAGGAAGAGGAACGGGGTCGCCGCGAGCATCATGATGCCCAGGAAGTCCAACACGATGAGCACGCCAGAGAAATTGATGCTCAACAGCAGGCCAACGAGGATGAGCACGATCGACTTGATGACCCACGAGATCGCGAAGAAGCTCTTCCGGCGCGCATCCCACCGCGAAGCCTCCCGCAGCTGGTAGCCCGCAGTCACACCGATCACCAGCGCGAACAGCGGCGACGCCGCATCGTTGAGGAAGTGGAACAGCACCTCCAGCGCCCGCGGCTCGCGGTCGTCCAAGAACACGACCGTGTGAGCGATGATCATGGCGAAGATCGCGAAGCCGCGCACCACATCGAGGGAATTCAGGCGCATGCGTCGATCTTCGACGCCGCCGAGCCGACGGTCAAGCTCGACGAGCGACGCGCCGCGCACCAGCGATAATGAACGAGTGCTTCCCACCTTCGTGATCTTCCCTGTTCTCGTCGCCTGCGTCCTCATCGCGAGCGGAGCCCTGAAGCTCCCCCAACGCTCCCGCACGCTCCAGTCGTTCGCCGCGTTCGGCGTGCCCGCGATGCTCCGGAAGCCCTGGACCGCCGTCGCCCTGCCCATCGGCGAGATCATCCTGGGGGCAGCACTCCTCCTCCTGAGCGGCCCCGCGTACCTCGTCGCCGCCGGCCTCAGCACCCTCCTCATGGCCGCCTACCTCGCCGTCGTCGCCCGAAGCGTCGCCAAGCGCCAGGCGGTCGACTGCAACTGCTTCGGCGCCCTCAGCACCGAACCCGTCAGCCAGATCACGATCTGGCGCAACGCCGGCCTCACCCTCGCCGCCCTGCTCGCGACGGTCATCCCTGGCATGGCCCTCGGCGTGCCGACCCAGCTGGCCCTCTTCTCCCTGGCCGACTGGATGTGGCTCGTCGCGATCGCGATCGTCGCCCTGCTCGGCATCGTCGCGAGCCTCGTGAAGACACCGGCTCCCACCGTGACGTCGACGGCCGGAGCGGCCAGCTCCGGGCAGGATTTCGAACTCGTCGAGCAGGGCCCCGACCTCATCTCGGACCCGAGCGCGCGCGACATGATTCCCCACAACCTCGAGCTCGTGTCGGGCGACGGCTCCCCCGAGCTGCTCTACAACCTCGTCGTCATCCCCCGCAAGACGACCATCCTCATCTTCGCGAGAGTCGGATGCGGCTCCTGCGGCCCCGTGCTCAGCCAGATCGGCGACTGGTCGCGGCGCATGGGCGACGACGCGCAGATCATCGTCGCCACCTCCTCCAGCCGCGCCTCCATCAAGAAGAGCTACCCGAGCGCCCTCCCCTCCACCTACTTCGGGGCGAAGGCGGTCACCGAGTACTTCGAAGCCGAAGCCACCCCCGCAGCACTCCTCCTGGCCGCCGACGGCACCATCGCATCCGTCCCCGAATACGGCAGCGAGGTCATCACGGAGCGCGTCGAGCAGCTGCTCGCCTCGTTCGACGCGCAGCGCCAGGCTCAGCCTCAGGGCTGAACCGCTCGGCCAGATCCCGCTGCAACTCCGCCGCACGGCCGAAGCGCGCGGCACCTTCCTCCTCGTAGCGTGAAGGTGTCGGGATGCACCCCGGCCGAGCACTGGAGGATCAGCATGAGCGAGCAGTACGTTGTCATCACCGAGACCGTGAGCATCAGCGCAGTCGGCACCAAGCTCGGGCACTCCGAGCCAGTGAGCACCGAGGCCGAAGGGCTCGAGCTGCTCGAGCAGGTCGCCCGCGGAGTGTTCCCCGACCTGCACACGCCCCACCGCCCCGGCCGCACGTTCCGCGTCAGCGAGACCGAATACGTGGACCGCCGCGAAGGCAAAGCCCTGCCGAAGAAGCAGACCCGCATCACGCTCACAAGAGTCGTCGCGACACGCGAATGACCGACTGAGCGCGCGGCCCGGTGGGGGCATCGATCAGATGCATCTGCCGGGCGCACCCGTGCGAAAAACAACACACGCTCGAAACAGCCGCGAAACCGGACCAGCCGAGACTGACGACACCCCCGTCGTCCCCTCCTCGCAAAGGTCTCCGTTGCCACACAAGCCCGCATTCCGCCGAGTCACCCAGATCACCGCCGCCACCGCCCTCTGCTCCGGCCTGGCCCTGAGCGCCGCCCTCACCGCACCGTCAGCATTCGGTGCCCCAAGCACCGAGGTCACGCTCCCCGCAGCACCAGAGGTCGTGAACCTCAGCATCACGGATGCGCTCGTGCTCCTCGAAGCGGGACGGACCACCTCCGTCGACCTCACACAGCGGTACCTCGGCCGCATCGCCGCCTACGACGACCCGTACGGCGACCAGCCCGGCCTGGCAGCCGTGATCCTCGCCAACCCGGAAGCGCTCAGCACGGCCGCCGAACTCGACGCCGAGCGCGCCGCCGGCACCCTGCGCGGGCCGCTGCACGGCGTCCCGATCCTCGTGAAGGACAACTACGCGACGTTCGACATGCCCACGACCGCCGGCAGCGCATCCCTGCACACCTACCAGACCGAGCTCGACTCGACAGCGGTGCAGCGCCTCCGCGACGCCGGCGCGATCATCATCGCCAAGACCAACCTCTCCGAGTTCGCATGGCACGGAACCTACACGCTGAGCTCCGAACGCGGGCGCACCAACAACCCGTACAACCAGGCGAACAGCGCCAGCGGCTCGAGCGGCGGAACCGGAGCGGCCGTCGCCGCTGCCTTCGCACCGGCCGGACTCGGCACCGATTCCTGCGGCTCGATCGTCGGCCCCAGCGCCCACCAGAGCCTCGTCGGATACCGCCCGACGATGGGCCTGACCAGCGTCACCGGCATCGTGCCGCTATCGCTACGGCAGGACGTCTCCGGCCCCATGACCACCACGGTCACCGACGCCGCACTCCTCATGGAGGTGCTCGCCGGGTACGACCCGACCGACTCGCAGACGGTCATCGCCAACGAGCAGGACACCACTTCCTACGTCGAGGGCCTCAGCGACTCGGCCCTCGAAGGGCAGCGCATCGGCTACATCCGCTGGGACTACGAGGAGAACCCCGACCGCCCCGGCCTCGCCGAGACGACTGCCCTCATCGATCAGGCCGTCGAGGACCTGCGCGCCCAGGGCGCCGAGGTCGTCGAGGTGCCGGCCTTCACGAGCGAGTTCCTCACCGGCACGCTCAAGAGCGGCGGCTGGATCGACATGCGCCCGAGCATCGACTCGTTCTTCGCCAGCACGGCCGCGTCCTGGCCGGAGGGGCTGGCGGAGCTCACGGGCGACCCGGACGAGCTGACCTTCGCCGACGTCATCGCCGACGGGAAGTCGTCGATGACGCAGGACGACATCGACTACTTCCTCAGCAACGAGGACATCCCGAACGCGGCCTACGACGCCGCCGTGGCGGAGCAGGATGCCGGGAAGGCCGCGATGGACCAGTTCTTCATCGACAACGACCTCGACGCCCTCGCGATGCCGACGAGCGCGACCTCCGCGACGCCAGATTGGGCCGGCACCACGTTCTGCGACCTCGGCGCGAACACCGGCATCCCGACCGTATCGCTGCCCGCCGGCTTCACGTCGACGGGCGCCGCGGTCGGCCTCGAGCTCGCCGCACCGCGCAGCCAGGACGCCGCACTCCTCGCGATGTCCTACGACTACGAGCAGGCGACCCTGCACCGGGTCGCCCCCTCGACGACCCCGGAGCTGGCAATCGAAGTGCCGACGCCCACGCCGACACCAACCGCAGGCCCAGTCGAGACGGCCGCCCCGCCGACGGCAGAACCCACGGCGGAACCCACCGCTGTCCCCACGCCCGGCACGACCGTCGCGCCGACCGCATCCGCAGCCCCGCCCGTGACGGCACCGACGTCGACGGCTGAAGCCGGCGGCAGCCCCACCCTCGCCCAGACCGGCGCGACTGACGCGTCGTGGCTCGTGACGCTCGCCGTCGCCCTCGTGGCCGGCGGTGCTGGAGTGCTCGGCATCACCGCGGTGCGCAAGCGACGGCCCCAGGCTTAGCGCGCGGCGGCCGCGGCGTAACGACCTCAAGTCCGCTCCGGAACCCGCACGCTCCACCCGGGGCGGTCTTGTGGTCGTCAAGACCCGACCTTGACGACCACAACACCGCCCTCGCCTTGGCATCGCGGGATCCGGGAGCGACGGCAGAGGGCCCGAGCAGTTCGATGAACTGCTCGGGCCCTCAGCCGTGACTGTGGCTGCTAGACCGCCGGGTTGAGACGCTCGGCCTGCTCGACGACGTTCTCGAGCAGCAGCGCGCGAGTCATCGGCCCGACTCCGCCCGGGTTCGGCGACACCCAGGCCGCCACATCCCAGACACCGGGGTCGACGTCGCCCGCGACCTTCGACTTGCCCGTCTCCGGGTCCTCGACACGGCTCACGCCGACGTCGAGCACCGCGGCGCCAGGCTTGACCCACTCGGGGCGCACGATGCCGGCGACACCCGCCGCGGACACGATGACGTCGGCCTCGCGCGCGAGCACGCCGATGTCGGGCGTTCCCGTGTGCGTGAGGGTGACCGTCGCGTTGTTCTCGCGGCGCGTGAGCAGCGGACCGATGGAGCGGCCGACCGTCACACCGCGTCCGATGACGAGCACGTGCTTGCCGTTCAGCGAGATGTCGTTGCGGCGCAGCAGCTCGATCACGCCGCGAGGCGTGCACGGCAGCGGCGTCACGATCGGGTCGTTGGCGTTGAGCACGAGGCGGCCCAGGTTGGTGGGATGCAGGCCGTCCGCGTCCTTCGACGGGTCGATCCGCTCGAGCACGCGGTCCTGATCGATGTGCTTCGGCAGCGGCAGCTGCACGATGTACCCCGTGCAGGCGGGATCCGCGTTGAGGCGATCGATCTCCGCCTCGAGCTCCTCCTGCGTGGTCTCCGTGGGGAGGTCGACGCGGATCGACTCGATGCCCACCTCGGCGCAGTCGCGGTGCTTGCCCGCGACGTACCACTTCGAGCCAGGGTCGTCGCCGACGAGGATCGTCCCGAGTCCTGGCACGACGCCACGCTCCGCGAGCGCGGCTACGCGCTCGCGAAGCTCGGCCTTGATGTCGGCCGCGGCCTTCTTGCCGTCGAGTGCGGCAGCGGTCATGCTTCGCCGAGGCCCGGGTAGAGCGGGAACGCGTCGGCGAGCGCCTTCGTGCGAGCACGCAGGGCGGGCACATCCGCGTCAGGGAGCAGTGCCAGCGCGATGACGTCGGCCACCTCGGTGAACTCGACGTCGCCGAAGCCACGGGTCGCGAGCGCGGGCGTGCCGATGCGCAGGCCCGACGTGATGAGCGGCGGGCGCGGGTCGTTGGGGACCGCGTTGCGGTTGACGGTGACGCCGACCTCGTGGAGGAGGTCTTCGGCCTGCCTGCCGTCGATCTCCGCGTTGCGGAGGTCGACGAGGATGAGGTGGACGTCGGTTCCGCCGGAGCGGACCGAGATGCCGGCGCCGGCGACGTCGGCCTGCTGGAGGCGGTCGGCGACGATCTTCGCGCCGCGCAGCGTGCGCTCCTGGCGGTCCTTGAAGTCGTCCGTCGCCGCGAGCTTGAACGCCGTCGCCTTGCCGGCGATGACGTGCATGAGGGGGCCACCCTGCTGGCCGGGGAAGACAGCCGTGTTGATCTTCTTCGCCAGGTCGGCGTCGTTGGTCAGGATGAAGCCGGAGCGGGGTCCGCCGATGGTCTTGTGAACCGTGCTGGACGTGACGTGCGCGTGCGGCACCGGGTTGGGGTGCAGGCCAGCGGCGACGAGTCCGGCGAAGTGCGCCATGTCGACCCACAGGTAGGCGCCGACCTCGTCCGCGATCTCGCGGAACTTCGCGAAGTCGAGCTGCCGCGGGTAAGCGGACCAGCCGGCGACGATGACCTTCGGCTTGTGCTCGAGCGCGAGCTCGCGCACCTGCTCCATGTCGATCTGCGAGGTCTCGGCGTCGACGCCGTAGGCGACGATGTTGTAGAGGCGGCCGGAGAAGTTGATCTTCATGCCGTGCGTGAGGTGTCCGCCGTGGTCGAGCGAGAGACCAAGCAGGGTGTCGCCCGGGCGCGCGAGGGCGTGCATGACGGCGGCGTTGGCGGTTGCGCCGGAGTGCGGCTGGACGTTCGCGAACTCGGCCCCGAACAGCGACTTGGCGCGCTCGATGGCGAGGTTCTCGGCGATGTCGACGACTTCGCAGCCGCCGTAGTAGCGGCGACCGGGGTAGCCCTCGGCGTACTTGTTGGTGAGGACGCTGCCGGTGGCCTCGAGGACCGCGCGCGGAACGAAGTTCTCGCTGGCGATCATCTCGAGTGTCGAGCGCTGGCGGTCGAGCTCCTGCTCGAGGACCGCTGCGATCTCGGGGTCGACTTCACTCAGTGGGGAATTGAACGTATCGGTCACGAAGGCTCCTTCAGAAAACCGGATGGCACGGCGAACATGTGGTCGTGAACCGGCGAGCCCAGGCGAACGGCTCGAAACCCGAAGAGCCGCTCCCCGGTGGTGACCCACCTGAACGCCAGTCGCGGCCGTCAGAAGTCTAGCGCGACTTGCCTGGTCGCCGCGAGAGCAGCGTGACGAGCCAGGTGAGCGCGACCCCGAGCACGACGAGGCCGATGATCGTGAGCAAAACCGGCGCGTAGCCCTGCTCCGTGGGGTTCAGGAAGGGGTAGGGGTACCAGCCGATGAGGTTGCCGCGCACGAGCGAGAAGGCCGCGTACCCGGCGGGGAATATGAGCCAGATGAGCGCCGTGCCGAACCGGATGCGCTTCGCCGGCCGGTCGATGAGGAGATCGATCAGCATCACGACCGGCATGACGTAGTGGAGCACGGTGTTGTTCCACGGGACGGCGGTGAAGTCCACGTCGGTCAGGCCGGAGAGCAGCAGCGCGAAGCCGATGCCCACGATGAGGATGTAGACCGTGACAGCGGCGCGGAACGCGTTGATCCGGGCCCCCTGCGCGTTGGCCGCCGTCGCGACGGCGCTGAGCAGCAGCGAAAGCACGACGAGCATGTTGGTCTCGATCGTGAAGTAGGCGAAGAAGTTCTCCGGCACCCAGGTGCCGCGCTCCACGATCGTCGCGATCTCCGACACGATCGAGGAGAAGGCGAGCAGACCGAACCCGACCTTCGCGGTCACGAGCGCTGGGCGGTGAATGGACGAGGCCACGGTCATCCTTCTGTCGGCGATGAGGGAACAGGGAGCTACGCTGCGCCTGGCGCCTCGGCGAGCCCGCCGCGGGAGCCCGGAGCCGCAGACATGAGGCTACGCGGTCAGGCGCGTTCCTTGCGGTAGTCGGCGGGTGTCATGCCGAGTCGCGTGAGGAAATGTCGCCGCATCGTGGTCGCGTCCCCGAAACCCGCCGCAGCCGACACATCGCTGAGCGAGACCTGCGGCTGCTCGACCAGGAGCGCCGCCGCCGATTGGACCCGGCGTGCCGCGATGAGCCCCGCGATGCCGTCGGCCTCATCGGCGAGATCGCGGTACAGCTTCCGCCTGCTGATGTGCAGGGCGCGCGCGATGCTGTCCGCGTCGAAGCCCTGGATGACGTGGTACTTCTCGATGAGTTCGCGCACGGCCTCCTTCATCCGCAGCGAATGCTGGGCGGGTGTCAATGCCGGAAGCGTCACCTGCGCGAGGACAGCCCGCAGCAGGTCGTGGAGCACGGGTTCCATGCTGACCGGCGACCGGCGACCGCCCCCGGTGCCCGACGTCGCCTCCACCAGGTAGCGGCCGATGAACGCCAGGAAGGCAGCGGTCAGCGCCGTCTCGGGCAGGCGGACGGCGCGGTCGCTGACGGTGATTCTCGCATCGTTCGCGACATCGTCGAGGGGCACGGTCAAGCCGAGCGTCTCGATGGGGCCGAGACTCGCCGTGACAAGTGGTTGCTTCGAGTTCACGACGAGGACGTCGCCGGGGTTGAGCACACCAGAGAGGCTGCCGGTTCGGAACTTGAGCGACCCGCGGATCATTCCGATGACGACGAGCTTCTCGCTCTCGACGCGAGAGATATCGACGCCCTCGCGTTCCGAGCCGGAACTCCGGCGAAGGCTGCCGAAGAGCTGCACGGTTCCGACGTGGGTATTCAGGATGTACGCGTGGAAATCCGCGCCCGCCGCGGCATTCATCGTCGTCGATGTGCCCGTGAATTGGGCCAACCCCGGCTCTCCGCGGAATTCCTCGAATGCGCCGGGATCTACGTCATCGGCGGAGAAGAAGCCTGACGACTCCCCCGAGTGCGCGATCCTACCGAGCCACTCACTGAGATCCTGACGTGCATTCCCCGGCACTGAATACCCCCGACACCAGCCTGCCCAACCTTCGGATCAGAATACCGAGAGAAGACGGGCTGGAGAATCGCGGGGGTATTCAGCGACCTCGAATGTGATCGAACATCACCGAGAGAGAAGACCCTCGGTGAGCGCGTTCGGCGTGCCGAAACGGTGCGCCGTTATGGACACCGCCTGCTCCCGAAGGAATGGCAGCGTCTCCACCCGACCGGACTCGGTCACTGCTCCCGAGTAGATCGCCAGGTCCACCCGGCCGTCCACGGCACGCGCCAACGCGACCGCATCGCCACCGATGAGACGCATCCGCCCACCTCGAAGCGAACCTGCGACCGAGAGGAACTCCGCGTCGGACTCAGCCCGCATGCGCACGCCGGCCCCCGCGAGCGCTGCCTTGGCCGCCGAGGGCAGCTCGACGCCCGTCGAGACCCGCAGCTGCGCTCCGGCGACGAGTCCGGCCGCGACGACCCGCAGGAGATCCGCGACGCGTGCATCCTCGGAGAGCCGCACCGTGATCTCACCCGGGAACGTCAGGTACCGGAAGACGTTGCGCTCGGCGTACAGCCCCTGCACGTCGCGGTCGCGCCCGAACTCCTCAGTCCAGGCCTGCGCGTCGCTGCCGAGCGCGCGTTCGAGCATCGCGGTGTCAGCACTCGTCAGCACCGCCGGCTGCGCCTTCGCGATCGCCACCGCAGCATCCAGGAGCGTCTGCGCGCTGGCGTTCGAGACCGGTGCGATGTCGACGGCGCGAGCCCGCTCCCACGTCCCGAGGCCGACGAGGTAGTTCGGCCCGCCCGCCTTGGTCGTGCATCCGACCACCGACTTCTTCCACCCGCCGAACGGCTGGCGCTGCACGATCGCGCCCGTGATGCCCCGGTTCACGTAGAGGTTTCCCGCCTGGATCGTGTCGAGCCACTGCGCCACCTCACCGCGGTCGAGCGAGTGGATGCCGGACGTCAGCCCGTAGTCGACCTCGTTGACGATCTCGATCGCCTCCTCGAGCGTGTCCGCCGTCATGATGCCGAGGATCGGGCCGAAGTACTCCACGAGGTGGAACTCGGAGCCGCGCTGCACGCCCGCACGCACGCCAGGACTCCAGAGCTTCCCACTGTCGTCGAGCTGGCGAGGCTCGACCACCCAGCGCTCCCCCGCGCCGAGCGTCGTGAGCCCGTCGAGCAGCTTGCCAGAGGCCGGCGTGATGATCGGCCCCATCTGCGACGGCGCGTCCCACGGGTAGCCGACCGTGAGCGAGCGCACCGCGTCGAGCAGCTGCTCGCGGAAGCGGCGCGAGCGCTGCGCCTGACCGACCAGCACCACGAGGGAGGCGGCGGAGCACTTCTGCCCTGCGTGGCCGAACGCCGACGCCACGACGTCCTTCGCCGCGAGGTCGTAGTCCGCGCTCGGCGTCACGATGATGGCGTTCTTGCCGCTCGTCTCAGCGAGCAGCGGCAGCTCGGGGCGGAACGACCGGAACAGTTCGGCAGTCTCGATGCCACCAGTGAGGATGACCCGGTCGACCGACGGGTTCTTGATGAGCTCGCTGCCCAGCTCACGGTCGGAGAACTGCACGTACTGCAGCACCTCCCGCGGCACGCCGGCCTCCCAGAGCGCCTCGACCATGACGGCACCGCAGCGAGCCGCTGGCCGCGCCGGCTTGATGATGACGGAGGCGCCCGCCGCGAGCGCGGCCAGGGTCGATCCAGCCGGGATGGCGACGGGGAAGTTCCAGGGCGGCGTCACGACGATGACCTTCGACGGCACGAAGGATGCGCCGTCGACCTCGTCGAGGCCACGGGCGAGCTCCGCGTAGTAGTGCGCGAAGTCGATGGCCTCAGAGATCTCGGGGTCTGACTGGTCGAGGGTCTTACCCGCCTCGGACGCGGCGACCTCCATGAGATCAGCCCGACGCCGCTCGAGCGCATCCCCCGCCCGGTGCAGGATCTCGGCACGCGCTGCGCCGGACAGGGCACCCCACGACTGGCTGCCCGTAACGGCACGCGTGACACGCGCATCCAGTTCGCCGGCAGTGCCGACCGTGTTCGCCTCGATGGTCTCTTCGCCGAGCGTGGACGCCTCCGCGCGTTCGCGGATTCCACGCGCCCACGCCTGGTTGACGGGCAGCGACGGGTCCGTGTCCGGAGTCTCCTCGAAGCGATCAGCGGGCAGCGGGGCTGGCTCCGCCGTGCGGTCCTGCACTCGGTTGCTCGCTGGCACCTCACGGTCGAGCACGTCGAGCGACGCGATGAATCGCTGCGATTCGCGCTCGAAGAGCTCCTCGTTGTCAGCCAGCTCGAACACCGCCGACATGAAGTTGTCCTGGCTCGCCCCCTCCTCGAGGCGGCGGATGAGGTAGGCGATCGCCACGTCGAACTCCTGCGGGTGCACGACCGGCACGTACAGCAGCAGCCCGCCGACTTCGCGCTTCACGACCTCGGCCTGGCTCTGCGCCATGCCGAGCAGCATCTCGTACTCGATGCCATCGGTGGCGCCCCGGCGCTGGGCGAGCAGCCAGGAGAACGCGACGTCGAAGAGGTTGTGGCCAGCGACACCCACGCGCACGTTCTTGACGCGCTCAGGCGTGAGCGCGTAGTCGATGACCCGCTTGTAGCTCGTGTCCGAATCCTGCTTCGTGCCCCACGTCGCGAGCGGCCAGCCGTGCAACGACGCCTCGACGCGCTCCATGGGCAGGTTCGCGCCCTTCACGAGCCGCACCTTGATCGGTGCCCCGCCACGCGCCACGCGCTCCGCTGACCACTCCTGCAGTCGGATCATCGCCCCGAGCGCGTCTGGGAGGTAGGCCTGCAGCACGATGCCGGCCTCGAGGTTCAGGAACTCGGGGTCGTCCAGGATGCGCGTGAAGACCGCCATGGTCATCTCGAGATCCTTGTACTCCTCCATGTCGAGGTTGATGAACTTGCGCGTCGGGCTCTTCACGGCGAGCCGGTAGAGCGGAGTCAGCTCCTCGACGACATCGGCGACGGCCTCGTCGAACGCCCACGGCTGATGCGGTGCGGTTGTGGAGGAGACCTTGATCGAGACGTAGTCGACGTCGTCGCGAGCCAGGAGCTTCGTCGTGCCGTCGAGACGACGCGCCGCTTCCTTCTTGCCGAGCACAGCCTCGCCGAGGAGGTTCATGTTGAGCCGCACGCCCTTGCCGCGGATCTTCTCGATCGCGGGCCCGAGCTTCGAATCCGTCGCGTCGATGATGAGGTGCCCGACCATGTCCCGCAGCACCTTGCGGGCGGCCGGCACGACGACGCCAGGCAGGACGGGCGCGACCGTGCCACCGACCCGCACGGCGCTCTTCATGTACCAGGGCAGGAAGCCGGGCACCTGATCGGCGATCGCGCCGAGCTTGCGCGCAGCGACCTTGAGGTCCTCGGGACGCACCACCCCGTCCACGAACCCGACCGTGAAGTCGAGACCCTGCGGATCCTTCAGCACGCCAGCGAGCTGAGCGGCGGATGCATCCACCGGGATCTCGGCCGCCTCGGTCAGCCATCGGCGCACGAGCGCGACAGCCTCCGGCGCGAGCTCGGTGAGGGAATCTGTGGGGAAGACAGGCGTCTCGGTGGCGGTCATGTGACCAGTATCGGCACCCGACTTCAGTTAGGTAAAGTGAAGGAAATTGACGCGTTTCCGTCAGTGCGTGTGATGATTGATCATGCTCGACGTACGCAAGCTCCGACTCCTCCGCGAAGTGCAGCTCCGCGGCACCCTCGCCGAAGTCGCCAAGGCGCTCAACTTCTCGCCGTCGGCCGTCTCGCAGCAGCTCTCGGCCCTCGAAGCCGAGCTCGGCGTCGAACTCCTCCGCAAGCACGGGCGCCGCGTGCAGCTCACCCAGCAAGCCGAGATCCTCGCAGGGCACACGGCCGAGATCCTCGAACGACTCGAGATCGCAGAGCAGGAGGTCCTCGCCTCCACCAGCCGCGCCGTCGGCACGGTTCGCATCGCCGTGTTCCAATCCGCGGCACTCACGCTCATCCCGCCGCTCCTCCGCGTCCTGGAAGAAGAGCACCCGGGCCTCCGCATCGAGATGGTGCAGCACGAACCGGAATCCGCGCTCTTCGACACCTTCGCGGGAGACTTCGACGTCGTCGTCGCCGAGCAGTACCCCGGCCACGCCGCGCCCCACCACCCCGGGCTCGACCAGCGGCTCCTCACCGGCGACGCGCTGCGCCTCGCCGTGCCCGTCGACTCCCCCGTCACCACCCTCGCCGACGCAGCGGAGCTCGCCTGGGTCATGGAACCGCAGGGCTCAGCATCCCGCCACTGGGGAGAGCAGCAGTGCCGCGTCGCGGGCTTCGAACCCGACGTGCGCTACGAGACCGCCGACCTGCAGGCGCAGATGCGGTTCATCGAGACCGGCCACGCGGTCGGCATCCTCAACGACCTCACCTGGGCCCACTCCACGCCCAACGTGCGATTCCTCAGCCTCGCGGGTGCACCACGGCGCGAGATCTTCACGTCGATCCGAACCGCGAGCGCGGCGTCGCCGACCATCGCCGCAGTGCGCGACGGACTCCAGCGGGTCGCCGACGACCTCAGCGCGACCGGCCTCAGCACCGCCGCCATCACCCTGCCCGCGGCGACCCCGGCGGCGTTCAGCTCGTCCGGCGTCAGCTCGTCTGCTGCAGCGGACGCCTAGCCAGCACCGCGTCGAGCACCAGCGCGCTCACCAGGCCGAGCCCGACCATCGCCAGGAAGAACACCGGCAGCGCCACGAGCCCCGCCGCATCCAGCAGCAGACCGCCCACGAGCGCACCCGAGCCGATACCGAAGTTGAAGCCCGACGTGTACAGCGCGCTCGACAGGTCGCGGTGGCGCGACGGGGCGGCGTTCAGGATGCGCGACTGCAGCAGCGGCGGCAGCACGCCCATCCCGAGCCCCCAGATGACCAGCGCGATGAGCGCCACCGTCGTGTCGTGCGCGAACAGCAGCAGCGTCACGGCGATGAGCATGAGGCCGTAACCGGTCGCGAGGCCGACGCGCGGCCGTGCCGTGAAGAACACACCGGCGAGCGCCGTCCCGCCCGCCGAGGCGATGCCGTAGGCGAAGAGCACGAGGCTCAGCGTCTCGACGGGGAAGCCGATGACGTCGAGCGAATACGGCGAGATGTACGAGTAGAAGGCGTACTGAGCCGTCATCGTGATGAGCGTGATCACGCACAGCAGGATCACCGTCAGCAGCGAGCGCTGCGCGAAGCGGACGCGCTTCGCAGGCACCGCATCCTCGTCCGAGTCATCCGGAAGCGCGATCGGGCGCGTGTAATAGGAGTCGTCGAGGTGGTTGACGCGTGGCAACAGGAACCAGAGCAGCACCGCGACGAGCAGCGTCACGACCGCGAGCGAGCCGAACGCGAACCGCCAGCCGAACGCCTGCCCGAGCGCGGTGCCGATCGGCACTCCGAGGACGTAGGCGATCGCGCCGCCGCCGAGCGTGATCGACACCGCGCGCGTCAGCAGCTCCTTCGGGGCGATGAGCGAGATATAGGAGGCGACAACCGCCCAGAACACGCCGTGGGCGAGGCCCGTGACCACGCGCGTCACGACCAGCCACGCATACGTGGGCGCAAACGCCGACGCTATGGAGCCGATCGCGAAGACCGCGAGGACCACGACCAGCAGCGCGTGTCGAGGGACGCGCTTCGTGAGCGCCGTCAGCGGGGTGCTCGTCAGCACGACCGTGAAGGCGAAGATCGTCATGAGCCAGCCGATCTCCGCGCGCGTAGCGCCGAGGTCGACGGTCATGAGCTCGAGCAGGCCAGTTGGCAGCATCTCGATCGTGACGCTGATGAACGTGGAGAACGCAAGCGCGATCAGGGGGACGAGCGGCAGCCTGGGGGCAGACGTCAGCACAGGAGCAGAGAGAGAAGTCATTCGCAATATCCGAACGGCGCACTCCGGGCGAGCGGGAAACCTCGCCAGGGAGTCGACTGCGTGCGTACCGGCACGCCGGGGGCCGAGCGATACGCACGACCACAGTGAAGTCTACCCCTCAGGCGCAGGACGGCTACCCTGATGTGGTGATTCAAGAAGCAACTCGATGGGTGCTCACCCTCAACTGCCCAGACCAGCCCGGCATCGTGCACGCCATCACGGGAGCCATCGTCGACTCCGCGGGCAACATCGAAGAACTCCAGCAGTTCTCCTCGACAGACACCGGTCGCTTCTTCATGCGCGTCGACATCCGCACCGACGCCAGCCGCGAGGACCTCCTCGCCCGCCTCGAGCCAGTCGCCGAGCGCTTCAGCGCCGAGGTCTCCCTCGACGAGGCCGGCCGCCCCGTTCGCACCCTCATCCTCGCGACGAAAGCCGGCCACTGCGTCAACGACCTCCTCTTCCGTCAACGCTCCGGCCACCTCCACATCGACGTCCCGCTTGTCCTCGCGAACAACGAGGCCCTCGCGAGCCTCGCCGAGTTCTACGAGGTGCCATTCGAATACCTCCCCGTCACCGGGCCAGACGAGAAAGCGGCCTTCGAGGCCCGCATCCTGCAGGTCGTCGAGGAGCAGCAGATCGAGCTGGTCGTCCTCGCCAGGTACATGCAGATCCTCTCCCCCGAGCTCTGCGCAGAACTCGCCGGCCGCGCCATCAACATCCACCACTCCTTCCTCCCCGGCTTCAAGGGCGCGAACCCGTACCGTCAGGCGCACGCCCGCGGCGTCAAGCTCATCGGCGCGACGGCGCACTTCGTGACGAGCGACCTCGACGAGGGCCCGATCATCGAGCAGAACGTCGTCCGCGTCGACCACACACGTGCGCCCCAGGAGCTCATGGCCATCGGCCAGGACGAAGAATCGCGCACCCTCACGCAGGCCGTGAAGTGGTTCTCCGAGCACCGCGTGCTGCTCGACGGGCAGCGCACGATCATCTTCCACTGACGCGAATTCCGCTCGCTTCGGTCGGTCTGCTGCGGCTGGCCAACTTCCGTGATGAATCGCTCACTTCGGGTACGCCAGCGCTCTGAGCTCGCCTCCCATCACGGAAGTTGGACACATACTTCGCAGCAGGGGACCAGTGGATGGCGACGACTCCACAGGAGGCCAGCTTCCTGTTCACGGGTCGGTAGATCTGCGCTGTGCTGGGCGCATGCCAGAACCAGCAACTGCGAGAGCGCCCGTGCGAACCAACGGAGGGGTCTTCTCGCGCGCTGAATGGAATGCAGAGGGCGGAACTCGCCGCGGGTTAGAGGCATCGCTCAAACAAGGGACCTTCTGGCGGGTTTCGCCTGGCTGGTTTGCCACGCCAGACGCGTCCGCCGCAGTCGTTGAAGCTGTGCGCCTGCACGGTCGCGCCACTTGCCTCACGGCTCTCAGTTCGCAAGGAGTATGGACTCCGCCTCACTCCGGGGTGCATGTACGAATCGCAGCGAGCGCACTCGGCATCACGCGCACAACGTCTTCCAACCCCCGCACAGGCGAAGTGGTCCTGCATCGAGCCTCAGTCCATCAAGCTCGCCCGCTTGAGAAGCATGCGGTTGACGACGTCGATCTTGCTCTCGAATGCGCGCTCCTGTGCCTCCCCGAACGCGACCTTGTTGTCGTCGCCGACTCGGCGCTCCAGTTGCGCCTCATCACGCGAAGCTCGCTCACCGCGCTGGCCGCCCCGCTCGCCGTGAGCGCGCGCGAGAAGCTGAAATTCGTGGATGCGCGGAGCCAATCCTGCACGGAGAGCATCGTCCGGTTGTGGCTCCAGCTGCGCGGCGTGCGCGTCACTCCGCAGTTCCACGTGGTCGGCGTCGGCGATGTGGACCTGCTTGTCGGCGATCGCCTCGTCATCGAGTGCGACTCTAAGGAGTTTCATTCCGCGGAGTGGCACTCTCGGAATGACCGCCGTCGAGACCTGGTGCTGAACAGGCTCGGATACCGAGTCCTGCGCTTGACCTACGAGCAGGTGATGTTCCAGTGGCCGCGTGTCGAGGCCACACTGCGGGCACTTCTCGCCGAAGGCAGCCACCTACGCGGCTCGCGCCGACGGCCCGGCGCCTGACCCGCTTCCGAGACGAGACGACGCCAACGGGCCCCGGGCGCCTCAGCCACGCGCATCCAACACGGAAATTGGACCGGCCGGTCTACTGCGGGTGCCGTTGGCAGGCGTCAAAGGTCGTCGCTGAGTGCTCCGCTGCCAACGAGCAGCGCCGCGGCGCTGCCGCCCACGGCCTCTTGACGCCCAAGGCACCCGTGACGGCGCCCGGCATCCGTGCCTGACGCTTGCCCTGACCGACTTGCGTGACGAAAACGCTCCCGACGCCCGTCAGCACGCCAGATCTTCCCGTCCATCACGGAAGTCGGCCACGCGCTATGACGGACGTGGCTCAGGCCGCAGGCACCCGCGCGGGAATGCGCTCCATTACGGCCTCGATGATGCGTTTTCCGGCTGAGTCGCGGAGCGTCATGAGCGATTCCGGGTGGAACTGCACGGCGAAGATCGGGAGGTCCCGGTGCTGGATCGCCATCGGGATGCCGTCGTCGTCGGATGCGACGAGCACGAGGCTCTCCGGCATCGTCGCGGGGTCGATGTGGAGCGAGTGGTATCGGCCCGTGACGAAGCGCTCCGGCAGGGCGTCCAGGAATCCCGGGTTGGTCACGACGACCTCCCGCTCCTGCCCGTGCAGCGGGTACCCAAGCTGTCCGAGGGATGCGCCGAAGTACTCCCCGATGGCCTGCTGCCCGAGGCAGACGCCGAAGATGGGAAGCGAACGGTCGACGATCTCGTCGAGCAGCTCGGACGACTTGAAGTCGCTCGGCGCGCCGGGCCCGGGCGACATGACGACAAGCGACGGCTGCTGCTCGTCCAGGATGCGGGCCATCTCCTCGCGCTCGATGCCACCCTTGGGGATGCGCACGGTGCGGACTTCTGCGCCGGTCTCGCGCATGTAGCCGGCCAGCATCTGCACGAACGAGTCCTCGTGGTCGAGGAACAGGATGCGGTGACCGCGTCCGCTGGATGCGGGTGCGGTCTCAGCGGGGGCCTCGGGAACTGCGGACTCGGCGGCGGCGTCGAGTGCCTCGAGGAGCGCGGACGCCTTCATCTCGGTCTCGAGCTCTTCGGCGGCGGGGGTCGAGTCCATGAGCAGCGTGCCGCCGGCGCGGACCTCGGCGATGCCGTCGCGAATCATCGCGGTGCGGATGGTCAGCCCGGTGTTGACGTCGCCGTTGGCGAGCAGCACGCCGATGGCTCCGCCGTACCAGGTGCGCGGGCTGCGCTCGTGCTCGTCGATGAAGCGCATGGCCCAGATCTTCGGGGCCCCGGTGACGGTGACGGCCCACATGTGGGTCGCGAACGCATCCAGCCCGTCGAACTCGGGGCGCAGTCGCCCCTCGACGTGGTCGACCGTGTGGATGACCTTCGAGTACAGCTCGACCTGGCGTCGGCCGATGATCTTGATCGACTCGGGCTCGCAGACGCGCGACTTGTCGTTGCGGTCCACGTCGGTGCACATGGTGAGCTCGGAGCGGTCCTTGTCGCTGTTGAGGAGCTCGAGGATGCGGTCGGCGTCTTCGATCGCGTCGGCCCCGCGGGCGATGGTGCCGGAGATGGGCACGGTCTCGACGCGGCTGCCCGCGACGCGGACGAACATCTCGGGGCTGGCGCTCACGAGGAACTCCTGCCCGCCGAGGTTCATGAGCGCGCCGTACGGTGCCGGGTTGTTGCGCTTCAGGTAGGCGAAGACGTCGGC
Source organism: Pseudoclavibacter sp. JSM 162008 (assembly GCF_041366455.1). Lineage (NCBI taxonomy): Bacteria > Bacillati > Actinomycetota > Actinomycetes > Micrococcales > Microbacteriaceae > Pseudoclavibacter > Pseudoclavibacter sp. JSM 162008. The sequence goes on from NZ_JBEWYX010000008.1 coordinate 20,690, forward strand.
TGGGGTGGTGCGGACGGGGCGTCGGAAGGCCTGACCGGGCACGACCTCGAACAGGTCGCCGCGGGCGAAGGAGGCCTTGGCCGACTCGACGAGCGCCGCGTACTCCCCTGGCTCGTGGTCGCGCGATGACTGCGCGGATGCTGCGGGTGCGACGAAGGGGCTCGGCACCTGGGTGCGTGGCATGCCCTCGGTCGAGGTGATGCCGTCGGAGAACTCGAAGTCGTGGCGCGTGGCGTCGCCGCGCTGGCGGTCGACGGCGAGCACGGAGTCGGGCAGGAACACGACGAGGTCGCGCTGGTCGCCGCCGTTCGGGGCGTCGAGGGCCTCGATCTGTCGCACGAGGTCGTAGCCGAACGAACCGTAGAGGCCGAGGTGGGGCGCGTCGTCCGGCATGGTCTCGATGATGGCTCGCAGCACGCTGAAGCTGGAACGCCTCCGCGTGCGCTGCTCTTCCGGGATGATCTCGTCGCGCTGCGAGGTCACGTCGATCTCGACCTCGCCGTCGGCGAGCACCCGCACCGTGACGCCATCCAGGCGCTCGAACGCCTCGGTGAAGGCTTTCAGCGGGATGCTGCCGCGCTCGTTGAGGGCGCGCATCCGCAGGGCGAAGCCTCGCCCCTCGATCATGAGCGGAGGATCGATGAACCCGATGTCCCATCGCGTGTACCTGCCCGGGTACTCGACGCCGGACGAGAGGACGACTCCGTAGCGGTCGTTGAGACCGGTCTGGATGTCGTCCATCTCCTCCGGGCTGGCAGCACGGGAGGTGTGGGTGATCGTGAGCACTGGGTTCCTAGGTCTGGGATTCGGTCAGAGGCGTTCCGCGATGGCGGCGGTCGCGGTGCGCCACGCATCGCGCGTCGCGGGCTTGAGGCTGGACACGCTCAGCTCACCACCGCCGACGAAAGCCTGGTCGTACGGTACCTCAACGACGGCGCGGGTGAGCCGTTCGAAGTGGTGGCGCAGACGGACGGTGAGCGCCTGGTCCTCCTTCGCGGAGGGGCTCGAGAGGATCGTGACCGCGTTCTCGAGCTTGTCCCCGAAGCCCCGCTCTCGGAGGCCGTCGGCGAGCCAGGCTGCGGATGCGGCGGTGTCCTCGCGCGCGGTGGAGACGATGACGAGCTGGTCGGCGACGTCGAGGGCGGCTTCCCAGTTGCTGGCGCGCATGTTGTTGCCGGTGTCGACGACGAGCACACGGTAGAAGCGGCTGAGGGTGCGGTGCATGCGCGAGAACGCCTCTGCGTCGATGATGGCGGCCGAAGCGGCGTCGTCGTCGGATGCGAGCACGTCGAACTGGGCGTCGCCCTGGGGTCGTACGAAGCGGTCGACGTCGGCGATGGTCGCGCCTCCCGAGACCTCGAAGCGTGGCAGCTGCCTGAGGAAGTCGACGGCCGTGTTGCGGTGGCTGCCTGGGTGCGAGCGCCACCCGAGGGTGCCGCGCGTCTCGTTGTTGTCCCAGGCGAGCGTGTAGCCGCCGCGGATCTCACCGAACGTGGCGGCGATCATGAGCGTGGCCGTGGTCTTGTGGGCGCCGCCCTTGGGGTTCATCACGACGACGGTCCTGGATCCGTCGAACTGGCGCTGCACTCGGCGGATCTCGTCCCGCTTGATGCGCTCAGCTTCGCCCGGGCCGAGCTTGATGAGCCCTCCGGTGCCGACGCGCAGCGCGCTGCGCCATCCCTGCTGGGCGGGCGCTTCGGGCGCCGCCTGCTTGTCGGCGAGGAGGTCGGCGAGGGTCGGCGCGGAGGTGTCGCTCTTACGACGCTCCGGGGCGGTGCTGGATGCGGCCTTCGACACGGTGCCTGCCGAGGCGGATGCGGCGACCGGTGCGGTGTTCGTCGGTCTGGGCGGCAGGCCGGGTCGGATGATGTCGCGCGGTCCCGTCTCGACATTCTCGACCTCGTCGAGGTCGCGCTGCGCGCGGGCGTCGCGGGGGAAGCGCGGCTGCCACGGCTGGGTGTCCTCGAGGCCGTCTTCGTCGATCCGGTCCTCGAACCACACGGGTGGGGTCTCCGCCTGTGGCACGGGCGCGCCCTGCGTCGCGTCGTGGCGTTCGTCGTTGAGCTCCGGCGCGGGGGCTGGCCCGGCTGCCTGTCCCTGCGGCGGGCCGGGGATGACGCCATCGTCGTCGGACTCGTGGTCGAGCGCATGGTGCATCATCTCGACTCGAGGGATGCGCACGGTCTCGTGCACGTTGCCCTGCGGGAGGAAGCCATCGCTGTTCGCGCCTGTCGAGGCCTCGTAGCCGCCGTCGACGGCCGGCTCAGCCGAAATGCCCGACTCCGCTGGCTCGGCGTGCGCGAGCCGGTCGGTCAGCTGGTCGTCGCCTGGTGCGAGCTCGCCGACGTCGCCCGTCTCGACGAGGCTTCCATCTGGCGACACCCGGAGGGGGAAGACGCCGTCGATGTCGATCGTGCGGAGGTCGATCACGATCTCCTCGCGCGTCGCGCGATCGACGACGCGCGTCATGATCTCCGAGCGAAGCTCGTCCGCGTCGGCCGCGATGATGCGCTCGACAGCGCCGCCTTCCCGGATCTCGCCGACGCCGTCACGACGGATCAGCACCTCCAGTGCGAGGACGTCCGGTTCGGCATTGGTCATTGCTGCTCTTCTCACTTCAGGAGGTCGACGGAACGAATCCCAGACGGACAACGCTATCGCGTTCCGCTTCGAGGTCGGCGACGGTCGCGGCGAGGCGCGTCCGCATCAGCTCGCTGAGCTCGAGGCCCTGCACCACCTCCCACTGGCCGCCGCGCGAGATCACCGGCACTCCGGCGACGAGCCCCTCGGGGATCCCGTAGTGGCCCTCCGACGGCAGGGCCGCCGTCGTCCAGTCCCCCTCCGGTGTGCCGAGCACCCAGTCGCGCACGTGGTCGACCGCGGCCGAGGCCGCAGACGCGGCGGAGGACGCCCCGCGGGCCGCGATGATGGCGGCTCCGCGCGTCGCCACGGTCGTGGTGAAGTCGCCGTCGATCCACGCGTCATCGGCGATGCGCTCACGAATCGGGACGCCGCCGATCGTGCCGTGGTCGACATCCGGCACCTGCGTGTTCGAGTGGTTGCCCCAGACGTGGATGCGCGACACCTCTCCGGCGCCGACGCCTGCCTTGGCCGCGAGCTGCGCGATGGCGCGGTTGTGGTCGAGGCGCATCATGGCCGTGAACCGCTCCCCCGGCACGTCGGGGGCTGCCGCGCGCGCGATCACGGCGTTCGTGTTGGCCGGGTTTCCGACCACGAGCACGCGGATGTCGTCAGCGGCGTGCTCGCCGATCGCGCGCCCCTGGGGCGCGAAGATGCCGCCGTTCGCCTCGAGCAGGTCGGCTCGGTCCATGCCGTCGCGCCTCGGCATGGAGCCGACGAGCAGCGCGATGCTCGTGCCATCGAAGGCCGCATCGGCGTCGTCGAAGACGTCCACTGAACGGAGCAGCGGGAAAGCGCCGTCCGCGAGCTCCATCGCCGTTCCCTCGGCGGCCTTGACGGCCTGCGGGATCTCCAGGAGCCGCAGCTCGACCGGGGTGTCGCCGAGCATGGAGCCGGATGCGATGCGGAAGAGGAGCGAGTAGCCGATGTTGCCTGCTGCTCCCGTGACGGTGATGCGGACTGGCGAGGTGCTCATGCATCCACCCTATTCTCCGCAGGCCAGGAGCCGGCCGCACGCAGAAGCCCCGCACCCTGCCGAAGCAGGATGCGGGGCTTGTGAGGCGAGAGCCCCTGTGCCGTGATGTCGCCTACGCGGACACTCGTGCGGCGAGGTTCTCGGCGATCGAGTTCATGAAGTCGTCGGTCGTCTGGTGCGGGGTTCCCTCACCGACGAGCGCGGCGAGGTCCTTCGTCATCTTGCCGGACTCGACGGTCTCGATGACCACCTCTTCGAGGGCCTGCGTGAAGTCGATGAGGTCCTGGTTGCCGTCGAGCTTGCCGCGGTGCGCGAGACCGCGCGTCCAGGCGTAGATCGAGGCGATCGGGTTCGTCGACGTCGGCTTGCCCTGCTGGTGCTGACGGTAGTGGCGCGTGACCGTGCCGTGCGCGGCCTCAGCCTCGACGACCTTGCCGTCGGGCGTCGTGAGCACGCTCGTCATGAGCCCGAGCGAGCCGAAGCCCTGCGCGACGGTGTCCGACTGCACGTCGCCGTCGTAGTTCTTGCAGGCCCAGACGTAACCGCCCTCCCACTTGAGGGACGCCGCGACCATGTCGTCGATGAGGCGGTGCTCGTACGTGATGCCGGCAGCCTCGAACTTGTCCTTGAACTCGGCCTCGAAGATCTCCTGGAAGATGTCCTTGAAGCGACCGTCGTACTTCTTCAGGATCGTGTTCTTCGTCGACAGGTACACGGGGTAGCCGCGCGTGAGTCCGTAGTTGAGCGACGCGCGAGCGAAGTCGGTGATCGACGCGTCGAGGTTGTACTGCACCTGGGCGATTCCGTCGCCCGGCGAGTGGAAGACTTCGAACTTCTGCGGCTCGGAGCCGTCGTCCGGCGTGAACTCGACCGTGAGCTTGCCCTCGCCGGCGAAGCGGAAGTCGGTGGCCCGGTACTGGTCGCCGAATGCGTGGCGGCCGACGATGATGGGCTTGTTCCAGCCCGGCACGAGGCGCGGGATGTTCGAGATGATGATGGGTTCACGGAAGATGACGCCGCCCAGGATGTTGCGGATGGTGCCGTTCGGGGAGCGCCACATCTGCTTGAGGCCGAACTCCTCGACGCGTGCCTCGTCTGGGGTGATCGTCGCGCACTTGATGCCGACGCCGTGCTTCTGGATCGCGTGAGCCGCGTCGACCGTGATCTGGTCGTCGGTCTCGTCGCGCTTCTCGATGCCCAGGTCGTAGTACTCGAGGTTCACGTCGAGGTACGGGTGGATGAGCGTGTCTTTGATCTTCTGCCAGATGATGCGGGTCATCTCGTCGCCGTCGAGCTCGACAACCGTTCCTTCGACCTTGATCTTCGCCATAAAGTCCTCCTTCTGCGCGCGGTTTGCCTCCAGCCTACCGGGGACGCATTCGGAGAAATACTCAGACGGACCGCTACTCTGCATCCATGAGCGAGCTGTATATCGAAGAGCTGTCCGCCGACAACATCGTCGCCGCCAACACGCTCACGCTGAAACCAGGCCAGGAGGCGTTCGTCGCGCCCGTCTCGCACTCGATCTCGGAGGCCTACGTCAACCAGACGACGTCGTGGCCGAGGGTCGTGGTGCTCGACGGTCGGGTCGTGGGCTTCATCATGGCGAACTTCGATGAGGACGCCCCCGACGACCTGTTCAGGGCCACGATCATGCGCATGAACGTCGACGCGGACTTCCAGCGCCGCGGCGTCGGGTCGTTCGCCGTCACGGCGATCCTCGACGAGGCCGCACGCCGCGGGTTCGACAAGGTGACGACCATCTGGGAAGAGGGCGACCTGGGGCCGGGAGATTTCTTCCGGAGCCTGGGCTTCGTCGTCACGGGTGAGACGCAGTACGGCGAGACGATCGGTGAGCGCGTGCTCAACGACCACGGCACCGGCTCGCTGTGACGCGGGCCGATGCCGTGATTCGCTGACGCGAGCTCGAGCTGTGCCGCCGCCCTCGGCTTCCGCCTAGTAGGCGCGGGCCGAGAGGCAGGTGACGCCGCCCTCGAGCTTCTCGAACTCCGAGATGTCGAGGGACACGACGCTGTAGCCGAGGCGCTTCACGAGCTTCGCGGTCGCCGGGGCCGCCGCTGATACGAGAACGGTCTCGGAGTCGAGCGGCAGGACGCTGGCTCCCAGCAGCTCTGGTGCCTCGATGTAGCCGCCGAAGAGCGACGGCTGCTCGAGGGCCGGCGTCCACGCGATGACGGTGCCGTCCGGCAGGGCCGTCGCGACGGTCTTCAGGTGCAGCGCCCCCTCGATGGGCACCGCGACCACGCGGTAGCCGAGGTCGAGCGCGATCTCGCGGAGCGCGCGGATGCCCTCCGCGTTGGTGCGCGTGGAGGCACCCACGTAGACCGTGTCGCCAGCCAGGAGCACGTCCCCGCCATCCAACGTCGCCGGGGCCTCGATCTCCATCGTGACGAGCTCGGTCTCGGCGAGCGCCGCGCGCACGCCGGGCAGCTCGGCGCGCCGGGACGCCGCACCGCTGCGACCCAGAATCGCGACCTCACCCAGCACGATCACCTGGTCCTCGGTGAAGACCGAATCCGGCATGGTCTCAGCCGCAGGGACTTCGCGCGTCTCCCAGCCGTGCTCATCGAGCAGCGCCACATAGGACTCCCACTGCTCGTTGGCGCGATCCCGATCGACCTCGGCTCGATCCTGGAACGTGACCTGGGCATCCTGCGGGTTCGCGGCGGGGATGCGCACGAGCGCGAGCTTGCTGTTCGACTCGGAGAACCGTCGGAGCTCCCCCGCGTGCGCGACCCGCTCGGACACATCCCGGAGCATGTCGGCGACCTGCCGACGGAACAGGGCGGGCCCGATGATGGCCGTGTACACCGTGGCGGACACGAGGAACACGAAGTTGAGTCCGAAGAACTCCATGAAGATCGCCGACCAGGTCTCGCCAGTGAAGTCGGCACCGCCGGTCGCGAGCCGAACGACGTACCCGACCGTGCCAGCGATCAGCGCCAGCACGAACCCGGCGATCGCGGCGATCCACCAGTTCCTGAGCCAGCCGAGCCAGCCGACGAGCGTGACGAGGAACAGCAGAACCAGCACCGGCAGCGAGTAGAAGTCGAACGTGTTGCTGAGGGTGGTGAACGGCGAGAGGACGAGGGTCAGGTCGCGCTCGTTCATCACGACCAGGCAGGTGAGGAGCGTCGCCAGTGCAACCCCCATGGCGCTCACGAGCGCCGCGTTGAAGCGTGTTCCGCCGTCGAGCTCGCTCACGCGGGTGACGGGTTGGGAGGTGTTGGTGCTCAATTGCTGCTCTCGTGGAAGTCGGATGCGGGTTCGGGCGGACCTGCGCGACACGCAGATCGGCGTGGGTCAGTGGAAGAAGTGGCGCTCGCCCGTGAAGTACATCGTGACGCCTGCCTTCTCGGCGGCGGCGATGACCTCCTCGTCGCGGATGGACCCACCCGGCTGGACGACGGCGCTCACGCCAGCTTCAAGCAGCACTTCGAGGCCGTCCGCGAAGGGGAAGAACGCGTCGGACGCCGCGACGGATCCGGCGGCGCGCTCCCCCGCGCGCGAGACGGCGAGGTGGCAGGAGTCGACGCGGTTGACCTGGCCCATCCCGACGCCCACGGAGGCTCCGTCTGAGGCGAGGAGGATCGCGTTCGACTTCACGGCGCGGCATGCTCGCCACGCGAACTCGAGGTCCTCGGCGGTCTGACCTGCGGCAGGCGCACCCGCCACGAGCGTCCATCCCTCGATGAGCGACGCGTTCGGCTCGAAGCGATCTGCGCTCTGCACGAGGAAGCCGCCGGAGATCTGACGCACCTCGCGCTCCTCGAGGGCGGGGTTCGCCGGGAGCTGCAGGAGGCGGATGTTCTTCTTCGCGCTCAGCACCTCGAGCGCCTCCGGCGCGAAGCTCGGAGCGATGACGACCTCGGTGAAGATCTTGGAGAGCGTCTGCGCCATCTCGAGCGACACCTCGCGGTTCGCAGCGACCACGCCGCCATACGCGCTGACCGGGTCGCAGGCGTGGGCGCGACGGTGTGCCTCGGCGATTGCCTCGGCGGGTGCGAGTCCTTCCGGTGCCACGGCGATGCCGCAGGGGTTGGCGTGCTTGATGATGGCGACGGCTGGCGCGGCGTGATCGAACGCCGCGCGAAGCGCCGCATCCGCGTCGACGAAGTTGTTGTACGACATCTCCTTGCCGTGGAGCTGCTCAGCCTGGGCGATTCCCCGACCGTCGGCGCGGCCGTAGACGGCGGCGACCTGGTGCGAGTTCTCGCCGTACCGCAGCGTCGCGAGCTGGGTGCCCTGGAGCGTGAACGAATCCGGAAGCGTGTCCGAGGCGGTGGCCAGCATCGATCCGTCCCCGGCCTCTGCTCCCTCGACCTCTGCGATGTGGGAGACGAACCATGCGCCGACCGCCTGGTCGTAGCTCGAGGTGTGCTGGAACGCGGCCGCCGCGAGCGCGCGACGCGTCGACAGCGTGACGCCGCCGCCCTGGATCTCCTCGAGCACCTTGGCGTAGTCCCCAGGAGACGTGACGATCGTGGCGTTCGCGAAGTTCTTCGCCGACGCGCGCACGAGCGCTGGCCCGCCGATGTCGATCTGCTCGATGATCGCGGGCGCATCCGCCCCTGACGCCACCGTCTCCACGAACGGGTACAGGTTGACGACGATGAGCTCGAACGGGGCGATGCCGAGCTCCTCGAGCTGACGGACGTGGTCGTCGATGCGGCGGTCGGCGAGGATGCCGGCGTGCACCCCGGGGTGCAGCGTCTTCACGCGGCCGTCGAGCGACTCGGGGAACCCGGTCACCTGCTGCACGTCGGTGACGTCGAAGCCCGCCTCGCGGATGGTCTTCGCGGTCGATCCGGTCGAGACGATCTCGACTCCGGCGGCTTTCAAGCCAGCCGCGAGCTCGGTGAGGCCGCTCTTGTCGCTCACGGAGACGAGCGCGCGCTTCGGCTCGATGCGCTCGAGGGTCGTCAGCGACCCGTGGGAAGGTCCGTGGGAGGCGGGGGTGCTCATGCGGTGGCTCTTTCCTCGAGTGCGATTTCGCCGGAGGCGACGCCTCTGACGGTGTCTTCCAGCAGACGGCGCTCCGCGACCTTGATGCGGGCGTGGAGCAGCTCCTCGGTGTCACCGGGGAGCACGGGGATGCGGACGCGATCGACGATCGGTCCGGTGTCGACGCCGTTGTCGACGATGATGATGGAGGCGCCCGTCTCGGCGACGCCGGCCTCGAGCGCGTCGCGCACGGCGTGGGCACCGGGGAACTCTGGAAGGTACGCGGGGTGGGTGTTCAGCAGGCGCGGGGCGAGCGCATCCACCACGGCAGGCGGTACGAGCCGCATGAACCCGGAGAGCAGCGTCAGGTCGGGTTCGAATCGCTGTATCTGCGCCAGCAGTTCCTCACCCCAGGCCGCCCTGTCGGCGAAGTCCTTCGGCCGCACGACGAACGACGGGATGCGGAACTCCTCCGCGAGCGCGAGGCCAGCGGCCTGCGTGTCCGCGCCGATCGCGACGACCTCGGCCCCGATGGGCGAAGCGGAAGCGGCAGATGCCTGGAGTGCCTCGAGCAGCGCACGCAGGTTCGAACCAGCGCCGGAGATGAGGACAACGACCTTGAGCACCGGGTCAGTCTAGTCGAGTGGCGATTCCCGTCATCCCGAGAGTCGTCGCAGGCCGGGGCTCGTCAGTCGTCGATGTCGATATCGGCGTAGATGTCGGGCTCGTCGTCGTAGCGCGGGTTCTCGACCTTGAGCCGCTTCGCGCGGCGGATCTCCGACGTCTGGCGTTCCGCTGGCGGGTCGTCTGCCCGCACCTGGAGCGCTGTCCCCGGCTTCTTCTCGGACTCGCCCGGGTCCTCGAAGCGCTTGGAGACGGCGTCAGCCACCCACGGGCGCTCGTCGGCGCCGTCCCTTGACGAGCGACGCTTCGCGGCGGTCGACTTGGCCGCGGCGCCCGCGCCCTTCGCGGACGAAGCCGGCGCAGTCGATGCGCCTGCAGGCGCATCTCGCTTCGCGGCGTTCGCACTGGCGCGAGAACTCGCTGTCCTTGACCCTGCCTTCGTCTTTGCTGTTGCCTTCGCCGTCGACGTCGCGTCCACCGGCTCGTCGTTCTCCCGCGCATCGCGGCGGCGGTCGGACTCATCCGCGTCGTCGACGAACTCCTCGGTGGAGAGCGGCACGAGCGCGCCGACCAGCGCGCCAAGCGCAAGCGTCCCGAAGGCGCTCGCACCAGCGAGGAGCGGGAATGGCCCGACGTCGGCGAGCCGCCCAGGGCCGGCGGAGCCCCCCGCGGCGAGCGCCAGGACCCCGATAGCGACAGCGGCGACACCGGCGGCGACAAGCGCGACCGAGATGCGCGACCACACCCCGCGCGCGGCGCCAGCTGGCGCGTGCATCCGTACGCCGACCATCGCCGCGAGGCCGACGAGCACGGGGACCGCGATGACGGAGATCGCGAGCAGCGGCGGCGAGGCGGAGATCGCGCCGAGGAGCGGCACGACCGGCATCGGGCCGACCAGGGTCTCGGTCGGGGTGACACTCGAGCCGGTGCCGAGCGCGAAACCGGTGCCGAGCATCCACGCCGCAGACCAGACGACGCCGTTGACGGCGATCACGAGCTGGCTCAGGCCCACAACGATCGCACTGGTCACGTCGAGCGGCAGCGATTGGAACAGGGCCAGGACGCTCGCGAGGCCCACCACCACGGCGATGACGAGGAGCACCGCACCAGCACCAAGCACGCCCGTGATCATGATGCCGGCGGCCCGGAGACCCTGTGTGAGGAGCGCACGGCCGCGCGTTTCGAGGCTCGAGACGGCGGCTTCGATGGGGGCGACCTGCCAGGCCCTGGCTCCGATGAACGCGGAGCCGAGGAAGATGACTGCGCCCACGATCGTGGTCTGCCAGACGCCGATGTCGATGCCGCGACCGGTGGCCGCAATGGAGACGCCGGCGGCGCAGGCTGAGAAGACGGCGGTCGTGAAGAGCAGGCCCGGCCAGACCATGTCGGAACCGGCACGGATGCGCACACCCGTCACGCGAGCCAGCCACACGGTGATGAGCGTCAGGCCGAGCGGCATCACCCGCAGCGTGAAGGCAATCGCCTCGCTGCCTGCAGGGAGGAGGCCTGAGCTCGGGTCGATCGCCGCGTTCACGAAGCCGCCGAGCGAGAGCGCCCAGACGGCGGCCGCGTACTGGAACCCAGCCAAGAAATCACTGGCGAAGCCAGCCGTCGCCAACTGCACCGCGACGACCGCGATCAGCGGGACGCCGAGGCCGACCGCGGCCGCGACAAGCGCGTCGACGGCCGAGTACAGGTACGTGATCGGGCGAGGCATAGCACCCCGACGATAGCCGCTAACCTGCCGGAATGACTGGATCAACAGGCCCGCACGACATGACCGGCATCCGCGCCGCGATCGACTCCCTCGACGCGCAGATCGTCGCCCTCATCGGCCAGCGGCAGCGCTGGGTGGAGCGTGCAGCCGTCGCGAAACGAGGGCAGGACCAGGGCGCCGTTCGCGCTCCGGTGCGTGTGGAGCAGGTCATCTCCAAGGTGCGCTCGCTTGCCGAGTCGGCCGACGCGTCACCTGACGTCGTCGAGGCCACCTACCGCGCCATGATCGGTGCCTTCATCGAGCTCGAGCTGCGAGAGCAGGCCGGCGAGGCCCTCAACTCCGACTGGGACTCCGACTCGGACTCGGACTCGGCCTGACCAACTTCCGGGATCGCTCAACCCGCGGGCGAGCGAAGACGCCCCAACGGCGCCATCCATCACGCAAGTTGGCCAGGCCCGCGGCGGCGACCCGTGGGCGCGCGCGGCGTGCGGAGCGGCGAAGTGGCGTGCAGACGGGGTGCAGCTGCCGATGCCGCCGCGGCTGCTCAGCGCTCGAGGAGCTGCTGGAACGGGCCGCCCGCGTGGCGCAACCGCTCGGGCGAGCCGACCTCGACGATGCGGCCAGCGTCGAGGACGAGCACCCGGTCGGTGTCGCCGAGCGTGTCGATGCGGTGGCTGATCTCGAGGATGCTACGTCCAGCGGCCCACGCGGCGAGGCGCTCACGGACGGTCTGCTCGGTGGCCGCATCGAGCGCGCTGGTCGCCTCATCGAGCACCAGCAGCTGCGGGTCGGCCAGCACGGCTCGCGCGATCGCGACGCGCTGGCGTTGTCCGCCGGAGAGCCCGCCGCCGCGTTCCCTGACGGGGGTGTCGAGACCCTTCGGCTGCTGCAGCACCCACTCGTCGAGTGCTGCGACGCGCAGCGCGGCGAGGATCTCCTCGTCGCTCGCGTCGAGCTTCGCGAGCGACACATTCTGGCCGACCGTGCCGTCGCTCAGGTAGGGACGCTGCGGGACGAGGGCCGTACGGGTTCGCAGTTCGTCGAGCGTGATGTGCTGCAGCGGCTCTGGCGCGACGTCGGCGTCGCGACGGAGCGAGACCACCCCTCCGAGTGGGTCCCAGAATCGCAGGGCGAGGGAGGCGATCGTCGACTTGCCGCTTCCGGACGGGCCGACGACCGTCAGGTGCTCGCCGGTGCGCAGGTCGAAGGTGATGTCGTCGAGCACGACCCGGTTGGCGGAGGCGAGGGCTTCTGGATCGGAGCCGACTCCCGCCGGATACGCGAAGGTGACTCCATCGAAGGCGAGGGCCACCGGATGCTCGCGGTGCTCCTCCCGGACGGAATGGGCGTGGCCAGTTCCACGCGTCTGCGCGCGTGCATCCGTGACGATCGGCGACCGTTCGATGACCTCGTACAGGCGAGCGGCGCTTGCGAACGACGCGTTGAGGTCGGTCACGAAGCTCTCCACGGCTCGGGTCGGCACGAAGAGGCCGATGGCGACGGCGAGGGCGACGAGCAGCTGCGACCAGGTCAGGTCACCGGCCACCACTGCCGAGCTTCCGATGAGGAGGGCAGTGAGCACGGACCCCCACTGGAGGACGACGACAAGCGCGCCGCGCGCGGCGGAGATGCGGGACGCGAGCGACGACGAGCGAGCACCAGCCTCACCCCGCGCATCCAGATCGTCGAGGCGCGCTTCCGCATACTCGAAGGCCAGAATCTCCCGGGCTCCCTGCACGGAGTCGCTCACGTGCTGGGCGACGACGCCCTTCGCGGCGACGGCCTCCTGCGAGGCGCGCCAGCTCGTGCGGCCACCAAGCGCCGGGACGACGAGCACGACGAGCACGACGAAGGGGGCGATCGCGAGCGCGAGTGCCACCCCCTGTGTGACGCCGAGCCACGTGAGGGCGATGCCCGGGACGAGCACCGCTGAGATGGCTGGCGGCGCGGTGTGGGCGAAGAAGACTTCGACGCGGTCGATGTCGCGCGTGGCTCGCTCGCTGAGCTCCCCGCTGCCGGCTCCCTCCGTGGCCGCGGGCGATTGAGGCGCGAGCCGGGCGTAGAAGAGATCTCGCAGTCGAGCGAGCGCGGCGAACGCCACGAAGTGTCCGCTGAACTGCTCGAGGTAGCGCAGCACAGCCTTCGCCAGCGCGAGGCCGACCATCGTCACGACGGTGGCCGAGAGCGAGAGCCCGCCGGAGACGCCGATCACCGCGACGACGAGGATCGCGATGCCGGCCAGCTGACCGACGACCCGCAGCACGGTCGCCAGGGCGAGCGGCCACAGCAACGGCGCTGTCTGACGCAGCAGCCATGCGACCAGCTGCCCCCTGTTCGGCCGCTGTGGGGTGGACTGCTGCGGAACCGCTGGGGGCTGCTGTGCGTTCGTCGCCGCGTTCATGCGCGCTCCCCCGTTCGGGCAACGCTCGCGGAACCCCCTGGTTTCGCGCTCACCGCACCATCGCTCGCGGCGGATGCAGCGGGTGGGGCATCGACCGGTGCGTGTGCGTCGGGTTCGACGGATCCGAGACGCACGACGCGGTTCGCCGCAAGGATGCTCGTCGGCCGGTGAGACACCATGATCACGGTCCGCCCCTCGGCAAGGTTGCTCAATGCGCGCGTGATGAGCCGCTCTGAGCGCAGGTCCACCTGGGCTGTCGGCTCGTCGAGGAGCAGCACGCTCGCGTCGCGGAGGAATGCCCTCGCGATCGCGACGCGCTGCGCTTGGCCGCCGGAGAGCGCGAGTCCGCTCTCGCCGACCTGCGTCGCGAGTCCGTCTGGCGCACGCTCGAGGTCGCCGCGCAGCTCAGCCGCTTCGAGCGCGGCCCACAGCTCGTCGTCGCTTGCGCCCGGCTTCGCGACCCGCAGGTTCTCCGCGACGGTGCCGGTGAAGAGGAACGTGCTCTGCTCGACGACGGCGAGCTCGGCGCGGGCGTCTGCGCTTCCGGCGGGCGCTCCACCGACGAGAACCTTCCCTTCGCGAGGGGCGAGCAGCCCCTGGGCCAGGGTCAGCAGCGTCGACTTTCCCGAACCGCTTGGCCCCGTGATGACGATCCGCTCACCGGCCTCGACGCGGAGCGAGTAGTCGGTGAGGATGTTCGGCGCCTGGTCGTAGCCCGCGGTGACGCCCCGAAGTTCCAGGGCGGCGGGTCCGCCCGCGGCTGCGGGCTCACCTGTCGCTGTTCGTTCTGCAGGCCTGCCCGGCCGCGTGGCGATCGCGGCGCTCAGCTCCCGCTCGGCGCTCCGGCCCGTCATGCCGATGTAGAAGAACTGTCCGACGATGTCGACCGGCCCTGTCAGCAAGGTCGACAGAAGCACGATCGCGACTGCCTGCCCCGGCGTGATCGCGCCGTCGCCGAGGCGCCACACCGCGAGCGCGGCGGCGCCCGTGATCATGGCGAGCGAGAAGACGGCGTCGACGGCCAGGATCAGCACCTGGTTGCCTGCGAGCAGGCGCATGACGTTGCGCCGGTTCTGCTCGCCGCGGACCCGGAGCTCGTCCCCGACGCGCGTCGCCGCGCGGTTGAGGGTGAGCGTCGTGAGTCCCTGGATGGCGTTGAGGAACGCGGCGGAGAGCTGCGCGGCGCTGCGCCGGTAGGCGCCGGTCGAGGAGCGGAACGCCCGCTGCACGCCGATGATGATGAGTGGGATGAGCGGGACGAGCAGCAGCAGCAGCCCGGCGGTGAGCGGGTCGATCGCAACCGCGATGACAAGCAGCACCAGGAGGGGCGTGGTCAGCGAGGCGATGATCGGCCCGAGGAAGCCCGCCCGGTAGGCGGCTGCTCGTTCGACGGATGCGGTGGCGGTGCTCACGAGCGCTCCCGTGCGCTCCCTCCCGAGCGCCAGGGGCCCGACGGTGAAGAGCTCGCCGACGAGGAGGCGTCGGAGGTCACGTTCGGTCGTGCTCTTGCTGCGCTGGACGAGGATCGTCGAGCCCGCTGCGGTGGCCGCGGCGACGAGGACCAGGACCACGAGCAGCCCGATGACGCCCCCGCTCGGCGACGCACCCGCGAGAACGCCGTCGAGGACGCGCCCGACGAGCAGGAGCGCGCTTGCCAGCGCGAGGGCCTGGAGCCAGCCGAGCGCGAGGGGCCCGGCGATGCGGGACCGCGGGGTCGCCGCGACGATGCGCGGGTCCAGCGGGACGGACGCGGCACCAGGGTGTCCGCCAGGGTGTCCGCCTGGCCGGCCCCCAGGATGGCCTCCTGGTGTTCCGGCGGGGCGCCCGCCTGGGTGGGGGCCGGGGCGCGCCCCGGGACGCCCGCCCGGATGCGCTCCGGCGTGACCGTGCGGTCGTGCGGGGGCCGACTCTGGTCGTGACACGTGCATCCTGTCTCGGATCCTGGCCCGTCGGCGTGAATCCGGCGGAAGTTCAAGTGCGCGACGCGACGCGGGGGCGTCGAGTCGCGGTGAGACGAATGGGCTGCAGCCCGTGTTTCCACGGGGCTACAGCCCACTTCGTCGTGTGCAGAGCTGCTGCTCTGCGCTGGTTGCGAGGCGCCTCGCGGCGCCCGGCCGCTCGCTAGAGCGCTGCGTAGACCTCGCGAAGGAGGTTGGCCGTCTCGGTGGGCGTCGTGCCCACGCGAACGCCAGCGGCCTCGAGGGCCTCCTTCTTCGCCTGAGCGGTTCCCGCGGAGCCGGTGACGATGGCGCCGGCGTGGCCCATGGTCTTGCCCTCGGGGGCCGTGAAGCCTGCGACGTAGCCGACGACCGGCTTCGTCACGTGTGCCTTGATGTACTCGGCCGCACGCTCTTCGGCGTCGCCACCGATCTCGCCGATCATGACGATCGCCTTCGTGTCGGGGTCAGCCTCGAACGCCTCGAGGGCGTCGATGTGCGTCGTGCCGATGACGGGGTCGCCACCGATGCCGATGGCGGTCGAGATGCCGAGGTCGCGGAGCTCGTACATCATCTGGTACGTGAGCGTGCCCGACTTCGAGACGAGGCCGATGGGGCCAGCACCGGTGATGTTCGCGGGCGTGATGCCGGCGAGCGACTTCTCCGGCGAGATGATGCCGGGGCAGTTCGGGCCGATGAGGCGGGTCTTGCCGACGCTCTGCGCGTGCGACCAGGCCTCAGAGGAGTCCTTGACCGGGATGCCCTCGGTGATGGCCACGGCCAGCGGGATCTCCGCGTCGATGGCTTCGATGATGGCGTCCTTGGCGAAGGCCGGCGGCACGAAGATGACGGTGACGTTCGCGCCGGTGGCCTCGATGGCCTCCTTCACGGTGCCGAAGATGGGGAGTTCCTTGCCCGCGAGCTCGAGCGTCTGCCCGGCCTTGCGAGGGTTGGTGCCGCCGACGATGTTGGAGCCGGCTTCGAGCATGCGCGTGGCGTGCTTGGAGCCCTCCGAGCCGGTGATGCCCTGAACGATGATCTTGGAGTTCTCGTCGAGGAAGATCGACATTGTTGTTCCTTCTCTGCTTTTCTTCTGGCGACTCAGGCGCGGGCGGCGAGTTCGGCGGCCTTGTCGGCTGCCTCGTCCATGGTGGCGACGACGGTCACAAGGGGGTGGTTCGCCTCGGCGAGGATGCGACGGCCCTCCTCGACGTTGTTGCCGTCGATGCGGACGACGATCTGCTTGGTGGCTGCGTCGCCGAGCGTGTTGAGGGCGCCCACGATGCCGTTGGCGACCGCGTCGCACGACGTGATGCCGCCGAAGACGTTCACGAAGACCGACTTGACCTGCTCGTCGCCGAGGATGACGTCGAGGCCGGCGGCCATGACCTCAGCGGATGCTCCGCCTCCGATGTCCAGGAAGTTGGCGGGCTTCTGTCCGCCGTGCTTCTCGCCTGCGCCAGCGACGACGTCGAGCGTCGACATGACGAGGCCTGCGCCGTTTCCGATGATGCCGACGGAGCCGTCGAGCTTCACGTAGTTGAGGTCGTGCGCCTTGGCCTTGACCTCGAGCGGGTCGAGTCCGCCTGCCGCCTCGGCGAGCGCGACGTGGTCGGCGTGACGGAACTCAGCGTTCTCGTCGATCGTGACCTTGCCGTCGAGTGCGACGATGTCGCCGCCCTTGGTGAGCACCAGCGGGTTGACCTCGACGAGCGTCGCGTCTTCCTGGTTGTACACCTCGTAGAGCTTGACGAAGACGTCGGCGACCTTCGCGACGAGCTCTTCTGGGAAGTTCGCGGCGCGCGCGATCTCTTCCGCCTTGGCTGCGTCGATGCCGCGGATGGGGTCGACGGCGATGCGCGCGAGGGCCTCAGGCTTCTCGACAGCGAGCTGCTCGATCTCCATGCCGCCTTCAACGCTCGCCATGGCGAGGTAGGAGCGGTTGGCACGGTCGAGGAGCACGGAGAAGTAGAACTCCTGGTCGATGTCCGCACCCTGCGCGATCATGACCTTCTCGACGATGTGGCCCTTGATGTCGAGGCCGAGGATGGCCTCCGCAGCGGTGAACGCCTCATCTGGGGTCTTCGCGAGCTTGACGCCGCCGGCCTTGCCTCGACCGCCGACCTTGACCTGCGCCTTGACGACGGTCACGCCGCCGATCTTCTCGGCTGCGGCCTTCGCCTCCTCGGGCGTGTAGGCCACGAGTCCCTGGAGAACTGGAACACCGTGGGCGTCGAATACATCTCGCGCCTGGTACTCAAAGAGATCCACGTTTCATCCCATCCGCGACGCGTCGTCGCGTTCGTTCGCCCGAGCCTTCGGATTCTCGCGCTCGAGCCTTCAGAATTTGCAGAGCGGACCGCATCGCCGGCAGGCAGTGTGTGCCCGCCACCCGGCTAAACACGTCCGCCCTCCAGCCTAGTGCCCGCACGCGCCTCAGTTGGTCAGCTTCTCGATCGGCGCGAGCTTCACGAGCAACTTCTTACGCCCGGCACTGTCGAAGTCGACCTCCGCGATGCGCTTCGCCTCGCTGCCGAGGATCGCGCGCACCGTGCCCTCGCCGAAGTCGACGTGCGAGATGCGATCGCCGGCGACGAGCTCCATGCCGCTGTTGTCGCGCATCTGTCCCGTGACCTCGTTGATCCACTTCTGCTTCGGCTTGGCCTTGGGGGCCGTCTCGCGACCCGCATCCGAGTCTCGGAAGCGGACCGCGCTGGAGAAGCCGGCGCTGCCCGCGTCAGAGGAGCTCCTGCCGTAGCCGCCCGCCGTTCCGTAGCCTTCGCTGCCGAGCGGCTTGCGTGCTGAGGTGACCGATCGCTGCTCGTAGCCGCCACGGCCGCCTGCGGCACCGGGCGAGACCCGCCACTCGATGAGCTCCTCGGGAATCTCCTGCAGGTAGCGACTCGGGAGCGAGGCGGCCGTCTCGCCGAACTGCGAGCGCATCATCGCCAGCGAGAGGTGGAGGCGCTTGCGGGCGCGCGTGATGCCGACGTAGAACAGGCGTCGCTCTTCCGCGGGGCCGCCCGGCTCGTCGGCGGCGATGCGGTGCGGCAGCAGCTCCTCCTCGACACCCGTGATGAAGACCGAGTCGTACTCGAGCCCCTTCGCGGTGTGGAGCGTCATCAGCACAACCGCGCCTGACTCGTCGATGAGGTCGTCTGCGGCTGCGACGAGCGCGACGTCGGTGAGGAAGTCGATGACCGAGCCGCCAGCGTTGTTCTTGTCGAACTCGGCTGCGACCGAGATGAGCTCTTCGACGTTCTCGGCACGCGCCTCGTCCTGCGGGTTGCCGGTCTGGAGCAGCTTCTCGAGGTAGCCGGTGCCCTTGACGATCGTCTTGAGCGTCTGGCTCACGGTCTTGCGTCCCGTCGGCGAGTCGATGTCGAGGCCGGCCGTCGCGTCGTCGAGCAGCTTCGCGAGCTGCGCGATCGCGCCGGTGACCTTCGGCCCGAGCCCGAGCTCGCCGGCACGCCGCATGGCGTCGCGGAAGGTGATGCCGTACCTGTTCGCGAAGTCCCAGATCGCCGTCTCGGTGGCTGGGCCGATCGAGCGCTTCGGGGAGTTGAGGATGCGTCTCGTCGACAGCTCGTCCGCCGGGTTGACGAGGGCGGTCAGGTACGCGATGAGGTCCTTGATCTCGGCGCGCTCGTAGAACTTCGTGCCGCCCACCAGGCGGTACGGCACGGCGGAGCGGATGAAGATCTCCTCCAGCGCACGCGTCTGCGCGTTGGTGCGGTAGAAGACGGCCATGTCGTTGTAGCTCTGGCCGGCGTCGCGGAGCTTGTGGATCTCATCGGCCACGAACTGCGCCTCGTCGTGTGCCGAGAACCCGGTGAAGCCGACGATCTTCGCGCCCTCGCCGCCGTCGGACCAGAGCTTCTTGTCGACGCGGTCGAAGTTGTTGCGGATGACGGCGTTGGCTGCCGAGAGGATGTTCTGCGTCGAGCGGTAGTTCTGCTCGAGCAGCACGACCTTGGCGTTCGAGAAGTCGCGCTCGAACTCGCTGATGTTGCGGATGTCGGCACCGCGGAAGGCGTAGATCGACTGATCGGAGTCGCCGACGACCGTGAGCGATGCGCCGGGGATTCCGCCGCGCTCGTCGAGCTCCATCCGGGTGTCGAGCGGCACGTGCTGCGGCTCGACGGGCCTCGTGAGCTCCCGGATGAGCGAGTACTGGGCGTGGTTCGTGTCCTGGTACTCGTCGACGAGCACGTGACGGAACCGTCGCTGGTACTGCGCCGCGACGTCGGGGAAGGCGCGCAGCATCCACACCGTCTGCGAGATGAGGTCGTCGAAGTCGAAGGCATTGGCGCGGCGCAGCGACTGCGTGTACTGCCGGTAGATGTCGAGGAACATGGCGTCGCGGGGGTCGCTCATGTTGGCCTGGCGGGCGAACCCGTCGACGTCGGTGAGCTCGTTCTTGAGCTTCGAGATGCGCGACTGGACGCTCGAGACCGTGAACCCGAGCACATCAGCCTCGAGCGACTTCACGATGCGCTTGATGAGCGCCTTCGAGTCGGCGGAGTCGTAGATGGTGAAGCTCGTGGTGAAGCCGAACTTGTCTGCCTCGCGGCGCAGGATGCGCACGCAGGCCGAGTGGAACGTCGAGATCCACATGCCATCCGCAGCACCGCCCACGATGTGCTGGATGCGCTCGCGCATCTCGGCGGCGGCCTTGTTGGTGAAGGTGATCGCGAGGATCTGGCTCGGCCACGCCTCACGGGATGCGATGAGGCCGGCGATGCGGTGGGTGAGCACCCGCGTCTTGCCGGAGCCCGCACCCGCCACGATGAGCAGCGCGGGGCCGCGGTAGGTGACGGATTCCTTCTGTTGCGGATTGAGTCCGTCAAGGAGGTCGTTTTCAGAGGGATCGAAGACTGGTGGCAGTAGCGTCATGACTCGTTGATTGTAGGTGCGGCCACCGACATCGCGTGGGCCGCAGAAGGGAATCACCTTGACCACGCAGCTCTCCCCCGCCCGCCGCGCGCTCGGCGGCACGCTCTCCGTCTCCCCCGTCGCGCTCGGCGGCAACGTGTTCGGCTGGACCGCCGACCGCGACGCGTCGTTCGCGATCCTCGACGGCTATGTCGAGGCCGGTGGCAACTTCATCGACACCGCCGACGTCTACTCGGCCTGGATCCCCGGCAACTCGGGGGCCGAGTCCGAGACGATCATCGGCGAATGGCTCCGCTCGCGCGGGCGTCCGGAGGATCTGGTCATCGCGACCAAGGTCGCCCAGTTCGCCAAGCGGCCCGGACTCAGCGCCGACAATGTGCGTGCAGCGGTCGACGACAGCCTCAAGCGCCTCGGCGTCGAGCAGATCGACCTCTACTACGCGCACCGAGACGACCCGGAGACGCCCATCGCCGAGACGGCGGGGGTCTTCTCCGAACTCGTCGATGCCGGCAAGATCAAGGCCATCGGCGTCTCCAACTACTCGCCGACCCGTCTGCGCGAGTGGCTCTCCGCCGTCGAGAGCCACCGACTGCACCAGCCCACTGCGCTGCAGCCCGAGTACAACCTCCTCGAGCGCGACATCGAGGGCGAGCTCCTGCCCCTGGCACGCGAGGCCGGCCTCGGGGTCGTCCCGTACTTCGCGCTTGCGCACGGCTTCCTGACCGGGAAGTACCGCAAGGACGTCGAGGTCGACTCGGCCCGTGCGAGCTCCGTGGAGCAGTACCGCACCGATCGCGGCTACGCGATCGTGGATGCGGTTGCGGACATCGCGCAGGCCCACGGCACCCAGCCGGGAACGGTCGCGCTCGCCTGGCTCGCAGCTCAGCCCGGCGTCGTGTCCCCGATCGCCAGCGCCCGCACCGCTGAGCAGCTGCCGCTCATCACGGACGCGTTCACGCTCGCGCTCACCGACGACGAGCTGCGGACGCTCGACCGCGTCTCCGCGCAGGTCGCCTAGGCGCAGTCAGCGCCCGCTCGCTCCTCGCTCGAGCAGAGAGGTGCGAGAGATGCAGGTTCTCGGTCGCGGGAACCTGCATCTCTCGCATGTCTTGTCCGTGCGGCCGGGTCCGAGCGCTACGCGCGCGGCGTCTGCGCATCGACGAGCGCGCGGACGCGGTCGGGCGCATCCGCGAAGACGCCGTCGACACCCGTGCGCAGGATGCCCCGCCAGTACGCCTCGGGGCACCCCTCGAACGTCGTCGGCAGGAACGCGTCCTCCGGACGCAGGGTCCACGTGTACACCCCGAGGCCGCGCGCGTGAGCTCGCTCGACGAGCCTGCGACCCGCCTGGGGATGCGCGGCGCTCGCCTCGTCGCGCACCCCGAGCAGCAGGTGGCTGAGGCTGATGCCGTCCGCCCACCCCGCAACCGCATCCAGCCCCGGCCCCGTCAGGTCGCTGGCGTAGCTCTGCGCGCGGGAGCCGTCCCGCGCGAGCCGATCGTGCGGGGCCCCCTCGTCGTCGATCAGGTAGACCAGCGATGCGTCCGCCGCGATGCCTCGCCGCCGAAGGTCGCGCAGCACCTCGCCCTCGAAGCTCTCGATGACGAGTCCCTCGAGCGCGGGTAAACCCCACAGCCCGACCAGCTCGCGTTCGAGCAGCGCAGCCAGATCGAACCCGAGCTCGCGGAACCAGCTCGCGTGCTTGAGCTCGATCACCAGGCGTGGCCGTGCTCCCGCCGCGGTCCGCTCGTGCTCCACCAGCTCGACGAGCTCGCGAAGCCGCATCAGCGCCGACGTCCCGTCGCAGAGGGCATTGGCGGGGCGGATGTGGGGGATGCGCTCGACCGCCCGCAGCGACCCGAGCTGTTCCCACGTGAAGTCATGCGCAAACCAGTCGGTGAGCGACCCGTCCGGTGTCGAGCGGGTGCGAGCGGGCCCGAACTCGGTTGGGCGTGCGGCGATGTCGGTGCTCGCCCCGAGCATGGGCTCGTGGCGGATGAGGAGCACGCCGTCGCGAGTCGGGACGACATCCGGCTCGAGCGCATCGGCGCCCTGCCGCACGGCGAGGAGGTACCCCTCGGCCGTGTGCTCTGGCCGGTACGCGGGGGCACCGCGGTGGCCGATGACGAGGGGACACTTGTGCTGGCTTGGCGCGTTCACGCGCGCAGTGTGCCGGACCCAGGCGTACGGTTGGTGTCATGCGGCGAACACGTTCGGTCTATCGCGCTGGCGGCGGCTACGCGCTCCCCCTCATCGTCGATCTCCTCCTCGTCGTGGTGTTCGCGGTCATCGGCCGGATGAGCCACGCAGAGGGCCTCTCCCTTGCGGGAATCGTGACGACCGGCTGGCCGTTCGTCCTGGGCCTGCTTCTCGCCTGGGTGCTCGTGACGCTCTTCCGGTGGAAGCCCTGGCGCCCGTTCCCGGCCGGCGTCTTCGTGTGGATCGTGACCGTCGGCGGCGGGATGCTGCTGCGCCTCATGATCGGCGACACCGCCGAGGTCGCCTTCATCATCGTCGCCTCTATCGTGCTCGGCGCGTTCCTGCTCCTGCCGCGACTGCTGCTCGGCACGGGCCGCGACGCCCGCTCGACGAGCGACGCGAGGACCGCCGTCCGCTGAGGGCGCACACCTCCAAGTCGTATTCACGAACTCTTTCGTTAGAATCCCGGCAACCCCGTCTCTGGCGGGCATCTTGACCTTCGAGACAGAACGGACTCACGGACAGCCATGGCGAATTCCGCGCTAGAACGCAACCCCTACTTCAACGGGGAGGCACGCAGGCAGCACGGCCAACAGTTCGGCCAGGCGCCCACCGCTCCCTCCTACGGCAACGCACCGTCCGCGTCGGCCTACGGGCAGCAGCCTCCCGCGCCGCTCACGGCCGACCAGCTGAACGCACAGTTCCAGGCACCGCCCGCGACACCTGACCAGATGGAGCGGATGTCCTACGAGGACACCATCGCGAAGACCGCTGGCCTCTTCGGCATCGTGCTCGTCGCGGCTGCTGTGGCCTGGTTCGTGCCGATGCTCATGATCGCCGGCGCGATCGGCGCGCTTGTGCTCTCGCTCGTGCTCGCGTTCCAGCGCGAGCCCAAGACGGGCCTCATCTTCGCGTTCGCCGCGGCAGAGGGCCTCCTGGTCGGTGGCCTCTCCTCGATCCTCGAGGGGATGTTCCCGGGCATCGCCATGCAGGCCGTCCTCGCGACGTTCTCCGTGGTCGCCGTGACCCTTGTGCTGTTCCGCTTCGGCAAGGTCCGCACCTCGCCCCGAATGACGAAGATCGTGCTCGTCGCGATGCTCGGCTACGCGCTCTTCTCCCTCATCAACTTCGGCATGATGATGTTCGGCTTCGAGAGCGAAGCAGGCCCGTGGGGCATGCGCTCCATGGAGGTCTTCGGTATCCCGCTCGGCGTGATCCTCGGCATCTTCGCCGTCCTCATGGGCGCGTACATGCTCGTCATGGACTTCGAGCTCATCAAGAACGGCGTCGAGGGTGGCGCTCCCCGCAAGTACGGCTGGATCGGTGCGTACAGCCTCGTCTCCACCGTCGTCTTCATCTACGTGGAGATCATCCGCGTGCTGGCCATCCTGCGAGGCAACAACTAGCGCAGGACATCCCCTGGGATGTGAGAAGGGCCGCTCCGAGAGGAGCGGCCCTTCGTTCGTCTGACGTGCGGTGCGTGGCGTTACCGGCGCGCCGGCAGCGTCCGGTCGTCGAACCCCGCTTCGGGATCGACGTCGAGCAGGTACAGCTCGTCTTCACCGACGAGCTTGTTGCGCACGGCGTAGTCCACGAGTCGAGCGCGACGGTTGGTGGCGTAGGAGCGAGCCCCTCCGCGGAGGCCTTCCACGCCGATGCGGTCGAGCTTCTCGCACACGTTGTCGAGCTTGCGGTTGAAGGCGGTGACGGTCCAGCCGAGGCGTTCAGCGGCGCGAGCGCTCGTGGGGATGTCGCCGAGGCCGTGCTCGCCTCGCAGCAGGACCGATTCGCAGAGCGCGAGCAGCAGGAGGCGCTGTGCGGGGGTCAGCGCGATGTGCGTCAGCTCGCGCCCGGCGGTCTCCGGAGCTGAGCCGGGGCCGCCCGGCAGATCCATGTACACCGGTGAGGCGGCGTGCACCTTGACCTCGTACTGGCGCTCGCCGGCGGAGAAATGGATGCTCGTGCGTTCGAAGACGATCGGAAGGTGCGCGCCTGGCAACAACCGCCCCTGGACGCGCCCCGAACCGTCGACGACACTGAGCGTCATCCGGGTCCCGATGTTGGACACGAACCAGAGCCCATCCTTCGCGGCGATGCGGAGCAGCTTGCGGTGCAGGAACGGGTTCGCGTCGAGGCGGATGTCGGCGTCGCGCCCGATCTCGATGCGCTCGCCTGGCCGCACTGACGCCCACTGGCCCTGGTATTCGACGGAGAGCCCATGGTCGGGGTCCGCCTCGAGGAGCTGACCCGCGGCGTCCTGCAGCAGCTCATGGTCGACGAGATGACCTGAGGTCGAGTCCTCGCCCTGGGGCGTCGAGATCAGCCCTGTGTCGGCGGGTACCTGGGGAAGCGGGTCGGCTGGGAAGCGTGGTGCCATGTCGCGAACTCTCTGAGCGGGGAGGTGAAGTTGCACATCTGGGAACCCCTCAACCATGCCACCACCCAACGAGCATCACTAGCCACGATTCGCCCAGGTAACAGGCATTTTCTCCCGTCCGGGCACCCGAGGTTCCCGGCTCGGAAATCCGGAATCCCTGGCTCGGAAACCGAAAACCTTTCGCCTCCTCGGTTTTGATCACCCGAACCAGGCATTTATGTCCGGGCACATTTGCCCGGGGCGTTGCACCCGGACACCGGTCGCTCGCCGCCGCGCCGCGAGCTCCGGAACGCTGGTGTCGCGCTTCTGCTCAGATTTCACCCGATTTGGCACAGAATGCACGAACGGGGATGCACGATGTGCATCCCCGTCCGGCTCAGCTCTCGCTGAGGACTACTCCCACTCGATGGTTCCCGGCGGCTTCGACGTCACGTCGAGCACCACGCGGTTCACGTCGTCGACCTCGTTCGTGATGCGGTTCGAGATGCGCGCGAGCAGATCGTAGGGCAGACGCGTCCAGTCGGCCGTCATGGCGTCCTCGCTGGAGACGGGACGCAGCACGATGGGGTGCCCGTAGGTGCGACCGTCACCCTGAACGCCCACCGAGCGGACGTCGGCGAGCAGCACGACCGGGCACTGCCAGATCTCCGTGTCGAGCCCGGCCGCGGTCAGCTCCTGGCGCACGATCGCGTCTGCCTCGCGCAGCAGATCGAGCCGCTCCTGCGTGACCTCGCCGATGATGCGGATACCGAGCCCCGGGCCAGGGAATGGCTGGCGAGCGACGATGGGCTCCGGTACTCCGAGCTCGCGGCCGACAGCGCGGACCTCGTCCTTGAAGAGCGTCCGCAACGGCTCGACCAGCTCGAACTGCATGTCCTCCGGCAGGCCGCCCACGTTGTGGTGGCTCTTGATGTTGGCCGTGCCGGTGCCGCCGCCGGACTCGACGACGTCAGGATAGAGCGTGCCCTGGACGAGGAAGCGGATGCGCTCCCCCGACTCTTGCGCTTCCTTGATGAGGTCGACCTCGGCCTGCTCGAAGCTGCGGATGAACTCGCGGCCGATCGTCTTGCGCTTGTCCTCCGGGTCGGTGATACCCGCGAGTGCCGTGAGGAACTGCTCGCGTGCATCCACCGTCACGAGGCGCACGCCGATCGCGTCGACGAAGTCCTCTTCGACCTGACGGCGCTCGTCCTGACGGAGCAGGCCGTGGTCGACGAACACGCACGTGAGCTGGTCGCCGACGGCCTTGTAGACGAGGGCGGCGGCGACGGCGGAGTCGACACCACCGGAGAGGCCGCAGATGACCTTGGCGTCGCCGATCTGCTCGCGGATACGTGCGACCTGCTCGTCGATCACCGACGCGGGGGTCCAGTCGCTGGGAATGCCGGCGGCTCGGTGCAGGAAACCCTCGAGGAGCGCCTGACCGTGCTCGGAGTGCAGCACCTCGGGGTGCCACTGCACCCCGTAGAGGCCCCGCTCAGTGTTCTGGAACGCCGCCACGGGGGTGTCCTCCGTCGTGGCGAGCACCGTGAAGCCCTCGGGCGCGCGGGCGACCGAGTCGCCGTGGCTCATCCACACCGTCTGGTCGTCTGGCTGACCGTCGAGCAGGCTCGACTCGCCGCCTGCGAGCTTCACCGCGGTGGAACCGTACTCACGACGACCGGTCTTCGCGACCTCGCCACCGAGCTGCGTCGCCATGACCTGGAAGCCGTAGCAGATGCCGAGCGTCGGCACTCCGAGGTCGAGGATGCCCGAGTCGAGCGACGGAGCCGCCTCGGCGTACACGCTGGAGGGGCCGCCCGAGAGGATGATGCCGACGGGGTTCTTCGCGGCCACCTCCTCGGCCGAGATGGTGTGCGGCACGATCTCGGAGTAGACGCTCGCCTCGCGAACGCGCCGAGCGATGAGCTGGGCGTACTGCGCGCCGAAGTCGACGACGAGCACTGGGCGCTGATCTGTCGACTGCTGCGGAGCTGTGGCCTGCGGGTCGGTGGTTGCCATGGACACCTTTCGGGTGGTGCGGAGAGTGCGGCTGGGAAAGTTGGCGCGTCAGTTCGCGCGGCGCTGGTGCTCGGCGAGTGACTGCTGCACATCGCTCTCGAGCTGCTCGCGTTCCGACTCGCTCAGGCTCGCCTCGAAGTCGCGGAGCTTCTGCTCCTCACCGGCGGCGGCGAGTCGCTGTTCTTCTCGCAGCACGAGGTCGCGCTTCGCTCGTCGCGACATGAACCACTCGGTGACGAACGACAGGAACGGCACGACACCGCCAGCCGCCATGGCGAGGAGCCAGACGATGGGCCAGCGCATCTGCTGCCAGAGCACATAGGAGGCGACGAGGTACACGACGTAGAACCAGCCGTGCACGACGAGCACCCACAGGCTCAGGTTGAGCGCGGTCGTCGTGCCCTCCTGGACCAGCGCGATGACCCCGAACGGGCCGAACGCCTCGACCTCGAGGTGGAAGGCGTACTTGAGGAACATCTCGATGCACAGCAGGAGCAGGAGGATGCCGGTCACGTACGCCGTCACCTGATAGAAGCGGAGCGCCCGTCGGAAACCGGGGTTGGCGTTCAGGAGGGCGTCGTGAGGCATGGCCTCTAGTCTAGGCGAAGGGCCTCGCCCTTCGTTCGCTCGTCGAGCATGGCCTTGAGCCGGTCGCGCTTGAGCTGCTCGGCGAGCACGCTCGGCGCCTCGGCCGCTTCACGGCGCTCCTTCTCGTACTCGTCGCGGGCGAGCCGCCACCACATGAAGATCGCGAACCCGGCGAAGAGCGCCCACTCGATGGCGTAGAAGATGTTCAGCCAGTTGAGCTGCGGAGCCTCGAGGGCCTGGGGCGTGATGGCCTCGAGCTCCCCGCTGCCAGAAGCTGGACCGAGAACCGCCAGCATCGAGGGCTCGTCGAGGCTCACGTAGATGCCGTAGTTCTGCGCGGCCGGCTCTGCCCAGCGGTTGATGAGGTGCGTCGGCGCCATTGCGGTGAGCGCCTGCGCGTCGTCACCGCGATTGACCTGCGGCGCCTGCCCGTACTCGAGCCTGCCGGAGAGCTCGAGCTCTCCATCGCCCGCCGAGGCTTGCAGCCTCGTCGCCAGCTCGGTCGCCGAAGCCGCATCCTCCGTCCACCCGACCGCGACCGCAAGCCCCGGGGCCACCTCAGCCGCACCGGACCCGCCGGCCTCGTCATCCGTGACCGCCACGTGTCCGATCACCCAGTAGCCGAGCCGCTCCCCTTGGAGTCGTTCGGCGACGACATCGAAATCGCGGGCATCCACGACACCGGCGAACGTGACCTGCCGGCCGACGGCCGCATCAGCAACCCGCTGCTGCGGCTGCGCCAGCTCTCCGAGACCCACGGGCGGCTGCGTCGATTCCTGGGCGACGGTCCTGCCGTGCTCCAGTGAGAGGAACGCGGATTCCAGCTGCCAGCGCCCGAGCCACGCGAAGACCGACGCGACGACGAGTGCGAGGGCAAGCACGCCCAACCACTTGGGGCGCACGAGCACTCGACCCATCGACGGCGGCGCGGGATGAGCGCTGGCAGCTTCGGACATCAGGACTTCTGGGCGTCCTTCGACTCGGCCTTGACCGTCGCGGCCTCGACGTCTGCAGTCTCGTCGACCTCGATCATCGGCAGAGCCGGAGCAGTTCCGAAGGGCGTGTTGTCACCGGCGTGGCCGAGGACCGAGTCGATGTCGGGAGCTTCGAGGCGGATGCGGTCGGCTGACTCGTCGTCGGGCTGCTCCTGGCTCGCGATCTCTGCCGCCACTCGCTCGACGTAGGTGTCGATCTCGCGCTGGGTGCGCTCCTCGTCCCACCCGAGGGCGTCCGCCATGAGACGCGCGGCGACCGGAGCCGCCGAGATGCCGCGGTCCCACGCCTCGATGGAGATGCGGGTGCGGCGCGCGAGCACGTCGTCGAGGTGCAGGGCACCTTCGTGGGTCGCCGCGTACGTGATCTCCGCCTGCAGGTAGTCGTCGGCACCGGGCATGGGCTCCGCCAGCTTCGGGTTCTGACGGATGAGGTCGAGGATCTCGTCCGTGAGCGTTCCGTAGCGGTTGAGGAGGTGCTCGATGCGCACGCGGTGCAGGCCGAAGGCGCGGGCGATCTTCCCGCGACGGTTCCAGGCGGCCTTGTAGCCGACGGCGCCGAGCAGCGGGATGTCTTTGGTGGTGGAGGCGGGGATCTTGCCGTCGAGCGCATCCGCTGCCGCGTCGATCGCGTCCTTCGCCATGATGCGGTAGGTCGTGTACTTGCCACCGGCGATGAGCACGAGGCCGGGCACGGAGTGCGCAACCATGTGCTCGCGGGAGAGCTTCGAGGTCTCATCCGACTCGCCGGACAGCAGCGGTCGAAGGCCCGCGTAGACGCCCTCGACGTCGGCTCGGGTGAGCTTCACCGCGAGGACCTCGTTGACGTGCTTCAGGATGTAGTCGATGTCGGCGGCCGTCGCGGCGGGGTGCGCCTTGTCGAGCTTCCAGTCGGTGTCCGTCGTGCCGATGATCCAGTGGCGACCGTTCGGGATGACGAACAGCACGCTCTTCTCCGTGCGGAGGAGGAGGCCGGACGCCGACTGGAAACGGTCGCGGGGCACGACGAGGTGGACGCCCTTGGAGGCGCGGACCCGGAAGGAGGCGCGCTCGCCGACCATCTTGTTGGTGTCGTCGGTCCAGACTCCGGTGGCGTTCACGACCTGCTTCGCACGGATCTCGAAGCGCTCGCCGGTCTCGAGGTCGACGACCTGGGCGCCGACGACGCGCTGGCCGACCTTGAGGAAGCCTTCGACTCGCACGCGCGGCGCGACGTGGGCGCCGTAGAAGGATGCCGTGCGGGCGAGGACCGCGACGAACCGCGCGTCGTCGACG
Organism: Pseudoclavibacter sp. JSM 162008; assembly: GCF_041366455.1. Lineage (NCBI taxonomy): Bacteria > Bacillati > Actinomycetota > Actinomycetes > Micrococcales > Microbacteriaceae > Pseudoclavibacter > Pseudoclavibacter sp. JSM 162008. The sequence goes on from NZ_JBEWYX010000008.1 coordinate 50,278, forward strand.
CCCGCGTCGTAGTAGGTGAGCCCGCCCGAGAACGAGTTCTTGGACAGCCCGGGAGACATCTTCGCGACCTGGCTGCGCGTGTAGTGGCGATGCATGGGCACGCCCGGCTTGACCTCTCCGGTCTTCGCGAAGAGGTCGTACATGAGCATGCCGGCGCCGATGTAGAAGCGCTCGAGCGGGTTCTTCAGCGGGTAGAGGAAGCGGATGGGCTTCACGAGGTGAGGGGCGAGGCGCTGCAGGAGCAGACCGCGCTCGAGCAGCGCTTCGCGCACGAGGCCGAAGTTCATCTGCTCGAGGTACCGGATGCCGCCGTGGATGAGCTTCGACGAACGGCTCGATGTGCCGGAGGCGAAGTCGCGCGCCTCGACCATGCCGACGCTGAGGCCTCGGGTGACGGCATCGAGTGCGGCACCCGCACCGACGACGCCGCCGCCGACGACGAGCACGTCGAGGTTCTTGGTCTTGAGGGACTCGATCGCCGCAGCACGTTCCTGCGGGCCGAGCTTGTCGCTTCGAGAGACGCTGTTCGCCATAACCTGCTCCTCGTTCTCAGTTGCCGCTTGTAGGGGAAGTCTGAACGCTCAACCTTTGACCGAGCCGTCAGCCGGCCCGACCGCGGCTCCGGCTAGGCCGTCGGCGTGTAGGGGGCAACGACCATCTCGGCGCGCTGGAACTCCTTGAGTCCCGAGTAGCCGGTCGTCGCCATCGAGTGGCGGAGGGCTCCCGTGAGGTTCGAGATGCCGTCGGCGCTGTCAGCGGGGCCCGCGACGATCTCCGCCATGGGAGCCACCTGCCCGACCTGCACGCGGTTTCCGCGCGGGAGCTTCTCGTGGCGCGCCTCGGCACCCCAGTGCCAGCCGCGACCAGGCGCATCCGTCGCACGTGCGAGCGCCGCGCCGATCATGACCGCGTCGGCGCCGGAGGCGATGGCCTTCACGAGCTCACCGGACGTGCCGATGCCGCCGTCCGCGATGACGTGCACGTAGCGTCCGCCCGACTCGTCGAGGTAGTCGCGTCGAGCACCCGCGACGTCGGCGATGGCCGTCGCCATGGGGGCGTGGATGCCGAGCACGCGACGCGTGGTCGACGCCGCTCCGCCGCCGAAGCCGACGAGCACGCCGGCGGCGCCCGTGCGCATGAGGTGCAGGGCGGCCGTGTACGTCGCGGCCCCGCCGACGATGACGGGCACGTCGAGCTCGTAGATGAACTGCTTGAGGTTCAGGGGCTCCTGGTTGTGCGAGACGTGCTCGGCCGACACGGTCGTGCCGCGGATGACGAAGAGGTCGGTGCCTGCCTCGAGCACATCGTTCATGAACTGCTGCGTGCGCTGCGGGGAGAGCGCACCTGCCGCGGGCACACCGGCCTCGCGAATCTGCTGCAGGCGCTCCTTGATGAGCGTGCCCTTGACGGGCTCGCGGTAGATCTCCTGGAGCTTGGCGGTCGCCTGCTTGGCAGGCAGATCCGCGATCTGCGCGAGCAGCGGGGCCGGGTCGTCGTAGCGAGTCCACAGGCCCTCGAGGTCGAGCACGCCGAGGCCGCCGAGCTTGCCGAAGCCGATCGCCGTCTCGGGCGACATGACCGAGTCCATGGGAGCTGCGATGAGCGGGATGTCGAACGTGAACGCGTCGATCTTCCACGTGATGGAGACATCCTCCGGGTCACGGGTTCGCCGCGATGGCACGATCGCCACATCGTCGAAGGAGTACACGCGGCGGGCTCGCTTTGCGCGGCCGATCTCGATCTCAGTCACCTGCCTAGCCTAGCCCTCCCCCGTGCCCGCTGCTGCGGCGCGGCGGCGGGGAGACCCCGACGCGCCACGCCGCTGCGACAGCTAGCGACGGTAGTTCGGCGCTTCCGACACCATCTGCACGTCGTGCGGGTGCGACTCCTTCAGCCCCGCGGGCGTGATGCGCACGAAGCGCCCCTTCGCCTTGAGCTCGGCCACCGTGCGAGCGCCGACGTAGAACATCGACTGACGCAGGCCACCCGTGAGCTGGAACACCGACTGGCGGATGGAGCCGCGGTACGCGACCTTGCCCTCGATGCCCTCCGCGATGAGCTCGTCGTCGCTCGGGACATCCGCCTGGAAGTAGCGGTCCTTCGAGTACGACGTGCGCTCGCCGCGCGACTGCAGGGCGCCAAGGGAGCCCATGCCGCGGTAGCTCTTGAACTGCTTGCCGTTGACGAAGATGAGATCACCGGGCGACTCGTCCGTGCCAGCGAGCAGCGAGCCCACCATGACGGCCGACGCGCCCGCGACGAGCGCCTTCGCGATCTCACCTGAGTACTGCAGTCCGCCGTCCGCGATGACCGGCACGCCCGCGGGAGTCGCGGCGAGCGACGCCTCGTAGACGGCCGTGATCTGCGGCACGCCGACGCCGGCGACGATGCGCGTGGTGCAGATGGAGCCGGGACCGACACCGACCTTGACCGCGTCAGCACCCGCATCCACGAGCGCCTGCGCGCCCTCGCGCGTCGCGACGTTGCCGCCCACGACCTGCACGTGCCCGATGACCGGGTCGCTCTTGAGGCGCCGGATCATGTCGAGCACGCCCGCGGACTGGCCGTTGGCCGTGTCGACGACGAGCACGTCGACCCCGGCCGCCACGAGGCGCTCTGCGCGCTCCCAGCCGTCGCCGAAGAAGCCGATCGCGGCTCCGACGCGCAGTCGCCCGGCGTCGTCCTTCGTGGCGTTCGGGTACTTGTCGCTCTTGTCGAAGTCCTTCACCGTGATGAGCCCGGCGAGCTTGCCCTCGTCGTCGATGAGCGGGAGCTTCTCGATGCGGTGCTTGCCGAGGAGCTTGTAGGCGTCGTCGCCCGAGATGCCGACGGGCGCCGTCACGAGCCCCTCACCGGTCATGACCTCGTGCACGCGCGTCGAACGCTTCTCGGACTCCGGGACGAAGCGCATGTCGCGGTTCGAGATGATGCCGACGAGCTTGCCGGTGACCTCGTCGACCACGGGGAGGCCGGAGACGCGGTACTGCCCGCAGATCTCGTCGACCTCCGCGACGGTCGCGTTCGGCGTCGTCGTGACCGGGTTCGTGACCATCCCGGACTCGGACCGCTTGACTCGATCGACCATCTCGACCTGGTCGTCGATCGACAGGTTGCGGTGCAGGATGCCCATGCCGCCCTGGCGCGCCATGGCGATCGCCATGCGAGCCTCCGTGACCGTGTCCATCGCCGCCGACACGAGCGGGACGCGCAAGGTGATGCCGCGCGTCAGCTGCGTCGTCGTGTCGACCTCAGACGGGATGACGTCGGTGTGCCCCGGGAGCAGCAGCACATCGTCGTAGGTCAATCCGGTGAAGCCAAAGGGGTCCGACTCGGTCATTACGCTCCAGGAGGTATCTGGGATGCGCCGCTCGGCGGCATCCGCGTGTGTGGGGAAACAGCTCAGTGGTGGTGGAACAGCGCGAACCGCGGACGCATTCCCGGGACGTCCCACTCCGCGGCCCTCGGGCCTCAGCCCCGTGTCGGCGGACCGAGCTGGTCAGCCACCGAGGGAATCCTGGCGCCAAGTCTAGCCGTCCGGACGAGGTCGATCGTGAAGAGGATGAGCGCGACCCAGACGATCGCGAACCCGATCCACCGCTCCAGCGGCATGGGCTCCGAGAAGACCGCGACGGCGAGCACGAACTGGAGGATCGGCGCGATGTACTGCATCAGTCCGAGCTCGATGAGGCGAAGGCGTCTGGCCGCCGCGGCGAAGAGGAGCAGCGGCACGCTCGTCACCACACCGGCGAAGAGGAGGACGCCCGTGTTCACCGCCGACACCGTGCCGAACGTGATCCCGCCGCCGAACAGGATCGTCCAGACGAGGCAGATCGCTCCGATGGGGAGGATCAGGGTCGTCTCGACGGCGAGCCCGCTCAGCGCGTCCGCCTGCACACCGACCCGCTTCTTCACGAGACCGTACAGCCCGAACGTCATGGCGACGCCGAGGCCGAGCCAGGGGATGCGGCCGTAGCCGAGCGAGATGACCAGGACGGCGACGAGCGAGAGGCCCACCGCAACCCACTGCAGCGGGCGCAGCCTCTCGCGGAGGAAGACGAGCCCGAGCGCAACTGACACGATCGGGTTCAGGAAGTAGCCGAGCGCGGCATCCAGCGTGTGCCCGGTGGCGACGGCCTGCACGTAGAAGAGCCAGTTCGCGGAGACCAGGACCCCGGCCACGCCGAGGCCGAGCACGACCCGCTTCTTCGAGATGAGTTCCCGGAACGGACGCCATGCGCGCATGACGAGCACGCCGAGCAGACAGAACACGACACTCAGGATGATGCGCCACGCGATGAGCTCGACAGGTGTCGTCGGAGCGGTCGCCACGACGTAGAGGGGCATGAACCCCCAGAGCGCATACGCGCTGAACGCCAGCCAGAGGCCGGACCGAGGAGATTCCGTCACCTCGCGATCGTACGCCCGAGCCGAGCTCCGGATGCACGAATGGCGCCCACCCGGAGGTGGACGCCATTGCGAGCCAGTCAGTCCCGAAGGACCTGGCAGTCTCAGTGGAGCTGGAGACTAGACGATCTTCGCGAGGATGTCGCGAGCCGAGAGCACGAGCAGCTCTTCGCCGCCGTACTTGACCTCGGTTCCGCCGTACTTGGAGTAGATGACCTTGTCCCCGACCACGAGGTCGAGCGGCACGCGGTTGCCGTTGTCGTCGATGCGGCCGGGGCCGACTGCGACGACTTCGCCCTCCTGGGGCTTCTCCTTGGCGGTGTCCGGAATCACAAGACCCGAAGCCGTGGTCTGCTCGGCCTCGACCTGCTTGATGACGATGCGATCCTCGAGCGGCTGAATGTTCACCGACACGGTTGACCTCTTTCTCAGCGATAGGAAGTTCAGAATTAGCACCCTCCCCATGAGAGTGCTAACTCCGAGTGTAGGGGCGATCCGGCGAGGGTTGCAACGCGGCGCCGTCTTCGGGCGTACGCCGGTAGCGTAGTGAACGTGCAGCGCGACGAACTCCTGGCCCTCCTCACGCCCGAGGCGATGACGCTGCTCGACGACGCCCCGGCCGTCGCGTCGTCCGCAGACGCGCTCGCGCTCGTGACGCGGCTCCGTGCCGCCGGCGGATCGCCCGCGACCGTCGCCGCCGTGGTGACGCAGGCGAAGCTGCGGCGTCGCGCGCTCGCCAAGTTCGGGCCCTTCGCCGAGCGGATGCTCTTCACCGACGCCGGGTTGCAGCAGGCGACCAGGTTGCAGGTCGCTGCCCACCACGCAGACCGGTTCCGTCGAGCGGGCGCGGTCAGCGTCGCCGACCTGGGCTGCGGCATCGGCGCCGACTCGATGGCGTTCGCCTCGCTCGGGCTCGAGGTGACCGCCTACGACCTCGACGAGGTCACGGCGGCGATCGCGGCGCACAACCTCGCACCGTTCCCCAACGCCGAGGTCAAGCACGGCAGGGCGGAGGAGGTCGACCTCGGCCGCTTCGACGCGCTCTGGTTCGACCCGGCTCGGCGAACGACCAGCGGCGGAAGCACCGCGCGGCACTTCGATCCCTCTGATTGGAGCCCGGCGCTCGACTTCGTGTTCGCGGCTGGCCGCGAGCGCCCTACAGGCGTCAAGCTCGGTCCTGGCATCGACCACTCGTACCTGCCGGAGGATGCCGAGACCCAGTGGGTGTCGTCTGGCGGCGACCTCGTCGAGGCGACGGTGTGGATGCACGACGCCGCGCGCGCGGGCATCCGCCGGTCGGCGCTGGTCATCGGCAAGCAGGGGGCGACCGAGCTCACCAGCAGCGAGGACGTGCACGATGCCGAGGTCGGCGAGCTCGGGGCCGTGCTCTACGAACCCGACCCGGCGATCATCCGCGCCCGCCTCATCGGCGACCTCGCGCGGTCGCTCGAGGCCACCATGATCTCCGAGAGCATCGCGTGGATGACGGCGGACACCTTCGCACCCTCCCCGTTCGCGAGCGCCTTCTTGGTCCGCGAGGTGCTCCCCCTGCATGTGTCATCGCTGAAGAGCGAACTGCGAAAGCGCGATATCGGCGTGCTCGAGATCAAGAAACGCGGCGTCGACATCGACCCGGCGGAGTTCCGGCGCAAGCTGGCACTCAAGGGAGCCAGCTCCGCCGTGCTGATCCTCACCAGGATCGGCGACAAGCGAGTCGCGATCCTCGCCGATCGCCTGGGCTGACGGACAAGACCTCAGACGGTCAGGACGACGATGAGCGTCGCAAGAGCGACCAGCACGGCCAGTCCACCGGTGATGAGGCCCACGATCCCGAGCGTGCGCCCGAGACCCTTGGGCGCACGGAGCCCGGCGATACCGAGCCCGACGGCTCCGAGGCCGAACACGAGCGAGACGATGTAGGCCCACCCCGGGAGCAGGAGGAGAAGAAGCGAGAGCGCGCCGAGTGCGACCGCGATGATGCCGAGCACGGGCGCTGGCGCCTTTGGCTGCTGCCCGTAGCCTTGCCCACCGAACTGCTGACCGGGCTGCTGGCCGTATTGCGCCTGCTGAGCGGAACCGAACTGTCCCTGCTGCGGCGCGCCGTACTGCGGCTGGCCGTACTGCCCCTGTTGCGCCGGAGCACCGAACTGCGGCTGCCCGTACTGGTCGTGCTGGGGTGCGCCGTAGGCCTGCTGCGCTGGAGCCTGCTGGGCAGACGGCGCCTGCTGCTCGTAGCCCGTGTACCCGGGCTGCTGCTGACCGTAGCCGCCGTCGCCGTGGCCATAGCCTGGCTCCCGACCGTAGCCGCCAGGCTGCTGACCGAACTGCTGCCCTCCCGGCTGCGCCTGCCCATACTGCTGGGACTGGTCGTATGGCTGCTGCCCGTAGGGCGCCTGCCCGTTCTGGGGCTGACCATTGTGGGGCTGCCCACCCTGGTGAGGCTGCTGAGGGTACTGGGGGCCGTTCGGGTCAGACATGGTGTCCTTCTCAGTCGTCGACAAGGCTGCAGGTGCTGCTCAAGCTTAGAGTGCGGGCGGAGACTTCCGCCCGCACTCCGGCCGGTTCTGTCAGCTGGTGATCAGTATCCGTATCCCGACATCTCGTTCAGGAACAGCGCAGCGCCGGCAATAAAAATGATGCCGACGATGGCCGAGATGACGATCGCGGCGATCGAGACCCAGAAGCCCCAGGTGCGGATCGCTCCGGCCTGCGGTTCGCGCTTCTTCGCCATGATCGCGCAGATGAGGCCTGCGACACCGAGCGGGAGCCCGAGGTAGAACTGGCCGAGGAGCCCGAGCAGGACGCCGACTCCACCGAGGGAGAGTCCGACGATGCTGAGCGTGCGCTTCGGCATCGCCGACTGCGTCGGGTAGCCGGGAGTCGCATAGCCCTGCGTGGCGCCGTAGCCCTGCGGCTGTCCCGGTCCCTGTCCCGGTCCCGGTCCAGGCGCGGACCCGTACGCGGGCGCCTGTCCTGCTGAAGGGGCCTGGGAGTACGGAGCTGCGCTGGGCGCGGCAGCAGGCTCACTCGGCGGCGTGTAGCTCACCGATCCTGAAGTGGCCGACCCGGACGCGGCTGGCGGCGTGTACTGGCTGCCCGCGGCAGAAGGCGGCGTGTAGTCGCCTCCCGAGGACGAGGGAGCCGAGGAGTCCGTGCCGGACGCGGCCGGCGGCGCGTAGTCGGTTCCCGAAGCTGCGGGTGCCGAGTAGTCCACGGACTCCGCGGGAGGCGTGTAGGCGGCGGGCGCCTCGTACTGGGGAGGCGTGTTCCCGTCGTCGGGAAGCTTGGGCTTGTCTCCTGGGACCTGGTTGCTGTCGCTCATTGCGGAGCTCCTTCCGGTTCACCGCTCTCGCGGTGTTGTTGGCTGGTGTTCACGTGCGTGGAGCAGGCGAGGGTGCTCTTGCGGGCGTCCGTCAGACCCTAGGTTCCCAGGGTTTGACTGGGAACCGTCACACAAGGTGCGGTCGGTCGTTGACGCTCAGTAGGAGCTGAGGCCGCCGAGGAGTCCGATACCGCCGAAGAAGAGCAGCGCGAGGACGATGAGGAGGAGCAGCCCGAAGACGGAGATGAACCCGAGCACGATGGAGGTGACGGCGAGGGCGCGGCCTCGCGGCTCGCGGCGCAGCGCGATGAAACCGCACACGACGCCAGCGATGCCGACCATCCACCACACGAACTGGAGCACCGGGATCAGCGCGACCAGGAACGAGCCGCCGCTGAGGCAGAGCGCGACGATGCTGAGGGTGAGCGTGCCGGCTGCTGGCGGTCGCGGGCCGGCGTATGGGGCTTGCGTGTAGGGGGCGACCGGATAGGCGGGGTGCTGTGCGGGCATGGGCTGCCCACTTCCCGCGTACCCCTGGCCGTACCCCGTCGAGCTGGCTGTGCCTGTCGAGAATCCAGGATCGTAGCCTGACGAGGCGACGTCGGGGGTCGAGAAGAGTGGAACGGATGCGCCGCCACCCCGCTGATCGAGCGAGTCCTGGCGCACATCCGCGGCCCGGTCTTCAGGACGTTCGTTGAGATTCGGGGCGGGGATCCGCGCTCCGGGGCCTTCTGGTGTTGACCAGGTCATGTCCGCTCCTCTCAAAGCGTCTTGGGATGCTCCAACGGTACGGCCGCGGGCTTGGCGGAGCGTCATCCCCGCGGTCAGAGCACCGTCATCCCGCAGGATGACTTCACGGCAGGCAGGACAACCCGCGGCTTGCCTCAGGCGACGGCGAACGCGAAGCCGACGCAGCCGACGGCGATGACCGCCGCGAGCACGAGGGCCACGACCCAACCGCGATGCCGACGCGCGAGCACTGCCAGCAGCACGGCGACCGCGGCGATGCTCGCACCGGTGTACAGCGGCCAGAGCGGAGACGGCGTCACCGCGACCGAGAGCGCGGTTGCGCCGATGCCGGCCGCGAGCGACAGCAGCACGGAGACGACAAGCGCGAACCGGCTCAGGCCCAGACCTGCGAGCTCAGGCGATTTCGTCGTCGGAGCGGATGCTGACGCGGTGGCCTGGACATGCGCGACGGCCGGGTCGACCTCCACGCGCGGAGCCGACGCAGCGACCGCGGCGGTTTCGGTGCCGGCCTCCGCCGGCGGGTGACCGTCTGCGGTCGTCCGCGGGGTGAGCGCCGAGTAGGCGGCGTTGCTGGTGTCCTCGACCGGGGTGCGGTCGATCGGCGGCAGCTCCACCGGTTTGCGCGGCGGCAGCTTCGGCTGCTCCGGTGTCGTCACGCGATTCCCCCTCCTGCTGAATCCCTCATCGCTGATCCCACCTGCACCCCGAGGGGCGTCGCCACCGGCAGGGTCGAATCCGCGGCGAAGTCGAGCGGCACCGGCGCCTTGCCCGCGGCGAAGAGCATCGCACCGACCGCGGCGATCATCGCCCCGTTGTCCGTGCAGAGACGGAGGGGTGGGATGCGCAGCTCGATCCCGGCGTCCGCGCAGCGCTCCTCGGCAAGCTCACGCACACGGGCGTTGGCCGCTACTCCCCCGCCGAGAACAAGACGGGGCACGCCGAGTTCGGTGCAGGCGGCGACCGCTTTGGCGGTGAGCACATCGGCCACCGCCTCCCGGAAGCTCGCGGCGACGTCGGCGACGGGCACGGGCTCGCCTGCATCCTCCCGCGCCTCCACCCACCGGGCGACAGCGGTCTTGAGGCCCGAGAACGAGAAGTCGTAGCGATGCTTCTCGAGGTCCTTCGGCTTGGTCAGTCCCCGCGGGAAGCGGATCGCCCTCGGGTCGCCGCCGGCGGCAGCCTTGTCGATCTCCGGACCGCCCGGGTACGGCAGGCGGAGCAGGCGCGCTACCTTGTCGAATGCCTCGCCCGCCGCATCGTCGATCGTCTCACCGAGCAGCTCGACATCATCGACGAGGTCGCGAACGTGCAGGAGAGACGTGTGCCCGCCCGAGACGAGCAGCGCGACGGCGGGCAGCTCGAGCTGGCCGACATCGTCGCGGAGCACGTCAGCCGCGACGTGGCCGACGAGGTGGTTCACCGCGTAGAGCGGGATGCCTGTGGCGACGTGCAGCGCCTTGGCCGCCGCCGTGCCGACCATGAGCGCCCCCGCGAGGCCAGGGCCCTGGGTCACGGCGATGGCATCGAGCTCATCGAGCGTCACCCCCGCTGTCTCGAGGGCCGCGGCGATCGTCGGCACGATGGCATCGGCGTGGGCGCGCGCGGCGATCTCCGGCACGACGCCACCGAAGATGGCGTGCTCATCCATGGACGAAGCCACCTCGTTGGCGAGCAGTTCGCGACCGCGGACGATGCCGACGCCGGTCTCGTCGCACGACGACTCGATGCCGAGCACCAGCGGCTCCCGTCGCGAACCCGCCGCGGCGCGCGTTTCCGCAGACACCCGAACCGCTGGCAGCTGGCCGCGCATCACGATCGCATCCACACCCTCTCTTGGGTAGTACTTCGGCCTCCGGCCGATCTCCTCGAAGCCGAGCCCGGAGTACAGGGCCCGGGCCGCCTCACCGTTCTCGCGCACCTCGAGGAACACCTGCTTCGCGCCGCGGCCCTCGGCCCAGGCGAACAGCTCGGCCAGCATCCGCGTCGCCCACCCGCCGCGCCGGAGCCGCTCGTCGACGGCGATCGTCTGCACATCCGCCTCACCACCGCCCTGCAGCGCCATGACTCCTGCGGCCGCGAGGATCTCACCCGTAGCCGCGTCCTCGACGACGACATACCTCGTGTGCTGGCTCTTGACCTCGCCAGCGAGCATGGACGGCGACCACGGGTCGAGCGGGAACGCCGCCTCGTCGAGCCTCACCATGGCTGGGATGTCGTCGTGGGACGCGTCGCGAAGCACGGCCCGCATCATCCGGTCACCCGCTTCGGGCCGTTCGATGGAACGGCATCGGCGCCACGCAGGTAGACGATCGAGTTCGGCTCGGCTTCGAGACCCTGCACCTCGCGGTCGAGCCAGGCGAGGGCGAGGTGAGCGGCCGAGATCGTGCGCGTGTCGAAACGGTGCGCGGCACCGGGAACGGCGTCAGGTCTGTGCAGCTCGCACGAGCTCGCAACCAGGAGGCCCTGTTCGTAGCGGGAGCAGGCGAGCTCACCGCGCCGGGCATCAGTCGACACGAGGAGGTCGCCGTTCGCCTCCGGATGCGCGGCACGCCAATCGTGGGCCGCCGCGTCGTGGCTCGGCATCGGGATGAAGCGCGCACCACGAGCGAACGCGAACGTGCGTGCCGCCGCGACGCCCACACGGAGCCCCGTGAACGGGCCGGGGCCCATCCCGCCGATCACCTGCGTGACGTGCTGGGGTGAGAGCCCCGCCTGGGCGAGCACCGTCTGGATGGCGTTGCCGACCGCCTCGGCATGGTGCCGGGTGTCGGAGCTGCGCAGCTCACCGAGCACGCGACCGTGCGGGGTGACGATCGCGACATCCGTGCCCGCTGACGTATCGATCGCTAAGAGCATGCGGTCGATTCTACGCGGGGGACGCGCCGAACTCGGTGCGCAGCGCGCGCCCGAGCGACTCGCCGACGGGACGGTCCCACACCCCGTGGACGCTCAAGGTCAGACGGCGTGGGTCGAGCGGCTCGTCGTCGGCGTCATCATCATCGTGACCCCCACCCGACAGGGCCCGTTCAGCCTCTGGCGCCGCACGGAACGACGCCGTCGAACGGTCGATGGTGAGCTCCAGCCAGCGATCGGCGACCAGCGGCACCGCATCCCGCCCCCACTCGACGACGGTCACGCTCGCAGCCAGATCGAGTCCGAGGTCGTCGAGCTCCGCGGGGTGCCCGAGGCGGTAGGCGTCGACGTGGATGAGCTCGGGACCGCCCACGAGCGACGGATGGGTGCGGGCGAGCACGAACGTCGGACTCGTGACCGGTCCGCGAACGCCGAGTGCCGAGCCGAGTCCGCGCGCGAACGTCGTCTTGCCTGCGCCCAGTGGGCCGGTGAGCACGAGCACGTCGCCGGCCACCAGCTGACCGCCGATGATCTCGCCAGCCCGAACCATGTCGTCGGCCGTGGCGAGACCGACGATGGCACTCGGTGTCATCTCAGCTCCCATCTTCTTCCCCCTGGAGTTCCCGGCGCACGACGCGCGTGCCCAGCGCCGCCACGAAGGCCCTGGGTTCGACGCCAGACCATGAGGCCCATTCATCGAGGCGGATGTCCTGAGGGCCCGAACCGAAGACGGAGACCGGCATGCCGATCCACGCCTCCTGATCCTGGAGGTCGATGACCACCTGGTCCATGGCCACGCGTCCGACGATCGGTCGCCGCCGGCCACCGACGACCACCTCGGCCCGGCCTGCGACCCGACGGGGAATGGCGTCGGCGTAGCCGAGTGGGACAAGACCCAGGATCGTGGACTCCTCGGCGACCCAGTCGTAGCCGTAGGAGACGCCGTGCCCTGCGGCGACACGCTTGACGTGCACGAGCTCGCTCGCGAGAGAGACCGCCGCGTGCGCTCCCAGCCCGTCGAACCCGTAGACCGCGCGGGTGCCGGCGTCCCTCGTGCGCTCGTGGTCGACGAGCGTGCTGCTCCGTGCCGACTCCCCGATGTGCGCGAGCTCCGCCGTGGTCGCGACGAGCGGGAGCAGGCCGTGTTCGAGGGCAAGACCGGCGACGAGTCGCGCGCCGAGCCCGTACGCGTCCGCGGAGACGTCGACGCTGAACATCCGAGCCGCCTGGCGAGCTCCCGTCCCATCGGCGAGCGCCTTCGCGAGGCCGCGTGCTCGCTCGCCCATGCGCGTGCGCAGCAGCTCGACGTCGACGGTGAGCTCCCGCCGCGGCGCGAGACCGTCGGTCCGCGCCGGGAAGCCCGCAGCGTCGTCCGGCGCTGCGCCGCCGAGTGCGGACGGGCGGCGCGGGATGCGCGCACTGAGCCGGGTGACGACCTCGTAGTTGATGGTGCCCGCCGCGGCCGCCCAGTCGTCGGCGCTCGCAGAGCGATCCGCGTCGATGACCAGCAGGCGAGGCTGCTCGTCACGCGCGGCTGCCTGCTCGGACGGGGCGACGTCAGCGTCGACCGGCTCGATGCGAAGCTCCAGGGCCTCGATCGATGCCAGGCGCCAGCCGGCCCCCGCGTCGTCCGTGAAGAGCAGCGAACCCGGTGCAACCGGGGGCAGCCCGGCTGCATGCCCGACGTCGACTCGAAAACCTCGTTGGTCTTCGCGGATCGGAGCGCTCAGCGCGAGCGCCGGTCGCAGGGCCACGGGACAGTCGGCGTCCGCGGAGAACGGCGAGAGCCCGTACAGCGAGACGCCGAGGCGCACGAGGTCCAAGCGGGCCTCCGGCAACGTCATCGAGCCCGCCGTCGCGGCCAGATGCCGGATCGACGGAGTCAGCCCGCAGCGTTCCGCGAGATCAAGCGCACGCTCGAACGAGGTGAGCTGGGCGACGTCAGCCGCGTGGCCCGCACCCGCGAGGTGACTGAAGAGCCCGTCGAGCCGGATGATGCCTCGTTGCTCGAGCTCGGCCGCCTTCGTGAACGCGGCTTCCCACTCGAGCACACTGATCCCGTTGCGCCCGAGGCCGGTGTCGAGCTTGAGATGCACCGCCACGGAGCGATCCGAGTGCTCGAGGCGACCAAGACCGATGTCCAGGAGTTCAAGCTGGGCGAGCGAGGAGATGCCCAGCTCGATCTCGGCGCCCAGCGCCGCGAGCCAATCGGTGCGGGCCCCGTGCATCCAAGCGAGGATGGGCGCGGTGATGCCAGCCGCCCGGAGCGCGAACGCCTCAGCGAGGTCGACGACGCCGAGGCGCTCCGCTCCGCCCTCGAGTGCGGCCCGCGCTACGTCGGACGCCCCGTGCCCATAGGCGTTCGCCTTGACGACGGCGAGGAGGGGCGTGCCGGTGAGCTCGGCGACCGCGCGCACGTTCGCCCGGATTGCATCGAGGTCGACGTCGATGCGGGCGCCGGTCACGCGCCCGCTCCAGCGCCGACAGCCCGCTCGGCGATGACAAACGCGGTCGCCGTCGTGCGCTCATGGGTGAGCGAGAGGTGCAGGTGGTCGACACCCACGGCGTCGAGGTGCGCGCGGAGCGCGGGGGTCACCGCGAACTCGGGTCGACCCGCGGGACCGCTCTCCACCTCGAAATCGAGGAAGCTGAGCGACCCGATCCCGCCGAGCGCCTTCACGGCCGCCTCGCGAGCCGCGAACCGTGCGCCGAGTGACGCCACAGACCGCTCCCGCTCAGCGGGAGTGAAGAGTCGTTCACGCAAGCGCGGCGCCCGCTGCAAGGCCCGCGCGAACCGCGCGAGCTCCACAGTGTCCACTCCGATACCGACGATCACGCTCGACTACTCGACGGTGACGGACTTCGCCAGGTTGCGAGGCTGGTCGACGTCGAGGCCCTTCGCCGTCGCCAGCTCGATCGCGAAGATCTGCAGCGGCACAACCGCGAGGAGCGGCTCGAAGAAGGGCTCTGTCGGCGGAACCGCGATGACCTCGTCGGCATACGGCAGCACGGCCGCGTCGCCGACCTCGCAGATCGCGAGCACCCGGGCGCCGCGCGCGCGGATCTCCTGGATGTTCGAGACGATCTTCGGGTGCAGCGTGTCGTCGTGGCGAGGGCTCGGCACGATGACGAACACGGGCTGCCCAGGTTCGATGAGCGCGATCGGGCCGTGCTTGAGCTCGCCCGCCGCGAAGCCCTCCGCGTGGATGTACGCGATCTCCTTGAGCTTGAGCGCGCCCTCAAGCGCGATCGGGTAGCCCACATTGCGGCCCAGGTACAGCACCGAACGGGTGTCGGCCATCCAGTTCGCGAGCTCGTGGATGCGTTCCCGAACGCCGAGGACCGTGCGCACCTTCTCGGGGATCGTCTGGAACTCCGTGAGGAGCTCCTCGCGGCGCTCGTCGGTCATCGTGCCGCGCACGGTGGCCGTGTAGATGCCCAGCAGGTAGAGCGCGGTGATCTGGGCGAGGAACGCCTTGGTCGATGCGACCGCGACCTCGGGCCCCGCGTGCGTGTAGACGACCGCGTCCGACTCGCGCGGGATCGTCGCGCCCTGCGTGTTGCAGATCGAGAGCGTCTTCGCGCCTCGGGACATGGCGTAGCGAACCGCCATGAGCGTGTCCATGGTCTCGCCCGACTGGCTCATCGAGACGATGAGGGTGCGGGAGTCGAGGACAGGGTCCCGGTAGCGGAACTCGTGGGCGAGCTCCACCTGCACGGGTACTCTGGCCCACTTCTCCATGGCGTACGCGCCGACCTGCGCCGAGTACGCGGCCGTTCCGCACGCGACGATGATGATGCGGTGGATGTCGTTGAAGAAGTCGTCCCCGAGCGCATCGAGATCCGGCAGCACCACTCGACCCTCGACGATGCGACCGCGCAGCGTGTTCGCGACGGCCTCCGGGTCCTCGTCGATCTCCTTGGCCATGAAGCTCGGCCAGCCACCCTTCTCGGCGGCTGACGCGTCCCACGACACCTCGAACGCCTCTGCCGTGGCAGGCTCGCCATCGAACGTCGTGATCTCAACCGAATCCGGTCGCACGAGCACGATCTGCTCCTGACCGACGGCCAGTGCGCGCGGCGTGTACTCGACGAAGGCGGCGACGTCGGAGCCGAGGAAGTTCTCTCCATCGCCGAGGCCGATGACCAGCGGCGAGTTGAGACGCGCTCCGACGACGAGTCCGGGCTCGTTCGCGTGCACGGCGAGGAGCGTGAACGCTCCGTCGAGACGGCGGACCACGGCGCGGAAGGCCTGCTCGAGGCTGCCGACCTCGCGATAGACGTGGCCGATCATGACGGCCGCGACCTCCGTATCGGTCTCCGACTGGAAGGTGTAGCCCAGCTCGACGAGCTCGGTCTTCAGCTCGGCGAAGTTCTCGATGATCCCGTTGTGAATGACGGCCAGCTTGCCGTCATCGGCGAGGTGCGGATGCGCGTTCGCGTCCGTCGGACCGCCGTGCGTCGCCCACCTGGTGTGGCCGATACCCGTGTGGCCATCGGAAAGCGGGTGGCGCTCCAGGTCCTCACGCAGCACCTTCAGCTTGCCCGCACGCTTGCGGGTCTCGATCTGCCCCTCATCATCGATGACCGCGACACCAGCGGAGTCGTACCCCCGGTACTCGAGTCTTGCGAGGCCGCCCATCAGGATGTCAAGGCTCTCTCGTGGACCAACGTAACCAACAATTCCGCACATACGGGCCATCTTAGGGGCACCGCTCATGCGGGGCCGGACACCGCACTAGACTCGCGTTCTATGTCCGCAACTGGTCAGATTCCGCGCAGCGGAGGAGACTCGCCCTTCGTCGAGATCCTCCGCCAGGACTGGGCCGACCTGGCACCATCCACCCCGATGACGCTCGACGAATCCGACCTCATCCGGCTCCGCGGCCTCGGGGACCACCTTGATCTCGACGAGGTCCGGGACGTCTACGTGCCGCTCTCCCGCCTCATCAACCTGTACGTCTCGAACGCCCGTTCCCTGCACCGGGCGACCAGCGGCTTCCTCGGCGAGCGCAGCGCATCCACCCCGTTCGTCATCGGCGTCGCCGGGTCGGTGGCCGTCGGGAAGTCGACGGTGTCGCGCCTGCTGCGCGAGCTCCTGCGCCGCTGGGAGGACACGCCCCGCGTCGAGCTCGTCACCACGGACGGCTTCCTCTACCCCAACGCGGAGCTCGAACGCCGCGGCCTCATGGAACGCAAGGGCTTCCCGGAGTCGTACGACCAGCGGGCGCTGCTGCGGTTCATCACGAAGGTGAAGAGCGGTGCGGCTGAGGCTCGCGCGCCGTTCTACTCGCACCTGAGCTACGACATCGTCCCCGACGCCGAGATCGTCGTGAATCAGCCGGATGTCCTCATCGTCGAGGGGCTCAACGTGCTCCAGCCCCCGCGCGCTCACTCGCTCGCCGTGAGCGACATGTTCGACTTCTCCATCTACGTCGACGCGCGCTCCGAAGACATCGCCCGCTGGTACGAGCAGCGCTTCCTCTCGCTGCAGCGCGGCGCGTTCACGAACCCGAGGTCGTACTTCCGGCGCTTCGCCGATCTCAGCACCGATGAGGCCCTCGAGCATGCCCGCAGCATCTGGTCGCGCATCAACGGCCCGAACCTGCGCGAGAACGTCATGCCGACCCGCTCCCGCGCGCAGCTCGTGCTTCGGAAGGCGAGCGACCACACCGTACGCAGCGTCCTCCTCCGCAAGGTCTGAGCCCGACTCCTCACGCTCGCACCCTCGGGCGCCCAGGTCGGGGTCTCGTCGTGCACCGCCGTACTCGGTCGCGCGCCGCGGCGTCGAGGTCTCGGGATGGCGGCCTCGCTTCGTTGCGGGAAACTTCCCGCAAGAGAGGAAGGTTCCCATCCCGAGACGACGTGGCACCGCTGGGCGGCCGATCAGCAGGACGCCCCCTCCGAGCGGGCTCGGAAGGGGCGTCCTGCCTGCGTGGAGCGGATGCCTAGGCGGTGCGTGCCGCCTGCGCCTGCTCGACCTCGGCGACGACCGCCGCGAAGAGCGCGCCGCTCTCGAGGCCGGTCACCTCGCGAGTGAACGTCTCCGCGTCCAGCGTGGCGAGCTTCTGCTGCAGCTCGACGCTCTCCTGGTCTGCCTCGACGTCGAACCGAAGGGCCGCTCCGATCGCTCGCACGAGGGCGTCGTACGACAGCCCTGCGGCGGCAGCCTCCGACGCCGGACGCACGAAGCGCTCCTTCGCCGAGAGCTTGCGCAGCGGCTGACGGCCGACACGAGCGGGCTGGTCGGGCAGATCACGGTTCGCGAACCTCGAGAGCGTCGTCGCGACGTACTCGGCGTGGTCGGCTTCCGAGAAGCCGAACTGTGAGACGAGCACTCGGCTCGTCTCGCCGAGCACCGCTTCGACCTCTGCCGCGACCGCAGGAAGCGCGAGCGCATCCTGCATGTTCGTGGCACCCGCGACGAAGCCGTGATAGGCGATCGTCGCGTGACCCGTGTTCACCGTGAAGAGCTTGCGCTCGATGTACGGCTCGAGGTCGTCCACGAAGTGCGCGGCCGGGATGTTGGGCTCGGCACCGTCGAAGGGCGTCCGGTCGATCGTCCACTCGAAGAAGTCCTCGACGGTGACGTCCACTCCGTCGACAGCCTGCTCGGGAACGATGCGGTCGACGGCGGTGTTGGCGAAGACCGCTCGATCGGCCAGCTCCTCAGCGCCTTCGAGGACAGGCCCCCTGAGCGTGTCGGATGCGCCGATCGCGTTCTCGCACGCCATGACCGCCAGCCTCGGCGCATCAGCCGCGCGGGCTGCGAGGCCCTTGCGGATGACGGGCGCGATGAAACGGAGCACGTTCGGACCGACAGCGCACGTGACGACGTCGGCCGTCGCGATCTCCTGCACGACCTCGTCCTCGTGCGTGGCCGAGTTGATCGCCCTGAAGCGATCGACGACGTGGCTCTTCGCGGATGAGCCGACCTCGTGCACCGTGTAGGTGTCGACCGCCTGAAGGGCGCCGATGAGATCGGCGTTGACGTCGGCGTAGACGACCTCGTACCCGGCTTCATGCAGGACGAGCCCGATGAACCCGCGCCCGATGTTGCCAGCTCCGATGTGGACTGCCTTCATTACTCGTTCACGTCCCCGAGGAGCCGCGCGAGCTCTTCCGGTGTCTCCGCCTTCAGGAGGGCTTCCACGTTGCCCTCGTCGCTGAACACGATCGCGACGCTCGAGAGGATCTCGAGGTGGCCGCCGTCCTTGCCTGCGATGCCGATGACGAAACGAGTCTCGTTTCCGCCCCAGTCGATGGGCTCGTCGTAGCGGATCACGGAGAGGGCGGAACCGAGGATCGAGTCCTTGGCCTCGTTCGTGCCGTGCGGGATAGCGAGGTAGTTGCCCATGAACGTCGAGACGCTCTGCTCGCGATCGTGCATCGCCTGGATGTAGTCCTGCGTCACGGCACCGGCTGCGACGAGCAGCTCGCCCGCTTCCGTGATGGCTTCCTCGCGCGTTCGTGCGGTTCCGCCGAGACGGATGCTGTCGAGGCTCAGTACTTCTGCCATTTTTTCGGTTCCTTTCGATAGGAGGCCCCGAGCTGGAGTGTTCCAGCTCGGGGCCGAGGGTCAATCGATGGCGGGGCTCACTGGTTGGCGAGCCTAGCCACGACCTCGTCATACCTGGGGCTGTTCATGAAGTTTTCCACGGACACGTGGATCGCGTCTGGGGACTTCTGCTTCGCCCGGTCCGTGAGGTCCTGGTGCGTGACGATGAGGTCCGGTGTTGCATCGAGGTTCGCGATCGAGACGTTCTTCACGTTGATCCCCTCGATTCCGGCCTTCTTGATCTTGTTCCTGAGCACGGATGCGCCCATGGCGCTCGAGCCCATGCCGGCATCGCACGCGAACACGACGTTGGTGATCACCCTGGTTCCGACCGCGTCGCCACCGGCCTGCGTCGCAAGACCCGACAGCGCGTCGGACTTCTTCCCCTTGTTCGCTTCGGTCTGCGCGACAGCATCCGCGAAGCTGTTGGCTCCGGCAGCTTCCGCGGCCAGGTCCTTCTTGCGCGAGCTCAGCAGGATCGCGGCAGCGATCGCGAAGGTGACTCCGGCCGAGAACACGACCGACAGGATGACGCCGAGGTGGCTTCCCTGCGCCGTCATGATCATGATCGCGAAGATCGACCCGGGAGAAGCCGGTGCGACGAGACCCGAGCCGAAGATGACGTTCGTGAGGACACCGGTCGCGCCACCGCCGATGACCGCGAGGATCAGGGCGGGCTTCGCGAGCACGTACGGGAAGTAGATCTCGTGGATGCCGCCGAGGAACTGGATGACGACCGCGCCAGGTGCACTCGCGCGTGCGACGCCGACACCGAAGAAGCAGAACGCGAGGAGGAGTCCGAGACCGGGGCCGGGGTTCGCCTCGAGCAGGAACAGGATGCTCTTGCCCGCCTCTTCCGACTGCGCGACACCGAGGGGCGTGAGGACGCCCTGGTTGATCGCGTTGTTGAGGAAGAGGATCTTCGCGGGTTCGATGAGGATGCTCGCGAGCGGCAGCAGCCCAGCGTTGACGAGTGCGTCGACTCCCTCGCCGAGGCGTTCGGTGAGCCACGTGATGACCGGAGCGATCGCGAAGAACCCGGCGAGAGCCAGAATCATCGCGAGGATACCGGCGGAGAAGTTGTTGACGAGCATCTCGAAGCCGGCGCGGATCTTGCCGTCCCAGATGCTGTCGACCTTCTTCATGATCCATGCCGCGAGCGGGCCCATGATCATGGCGCCGATGAACATCGGGATTCCCGCGCCGACGATGACACCCATCGTCGCGATCGCGCCGACGACGCCACCACGCGTGTCGTAGACCATCTTGCCGCCCTGGTAGGCGATGAGAAGGGGCAGCAGGTACGTGATCATCGGGCCGACGAGGCCGGGGAAGGCCGAACCCTCTGGGTTCTCGTCGCTGATGGTGCCCGGGTCGATCGCCCAGCCACCGAGGGTGCCCCAGAGCTGGCCGTTGGCGGGGAACAGCTCGTTCAGCCAGCCGGTCTCGATGAAGAGCGTGGTGATGAGGCCCCAGGCGATGAACGCCGGGATATTCGGCATGACCATGCCGGAGAGGAACGCACCGAACTTCTGGACGCCGACCCGGGCGCCCTTGCGTTCGGTCGTAGTGGCTTCTGCAGTCATTGTTGCTCCAAGCAGTCCCCATGCGCGGGGATCGGAGGGGAGAAGTCAGTTCGACTGTTCCCGGATTTCAAGAATTGGCCGAGTGGCCAGAGCGCGCGCGGCGGCTCAAGCGTCGTGGTCGGTCTCCAGAAGAGCCACGAGCTGGTCGGCGACGGCTTCGTCTCCATCAACGGAGAGGGTGATCTCGTCACCCTTGGAGACGCCAAGCGAGAGAACGCCGAGGATGCTGGCCGCGTTGACGCTCTTGTCGCCCTTCGCGATCGTCACCGGGACGCCCGCTTCGGTTGCTGCCTGCACGAAGATCGCTGCGGGACGTGCGTGAAGGCCGTGTTCCGAGGCGACGGTGATCTTGCGTTCGATCATGGAGAGCTCCTTACGATTGGCGGGATTTCCGCGTGTTGAGCATATCCACGCGCGAAGCCCGAGATGCGAGATTGTCACCAAAACTTTGCCTCGGGCTTTGTTTTGTTCGCACACCGAGGTGCGCTCCCCTCACGGAAGGCTCACTGAGGGTGCCAGAGGCGAGGCTGGAGGATCAAGAGGAGTCCCGCAGAACGAGAACGGGGTTCCGCCGCACCATGTGCTGGTGCGGCGGAACCCCGTTCTTGAATGGTGTCCGCGGTGCCTCGCGAGCCCGACTCAGAGAGCCAGGCGTTCGCGGACGACCGCGGCAAGGGCCTCTGCGTGACGTTGCGCGGTCTCCTGCTCCCCGGCTTCGATCATGACGCGCACGAGTGGCTCGGTGCCGGACGGGCGCAGCAGCACTCGTCCGCTCTCACCGAGGTCGCGTGCGACCTGGGCGACTGCAGCCTGCAGCGGTTCGTCGGTGGCGCAGTCTTCCTTCCGCACCCCCGGCACGTTGATGAGCACCTGCGGGTAGACGCGCATGACGGATGCGAGTTCGGCGAGGGTCTTGCCCGTGCGCCGCATCTCCGCAGCGATGTGGAGTCCGGTGAGAATGCCATCCCCCGTCGTCGCATAGTCGGTCAGGATCACGTGCCCCGACTGCTCGCCACCGAGAGCGAGGCCTCGCTCGTTGAGCTCCTCGAGCACGTATCGGTCGCCGACCTTGGTCTCGATCATGCGGATGCCTGCTTCGCGCATCGCGATCTTGAGGCCGAGGTTCGACATGACGGTCGCCACGAGCGTGTCTTCACGCAGGGCGCCGCGTCGGCGCATGGAGACGGCTAGGATCGCCATGATCTGGTCGCCGTCGACGACGTTCCCGTCAGCATCGATGGCGAGGCAGCGGTCGGCGTCGCCGTCGTGGGCGATGCCGAGATCAGCCCCGAGGTCCGTCACGGTGCGCGCCAGCTCACCGAGGTGGGTCGACCCGACGCCCTCGTTGATGTTGAGGCCGTTGGGCGCGTTGCCGATGACCGTCACCTGCGCGCCAGCATCGGTGAAGACCTCGGGAGAGACCCCCGCGGCCGCACCGTGGGCGCAGTCGAGCACGACGTGCAGTCCCCGCAGCGGCGAAATGCCGTCCTCGCGGAGCGGCAGGCTGCGCAGCAGGTGGAGCGCGTAGCGGTCTTCCGCGTCGGCGAACCGCTCGATGCTCC
Organism: Pseudoclavibacter sp. JSM 162008; assembly: GCF_041366455.1. NCBI lineage: Bacteria > Bacillati > Actinomycetota > Actinomycetes > Micrococcales > Microbacteriaceae > Pseudoclavibacter > Pseudoclavibacter sp. JSM 162008. Next base: position 72,313 of record NZ_JBEWYX010000008.1, read on the forward strand.
CCACACCAGCACCGGTCGGCGTGAGCTTCTCTCCGCCGAGCAGCGCCTCGATCTGATTCTCCAGATCGTCGGCCAGCTTGCGTCCGCCGCGCGCGAAGAACTTGATCCCGTTGTCGGGCGCAGGGTTGTGCGACGCGGAGATCATGACGCCGAAGTCTGCGCCGATCTCCGCCGTCAGGAACGCGGCGGCAGGCGTGGGGATGACCCCGGCGTCGAGCACGTCGACCCCGGAGGAGGCGAGCCCAGCCGCGACGGCAGCTGAGATGAACTCGCCTGAGACCCGCGGATCGCGGGCCAAAACAGCACGAGGCCGCCGCCCGTGCTCGCGAGCAGATGTCGCGAGCACGATGGCAGCGGCCTGGGCGAGGCTGAGGGCGAGCTCGACCGTGAGGTGGTCGTTCGCAAGCCCACGAACCCCGTCCGTTCCGAAAAGCCTAGGCATTCGAAATGTCTGGACTTAGCGCTTCGAGTACTGAGGCGCCTTACGGGCCTTCTTGAGTCCGGCCTTCTTGCGCTCCTTGACGCGAGCGTCACGAGAGAGGAAGCCAGCCTTCTTGAGCTCCGGGCGGTTGTTCTCGCGGTCGATCTCGTTGAGAGCGCGCGCGATGCCGAGGCGGAGTGCACCGGCCTGACCGGAGGGTCCGCCACCTGAGATGCGTGCGATGACGTCGTACGCGCCACCGAGGCTCAGGATCGTGAACGGGTCGTTGATGAGCTGCTGGTGCAGCTTGTTCGGGAAGTAGTCGGCGATGTCGCGGTCGTTGACCGTGATGGTGCCGGTTCCCGGGATGAGGCGCACGCGGGCGATGGCCTGCTTGCGGCGACCGACAGCTGCACCGGGAACGGTGAGTGCCGGACGAGGAGCCTGGACGGCTGCCTCTGCCTCTGGGGTTTCGGTCGAGTAGCTCTGCGGCTGCTCGATGGACTCTGCAATGGTTGCCACTGTGTTCTCTTTCCTAGCTCGGGCCGCTACTGGGCAACCTGGTCGAAGACGTACGGCTTCGGCTGCTGGGCTGCGTGCGGGTGCTCAGCACCTGCGTAGACCTTGAGCTTCTTGAGCTGGTCGCGTCCGAGCGTGTTCTTGGGGAGCATGCCGCGGATCGCCTTCTCGACGGCGCGCGTTGGGTGCTTCTCGAGCATCTCCGTGTAGGAGGTCGCCGTGAGGCCGCCCGGGTAGCCCGAGTGGCGGTAGGCGAGCTTCTTCTGGAGCTTGGAGCCCGTCAGCGCGACCTTCTCAGCGTTGATGACGATGACGAAGTCGCCCATGTCAACGTGCTGAGCGAAGGTTGCCTTGTGCTTGCCGCGGAGCAGTGCTGCCGCGTGGGTTGCGAGACGGCCGAGAACGACATCAGTCGCGTCGATGACCACCCAGTCATGGGTGATGTCACCGCCCTTTGGTGTGTACGTGCGCATGAATGTGCACCTTTCGTCGAAATGAGGAGGTCGTGAATCCCGCTCTGTCGTGATGGTTGCGGATGACGTGCCGGGAACCGTGTCCCGGGGACGCTCAGCCGCGAACGTCACAGTCGAGGGCTCAACTTCGAAGCCGACACCGGAGTGCAGACAACTTGAGTAGCTTACGTCAGCGAACGTCCGATGGCAATCTCATGCGGGCACATGCGCGAGGCGGCGCGCGCGGATCGTCCGGAACCTCGCCGCCGCGCCGAACACGCCGACGATCAGCATGGTCCCCACTCCCCCGGCGATCAGGGATGCGGCGAAGAGGAAGGAGCCTAGGAAGAAGTCGGGGTCGGTCGGGTCGAGCGAGGGAATCGCCATGCTCACGACGCCGTAGGCGGCGACGATGATGCCGACTCCGAGCGCGGTCCAGGCCCCGGCCGCCGTGGCCCTGGGCCAGAGCTTCGAGGCCAGGCTCAGCAGGATGAAGACGGCGACGGGCAGAGCCAGCGCCGCGTAGCTGATGAGATCGACCATGCATCCAGTCTGAACGCTCGCGAGACCCTGGGAATCAGTCGGGAGATGTAGATCCCGCATCGACGCTCGGCGACTCAACCAGCGGCTCGACCAGATGCAGTGCCGGGCGCTGCGCCCTCGTCACCTGCTGGCGTGCGAGCAGCTCGTGCTCCGGCGGGTAGCCGACCCCCGTCAGCGTCAGTCCTCGCGCAGAGAGGACGGGGAACGCGCTGCTTCGCTCGGTGGCCTCGAGCAGCGCTGGCACGTCCTTCAAGCGGATGCGACCGGCCCCGACCTCAGCGCACATCCCCACAAGTGAGCGCACCATCGAGTGGCAGAACGCATCGGCCTCGAGGTGCGCGACGAGCACGCCGTGTTCATCGCGCATCCACTCGAACCGCTGCAGAGTTCGGATCGTCGTCGCGTTCGGGCGGGGCTTGCAGAAGCCGGCGAAGTCGTGGAGGCCTACGAGGGTCTCCGCCGCCGCCTGCATGAGACCAGCGTCCAGCGCGCGCGTGACAACGGCGGTCCGGTGCCGCTCGATGGGATTCGGGGGCGTGAGCCGATCTGCGATACGGAACTCGTAGCTGCGTGAGATCGCCGAGAAGCGCGCGTCGAAGCCGTCCGGCGCTGGTGACACACGCGCGATGACGACGTCGCTGTCACGCCCGAGGACACCGTTGGTGCGTCGGAGGAGGATCGCAGCGATGTCGTCGTCTGACCGCCGTCGGATGTTGTCGACCGCGCGCTCATCGAGATCGAGGTGCGCGACCTGAGCCGTGGCGTGGACGCCGGCGTCGGTCCTGCCCGCGACCGTGAGGAGCGGCCCGGGCGGGAGTTCGCGGGCAACGAGGCGAAGCGCGTCCTCGAGCGCCCCTTGGACGGTGCGCAGCTCGGGCTGCGCGGCCCAACCGCTGAACGCTGTCCCATCGTAGGCGACGTCCAGACGGAACCGTGCTGTGTCTCGCCCGTGCGCCATGAACCCATCTTCCCTTACTCGATCATGATTCTCTGCGACACGACGAAGCCCCCGAGCATTCCGTGTGGATGCTCGAGGGCTTCGGTGTCAGGTCCGACTACTTGGCGTCGTCGGCCTTCTCGTCGGTGTCCGACTCGGCGGCGTCTGCTGCCGCGTCGTTGGCTTCCGTCGGCTGCGTGCCGCCGTCGGCCGTGGGCTCGGACGCCTCGGTGTCACCCGCGGCCGTGTCGACCTCGTCAGCTTCGACCTCGGGCTCAGCAGGTGCCGCGGCCGGCGCGGTCTTCACTGCGGAGGCCTTCGGGGTGACGGGCTCGAGGACGAGCTCGATGACTGCCATCGGGGCGTTGTCGCCCTTGCGGTAGCCGGTCTTGATGATGCGGGTGTATCCGCCGTCGCGACCTTCCATCTGCGGTGCGATCTCCGTGAAGAGCTCGTGCACGACGGTCTTGTCGGTGACGATCTGCAGCACGCGACGGCGTGCGTGGATGTCGCCGCGCTTCGCGAACGTGATCAGGCGCTCAGCGAGCGGGCGGAGGCGCTTGGCCTTCGTCTCGGTCGTCTGGATGCGCTTGTGCGTGTAGAGCTGCGCCGCGAGCGTAGCGAGCATGAGGCGCTCGTGTGCGGGGCCGCCTCCGAGGCGAGGACCCTTGTTGGGCTTAGGCATTCGTCATTCTCTTTCGTGTGAAGTCGGTCTGGCGGGCAGGTCTGTTTAGACGTACTCGCCGGTGTCGTCGCCGGCACCGTAGAAGTGAGCACCCTCGAACCCGGGAACCGAGTCCTTGAGCGAGAGGCCGAGCTCGGTGAGCTTGTCGCGCACCTCGTCGACCGACTTCTGACCGAAGTTGCGGATGTTCATGAGCTGGGTCTCGCTGAGCGCCACGAGCTCGGAAACCGTGTTGATGCCCTCGCGCTTGAGGCAGTTGTACGAGCGCACGGAGAGGTCGAGGTCTTCGATCGGCATCGACAGCTCGTTGGTGAGGACCGCGTCGACCGGCGCTGGGCCGATCTCGATGCCCTCTGCCTGCTCGTTCAGCTCGCGGGCGAGGCTGAAGAGCTCGACGAGCGTGCGACCAGCCGAGGCGATGGCGTCGCGCGGCGAGATGGCCGGCTTCGTCTCGACGTCGACGACGAGGTTGTCGAAGTCAGTGCGCTCACCGGCACGCGTCGCGTCGACACGGTAGGTGACCTTGAGGACGGGCGAGTAGATCGAGTCGATCGGGACCTGTCCGGCCTCGGAGAACTCGTTGCGGTTCTGCGTCGCCGACACGTAGCCGCGGCCGCGCTCGATCGTGAGCTCGAGCTCGAACTTCGCGTCGTCGTTCAGCGTTGCGATGACGAGGTCCGGGTTGTGCACCTCGACACCGGCCGGTGCGGAGATGTCAGCAGCCGTGACCTCGCCAGCCCCCGTCTTGCGGAGGTAGGCCGTGATCGGCTCATCGTGCTCGCTGGAGACGACCAGCTGCTTGATGTTGAGGATGATCTCGGTGACGTCTTCCTTCACACCAGGGATGGTCGTGAACTTGTGGAGGACACCGTCGAGACGGATGCTCGTGACTGCAGCCCCCGGGATGGAGGACAGCAGGGTGCGACGCAGTGAGTTGCCGAGGGTGTAGCCGAAGCCGGGCTCGAGCGGTCCGATCGTGAACTTCGAGCGGTTCTCGGAGAGGCTTTCCTCGGTGAGCGTTGGACGCTGTGCGATAAGCACTATGGGTTCCTTTCGGCAAAGTGTCCGCTATATGACACTTGGCGATTCAGCCGACGCACGTCGTCGACCGGGTGTGGAGTTCGAGCGGGGACGCCGAACATCCGCCACAAGGCCCTCCCTTGCGGGAGAGCCTCGCAGCGGACGAGAGGCTAGACGCGGCGACGCTTCGGGGGGCGGCAGCCGTTGTGTGCCTGGGGGGTGACGTCGTTGATCGAGCCGACCTCGAGGCCAGCGGCCTGAAGCGAGCGGATCGCGGTCTCGCGGCCTGAGCCCGGTCCCTTGACGAAGACGTCGACCTTCTTCATGCCGTGCTCCTGCGCCTGGCGAGCTGCTGCCTCAGCGGCGAGCTGCGCGGCGAACGGGGTCGACTTGCGCGAGCCCTTGAAGCCGACTCCACCGGAGGAAGCCCAGCTGATGACAGCGCCGGACGGGTCGGTGATCGACACGATCGTGTTGTTGAAGGTCGACTTGATGTGAGCCTGGCCCACTGCGACGTTCTTCTTGTCCTTCTTGCGCGGCTTACGAGCGGCGCTCTTTGGGGTAGCCAATGTTCTCTCCTACGAAATCTGCGGGCGCTGTCGCGGCGGCGACTAGCGTGCCTTCTTCTTGCCGGCGACCGTGCGCTTCGGGCCCTTGCGGGTACGCGCGTTGGTCTTCGTGCGCTGGCCGCGCACGGGGAGACCGCGGCGGTGGCGGAGGCCCTCGTAGCTGCCGATTTCGACCTTGCGGCGGATGTCAGCTGCGACCTCGCGTCGGAGGTCACCTTCTACCTTGAAGTTGCCTTCGATGTAGTCACGGAGCTGGACGAGCTGCTCGTCGTCGAGGTTCTTGACGCGGATGTTGCCGTCGATGCCGGTGTCCTCGAGCGCCTTGAGTGCGCTCGTGCGGCCGACGCCGTAGATGTAGGTGAGTGCGATCTCGACGCGCTTTTCGCGCGGGAGGTCGACGCCTGCGAGACGTGCCATGGGATTTCTCCTGTGGGTTGAGGTGTGATGCACCGGATGGGCCCCGGCCTCGGTCCGAAGGTGTCCCCGTCGGGCTTGACGCCCTCCGGTTCTTACTGGTGCTGTTTCGTATTCAGTTGTGACGTCGAGTGCAGGTGCACTCAGGGGCATCCCTCACGCCGGCCCTGCACGTGAGAGAGGAGCCCCGAGCGATTAGCCCTGGCGCTGCTTGTGGCGCGGGTTCTCGCAGATGACCATGACGCGACCGTGACGGCGGATAACCTTGCACTTGTCGCAGATCTTCTTGACGCTGGGGTTGACCTTCATTGAAGTTCCTTCTGTGATCGCTGGCCTCGTGCTGGGCATACGCATGCCCAGCCGTTCCTTACAGCGTGCCTACTTGTAGCGGTAGACGATGCGGCCGCGGGTCAAGTCGTACGGGCTCAACTCCACGATCACGCGGTCCTCAGGAAGGATGCGGATGTAGTGCTGACGCATCTTGCCCGAGATGTGAGCAAGAACCTTGTGTCCGTTCGAGAGCTCTACGCGGAACATTGCGTTTGGCAATGCCTCGACAACCGAACCCTCGATCTCGATGACGCCGTCTTTCTTGGCCATAGCCTCACTGTCGTTTGCTATTGAATGCACGCTGGTCGTGCGGATGGACGGTGACGACGCGCGCGAAATCGCAACGCAAAAGACACCAAGCGTCAACTCTAGGTGGTCTTCCCGCGGAGTGCAAGTGCGGTCTATACTCCGGCGCCGGCCGGCGGCGTGGGGACGACGCCGAACGCGGCGAGGCCCGCCGCGCCCCCGTCGTGTGCCGTCGAGACCCAGATGCCGTCGGCGTGCACGAGGATCGTGTGCTCCCAGTGGGCGCCGAGCGTTCCGTCTGCTGAGCGGACGGTCCACTCGTCAGCGTCGATGACAACATCCGGCCCGCCGAGCGTGAGCATGGGCTCGATGCAGATGGCGAGACCGGGCTTCACGACTGGCCCGCGGCCGAACACTCGGATGTTGTGCACGGTCGGCTCCTCGTGCATGCTTCGCCCGATGCCATGGCCCGCGAAGTCCTCGAGGATCCCGAAGTCGCCGGACTGCTCGATGGACTCCTCGACCGCGGCGCCGACCTCGGCGAGGTGCTTCGCCGTCGCGAGCCTCGCGATACCTGCCCACAGCGAGCGCTCGCAGGCCTCGCTGAGACGCGTCCCATCTGCCACCGCGGCCGCGTCTGCGCCATCGCCTGGGACGACGAAGGTGCGGGCCGAGTCACCGTTCCAGCCTTCGAACATGGCGCCGGCATCGATCGAGACAAGCTGACCTGACCTGAGCGGCTCAGCGTTCGGAATGCCGTGCACCACTGCATCGTCGACGGAGGCGCAGATCGTGTGGCGGTACCCGGGGACGAGCGCGAAGTTCGGCACCGCGCCGTTATCGCGCACGACACGCTCCGCGATGGCGTCGAGCTCCAGGGTGGTCACTCCCGGCCGGATCGCCTCGGTGACGGCGTCGAGGGCGAGGGCCGTGATCCGTCCGGCTGGGACCATCGCTGCGAGCTCGGCGGGGGTCTTGTAGATGCTCTTGCGCATCAGGAGAGTCTACGACCCCGGTGAAGGCGGCGACCGCGTCCACACTCAGCCGGTGGCGACGCAGTCGCCGTCGATCCACAGGTACAGCCACCCATCGTTCGTCTCCAGGGTTGCGAGGGCCAGGGCGTCGCTGCTGAGACCGTCTCCCGTCACCGAGGTGCTGTCCGCGATGAACTCGGTGTCCCTGGAGACAACCAGCCCGTGCTGCGTCCAGAGTTCCTCGACCGCGGTCATGTCGATGTCGGCGGTCGGGCTCCTGAAGCTCGCCGAGACCCATGCCTGGACCCCGGGATGCTCCTCATCGCCGCATGCGACCTCATTGACGCCCACGTACTGCGCGTAGTCGGGGTTGTCCTCGAGGGGTTCAGGCACGAGCGCTCTGGTCTCATCTGCAAGGGCTGTGACAGCCGCCTTCACCTCGTCGGCACTCAACGACGAGAACGTCGGGACTACGGGAGCAGCGGGCGACGGCTCGACGTACGTGTCGTCGTAGCCGTACCCGAACTCCGCCTCGTCGTAGCTTCCCTCGTAGCTGGTGGAGAGGCTGGAGGACGCGGTCACAACACCGTTCACCACGACCGTGGCGGCGATCAGGAGCATGGCGAGCGTCGATAGAGCCGAGATCGCCAGGGGCCCATAGAGAGGGCCAGCCTGCTCGGCCTTCCCCTCGCGGCGCATCCGGCCCACCAGCAGCCAGACCACCACGGCGACTAGCGCGGGGATCAGAGCGAGGAGCACGATCAGGAGCGCCTGCAGAATCGCTCCCCACACGTAGCTCCCTGCCGTGGCCATCCCGTCGAGGAAGTACGTGGGCGAGAGAATCGCCATGCCGACGGAGGAGAACGGGCTCAGCGCTATCACAGCCGCGAAGACGGGAACCTGCACGACGGCGACGGCGAGCCCGTACAGGCCGATGAACAGCGCGCGGTCTGGCGTACTGGGGGCACGGCCAACGGCGCCCTGCTGTCGTTGCGGCTCCGGTCGCGCCGGGTCCACGCCAACCTCGGCCGCGCGCTCGTCTGAGCTCTCCATCGTGTTGTCCTCCTGCACGTCATGCACCAGCAGCCCGGCTTGCCGCGACGGCACACCAGATGATTGTGAAGGCAGCGTTCGCCGCTGCCAGCAGACCGGCGGCCACGACGGCGGCGAGTGCCCCGCGCGTCCGGATCCTCGCGAGCCGGACCGAGCCGCCGACGGCCACGGCGAAGATGAGGGCAGGGAAGGCGGCGAGCAGCCCCCCGCGGATCCAGAGCCACGCGGCCGGCAGGTCGCCGGTCGCGGCCGCGAACGGGAACGTGATCGCGACGAGCGGCGCGAGCGAGCTGATCGCGGCGCAGACCAGGACGACGGTGGCCAGCGGCCACGGTTGCGGCTTCTCTGCGAGCGAGGAAGCAGGGGCGCTCGGTGGCGCGGGCAGTTCAGTCATCGGCCACGCCGCATTTCCCCGAGATGGTGAGGGACAGCCACGGTTCGCCCGGCAGGGTCTCATCCGGCCCCACCAGTGATACGAACGACACGGAGGGATGGTAGGTTCCGCTGGCCACCAGCGTGTCCACGGTCGCCTCTACGAAGAAGCCTTCGCCGCGCACGAGCGCTTCGACGGCCGCCCAGCTCGCGGCGTCGTCAGCTGTCCTGAAGCTGAAGACGTTCTCGTACCTGACCCCCGGATGCGCGTAGTCCCCGCAGTCCTGCGGGTTGGGCTGCGCGCGCAGCGGGAACTGCGAGTCCTCGGTGACCGGCTCGGCAAGCACATCGACGAGCGCATCGACAAGAGAGCTGTAGTCCGCTTCCAGCTCGTTCTGGGTCAGGACCGTCGTGGTCTCTTCGCCGGCGATCCCCCACTGCTCCCAGCTGGCTACCGCGCGCTCGTTGTCGACCCGCTGAGCCGCTGCGGCCATCTCACCGGCGTGGCGTGCGGGGGCAACAACGAGGGTGGAGCTCCCCGCGACCGCGACGAGGCACAGAGCGGTTGTGATCCACGTTCGGCGTCGCGCGTCCCTCACGCGTCGCCGGCGGAGCGGGAGGGCGACGATGCACGCCGCCGTCACCAGCGCAAAGGCGAAGAGGACGCCGGACACCGCTCCGTCGGAAACGAGCGCATCACGCACCGCCGTGAGCGGGGACGCCTCTGACAGCGCGACCGCGGTCAGCACGCCAACGACGGCCGCGACGCCAGCTGCGGCAAGGATCGCCGCGTCCTCAGCGCTGCCCCGCTGCGGTGCAGAACCGTTTGTCATGCATGCACCCCGACCTCTTGGCGCCCCTGATGTGGCGCACCAGAACGACGCTAGTGGGCGGCCCGGGCTTCTCCGGTCACCAGACGACAACGCTTCGGCAACGCTGCGCGTCCGCACGTCACGGTTCAGTAACGCGCTCCTGGTGCCAGACGGCCCTCTCCCCCGCCGTTGGGAGATCGGGCGGCGGCCCGGCGGAGCGCGCGGGTGTCGACGAGAGGTGGATGGGGTTCGCCACCGACCGCACACGCTCTCCTTCCTCGTCCGTCAGCTCGAGGACCGCCTCGAGCCCGAGCGACTCCGCGAAGGCGAACGCCTCCGCGACGTCGTTCACCAGACCGGCTGGAACCCGAGCGTCGCTCAGACGCCCCACCCAGTCGCGGGCATCATCTTCGCCAAGTCGGGCGCCCAGCAGCGCTCTGAGCTCCGACCGGTGGTGCACGCGGAGCTGATTCGAGGAGAAGCGGGCATCGGTGGCCAGCTCCGAGCAGCCCAAGGTCTCGACGAGGGACGCGAACTGACGATCGTTGCCGACGGCGATCACGAGTGGCCGGTCCCGAGCATCGAACAGCTCGTACGGAGCGATGCTCGGGTGCGCGTTGCCGAGCCGCGCAGGAGCCTCTCCCGTCGCCAGCGTGCTGGACGCCTGATTTGCGAGCGCCGACAGGAGGCTCGTCATGAGATCGACCTCGACCCGCTGCCCGGCGCCGGTCCTGTCCCGCTCACGAAGAGCGAGAAGTATCCCGGTCACCGCGTTCAAGCCTGTCAGCACGTCGACGAGCGCGACGCCGGCCTTGCTCGGCTCGCCGCCCACGGGCCCGGTGATGCTCATGAGGCCGCCGACGGCCTGCACCAGCAGGTCGTACCCCGGCAGCACCGCACCGCCGGCGGCGCCGAATCCCGTGACCGAGCAGTACACGGTGGACGGGTTCTCACCGCGCACCGTCTCGTAGTCCAGCCCGAAGCGCGCCATGACCCCCGGTCTGAAGTTCTCCACCACAACATCAGCCTCGACGGCGAGGCGTCTCGCCGTCGCCACGTCAGCCCCGTCGGTCAGGTCGAGCAACAGCGACCGCTTGCCCCTGTTCACGCCCCCGAAGTACGTCGACTGCCCACGCGCGTCGACCGGCGGCGTCCACGCGCGCGTCTCGTCACCGCCGGGCGGCTCGATCTTGATGACGTCCGCGCCGAAGTCGGCCAGCATCATCGTCGCGTATGGGCCCGCGAGCACCCGCGAGAAGTCCGCGACCCGCACCCCGCTCAGCACGCCGTCGTGTTCGCGATCCGGAAGCATCGGCCGTGCCTACCTGAAGGCCGGGATGCCGGTCAGCTTGCTGCCGAGGACGAGGGTGTGGATCTCGTCTGTCCCCTCGTAGGTGCGCACCGACTCGAGGTTGTTCGCATGACGCAGCGGCGAGTAGTCGAGGGTGATGCCGTTGCCGCCCAGGATGGTCCTCGCCTCACGTGCGATGGCGATCGCCTCGCGCGTGTTGTTGAGCTTGCCAGCGGAGATATGGTGCGGTTGGATGCGGCCGGCGTCCTTGAGGCGTCCGAGCTGGAGCGCGAGCAGGAAGCCCTTGTTGATCTCGAGCGCCATATCGACGAGCTTCTGCTGCGTCAGCTGGAAGCCGGACAGCGGACGATTGAACGGCTGCCGCTCCCCCGCGTACGCGAGCGCCGCCTCGAAGCTGTCCCTGGCCGCTCCCATGACGCCCCACGCGATGCCGTAGCGCGCTTCGTTGAGGCACTCGAAGGGCCCGCGCAGCCCGCGTGCCCCGGGGAGCATCGCATCGGCAGGGACCCTGACCGAGTCCAAGACGATGTCGCACTGCACGGAGGCGCGCATCGAGAGCTTCGGGCCGATCGGCGTCGCCGAGAACCCAGCGGATGCCGTCGGCATGAGGAAGCCGCGGACGCCGTCGTCGGTCTGCGCCCAGATGACCGCGAGCTGAGCGAGCGACGCCAGGCCGATCCAGCGCTTGGCCCCGCTGATCACCCAGTCGTCGCCGTCCCGCCGGGCGAATGTACGCATGGTCCCCGGGTCAGATCCAGCCTCCGGCTCGGTCAGGCCGAAGCATCCGATGACCTCGCCCGCCGCCATGCGCGGAAGCCACTCGTTCTTCTGATCCTCGCTGCCGTGCTTCCAGATCGCGCTCATCGCGAGGGAGCCCTGCACGGAGACGAACGTGCGGATCCCCGAGTCGCCGGCTTCCAGCTCGGCGGCAGCGATGCCGTACTCGACGGCGCTGCGTCCGGCGCACCCGTACCCGCCCAGGTGCATGCCGAGCAGTCCCTCGCTCGCAAGCACCGGCACGAGGTCGATCGGGAACACAGCATCCTCGTACCAGGAGGCGATTCGCGGCCGCACGTGCTCGTCCACGAGGAGCCGCACCCGTCGACGCGAGGCCAACTCCTCCTCGCTCAACAGCACGTCGAAATCGACGAGGTCATGTGGCTCAGCTGAGGGCGAGGGCATACGCGTCTCCATTCCTGGACAACCTTGTCTACAGGGCTCATGCAGCGCCTCCCGACTGAGAGGGCCGACAGGGCAACGCTAGCCGAGAAGCTTCGCGCAGAACCAGGGACGAAAGGCCCGAGACGACGCCCGCCGTGTGCGATCGGCCCTCAACCACGAAGGACCCGCCCGGAGTCTCCTCCCGGCGGGTCCTTGGTTGTGGTGCTGTGTCGGGCTTACTTGCCGCTCAACCGATGCAGCGGGTGACGCAGGCCACGTTGCTCGAGGGCGGCGAAGATCCGGTTGCGAACTTCCTCGACGGTGCCGAAGCCATTGACGCTCACGAGCACACCGCGCGCTGCGTAGGTCTCGAGAAGCGGCGCAGTCTCCTGCAAGTAAACGTTCTGACGGTGGCGGATGGCCTCTTCCGTGTCGTCCGCGCGACCCTGCTCGAGTGAACGACGGCGGAGACGCTCGACGACGCTGTCCACCTCGACCTTGAGCTCGATGACCGCGTCGATGGCGGTGCCCTGCTCCGCGAGCAGCTGCGTCAGGAAGGCGACCTGCTCCAGGGTGCGGGGGTAGCCGTCGAGCAGGAAGCCGGCCGCGGCGTCTGCCTCGGTCAGGCGGTCGCGCACGAGCTCGTTCGTGAGGGAGTCGGGAACGAGGTTGCCGCTCTCGATGATCTCGCGAACCTGGAGGCCGAGGTTCGTGCCGTTCTTGATGTTGGCACGGAAGATGTCGCCCGTGGAGATGGCGGGGATGCCGAAGGCCTCAGCGATGCCGACGGCCTGGGTTCCCTTGCCAGCCCCTGGAGGTCCGACGATGAGCAGGCGGAAGGTCTGGTCGTCATGTGTCATCGGAGAAGCCCCTCGTAGTTGCGTTGTTGGAGTTGAGCGTCGATCTGCTTCACCGTCTCGAGTCCGACACCGACCACGATGAGGATCGAGGCGCCGCCGAACGGGAAGTTGGCGTTCGCGTTGACGGTGGAGAGCGCGATGAGCGGGATGAGCGCGAGAACGCCCAGGTACAGCGAGCCGGGGAACGTGATGCGCGTCAGCACGAAGTTGAGGTACTCGGCAGTCGGTCGACCGGCGCGGATGCCGGGCACGAAGCCGCCGTGCTTGCGCATGTTCTCTGCGACTTCCTCAGGGTTGAAGGCGATCGCGACGTAGAAGTACGTGAAGCCGATGATGAGGAGGAAGTACACCGCCATGTAGAGCGGGTGGTCTCCGGTCGTGAAGTTGTTCATGACCCAGGTGACCCACTCGGGCGGGGTCTCCCCCGCTGCCGGCTGGTTGAACTGCGCGACGAGCGCGGGCAGGTACAGCAGCGACGAGGCGAAGATGACCGGGATCACGCCGGCCTGGTTCACCTTGATGGGGATGTATGTGCTGTTGCCGCCGTAGGTGCGGCGCCCGACCATGCGCTTCGCGTACTGGACCGGGATGCGCCGCTGGGACTGCTCGACGAACACGACGGCCATCATGATCAGCAGACCGATCGCGATGACGATGACGAGCGTCGTCATGCCACCGGTTCCGGCCGCGATGGCGCCGAACGCCGAGGGGAACGAGGCGGCGATCGAGGTGAAGATCAGGAGCGACATGCCGTTGCCGACGCCGCGCTCCGTGATGAGCTCCGCCATCCACATGATGACGGCAGTGCCTGCCGTCATGGCAGCGACCATGAGCACGATGCGGACCATGTTGATCACGGCGTTCTCGGGCGTCGCCGCCGACTCATTGAGCATGTTGAGGACGTTCTCGCAGGCTGCGTTGCCCGTGCCGAAGAGCGTCCCGGACTTCGCGACTGTGGCGAGCGTCGTCGCCTGCAGGATCGCGAGGGCGATCGTCAGGTATCGCGTGTACTGCGTGAGCTTCGACTGGCCCGCCTGACCCTCCTTATGGAGTGCCTCGAAGTGGGGGATGACCACACGCAGCAGCTGCGTGATGATCGATGCCGTGATGTACGGCATGATGCCCAGCGCGAAGATCGACAACTGGAGCAGTGCACCACCGGAGAACAGGTTGACCATGTCATAGAGACCGGCCATCTGCGTCCCAGTGTCGAGACACTGCTGCACGTTGACGTAGTTCACAAAGGGGCCAGGAACCGTGGTGCCGATCCGGTAGATGGCGACCATAGCGAGCGTGAAGAGGATCTTGCGACGAAGATCCGGAGTCTTGAACACTCGTGCGACGGCACTGAACACTACGTTCCTGCTTTCATTTCTCGTGAAAGAGACAAGCGGGGGTCGGCAACCGCCGACCCCCGCTTGGAGTTACTACTTGACGGAACCGCCGGCAGCAACGATCTTCTGCTCTGCTGAGCTGGAGACCTTGTCGACCGCGACGTTCAGCTTAACCGCAATCTCGCCATTGCCGAGCACCTTGACGGGCTCGTTCTTGCGAACTGCGCCCTTTGCCACGAGGCCGGCGATGGTGACGTCGCCGCCTTCGGGGAAGAGCTCAGCCAGCTTGGAGAGGTTGACGACCTGGTACTCGACGCGGAACGGGTTCTTGAACCCGCGCAGCTTCGGCGTACGCATGTGCAGTGGCATCTGGCCACCTTCGAAGCCGATGCGCACGGTTGTACGTGCCTTCGACCCCTTGGTGCCGCGACCAGCGGTCTTGCCCTTGGAGCCCTCACCGCGACCGACGCGCGTCTTGGACTTCTTGGCGCCGGGAGCGGGACGGAGGTGGTGGACCTTGAGCTGCGGCTCGGAGGTCACGTCCTTCTCGTTCTCGTTCTTGCTCATTCGGAAATCTCCTCAACTGAGACCAGGTGAGCGACAGTCTTGACGTAGCCGCGGTTCACCGAGTTGTCCGGCCTCACGACGGTGTCGCCGATGCGCTTGAGGCCGAGCGAGCGCAGGGTGTCGCGCTGGTTCTGCTTCTCGCTGATCTTGGACTTGATCTGGGTCACCTTGAGACTCGCGGCCATCAGGCACCAACCTTCTGTGCTTCGGCTGCTGCCTTGGCCGCGTTGGCCTCGGCACGCAGGATGCGCTGCGGGACGACCTGGTCGACAGGCAGGCCACGGCGAGCTGCCACTGCGCGCGGCTCCTCGAGCTGCTTGAGGGCCGCGACGGTCGCGTGCACGATGTTGATCGTGTTCGACGAGCCGAGCGACTTCGACAGGACGTCATGGATGCCCGCGCACTCGAGTACGGCGCGGACGGGGCCACCGGCGATAACACCGGTACCTGCAGCGGCGGGACGGAGCAGGACGACGCCTGCTGCTGCCTCGCCCTGCACGGGGTGCGGGATCGTCTTCAGGACGCGGGGGACGCGGAAGAAGTTCTTCTTCGCCTCTTCGACGCCCTTGGAGATGGCCAGCGGGACCTCACGGGCCTTGCCGTAGCCGACGCCCACGAGACCGTTGCCGTCTCCGACGACGACGAGCGCGGTGAACGCGAAGCGACGACCGCCCTTGACGACCTTGGAGACGCGGTTGATGGTGACGACGCGCTCCAGGAACTGGCTCTTGTCATCGCGGGAGTTGCGGTCACGACCGCCACCCTGGCCGCGCTCGCCGCGACCGCCGCCGCGACGGTTGTTGTCGCGTCCGCTGCCGCCTTCGCGCTGTGCCGACTCACTCGACGCGGCCGTCTCAACGGGCGTGTCGGTCATGTTGTCGGGCGTGTTGGTGTCGATTTTCTCGGTCACAGGTTCAGCCCTGCCTCTCGTGCTCCATCAGCGATGGCCGCGACGCGACCGGCGTACTTGTTGCCGCCGCGGTCGAAGACCACGCTCTCGATGCCGGCGTCCTTGGCGCGTGCGCCGACGAGCTCGCCGACACGCTTCGCCTTTGCGGACTTGTCGCCCTCGAACTCACGCAGCTCAGCTTCCATGGTGGATGCGGATGCGAGCGTGATGCCCTTGGTGTCGTCGACAACCTGGACGAAGACGTGACGCGCGGAGCGCGTGACGACGAGACGGGGACGCTGCGCGTCGCCGGAGACCTTCTTGCGAAGGCGGACGTGGCGGCGACGGGTCGCTGCCTGCTTGCTCTTTCCTCGAGTTCCGAGTCCCATGGTTACTTACCTGACTTTCCGGCCTTGCGGCGGATCTGCTCGCCCTCGTAACGCACGCCCTTGCCCTTGTAGGGCTCGGGGAGGCGGAGCTTGCGGATGTTCGCTGCGACCTCGCCGACAGCCTGCTTGTCGATTCCGACGACCGTGAGCTTGTTGTTGCCCTCGACCTGGAACGTGATGCCCGCCGGGGGCTCGACGTTGATCGGGTGCGAGTAGCCGAGTGCGAACTCGACGCCCGTGCCCTTGGAAACGATGCGGTAACCGGTTCCAACGACCTCGAGCTTCTTGGTGTAGCCCTCGGTGACGCCGATGATGTTGTTGTTGATGAGCGTGCGGGTCAGGCCGTGCAGTGCACGTGACTCACGCTCGTCGTTCGGACGCGTGACGAGAACCTGACCGTCTTCGAGCTTGACCTCGATGGGGTTCGCGACGACGAGCGCGAGCTCGCCCTTCGGGCCCTTGACGGTGACGTTCTGCGCGTCGATCTTGATGTCAACGCCAGCTGGGACGCTGATCGGGAGACGACCAATTCGTGACATGACGGATTACCACACGTAGGCGAGGACTTCTCCGCCTACGCCCTTCTGCTCGGCCTGACGGTCCGTGAGGAGACCGGAGGAGGTGGACAGGATGGCAATGCCGAGGCCGCCGAGGACGCTTGGCAGCTCGGTCGAGCGCGCGTAGACGCGAAGACCTGGCTTGGAGACGCGCTTGATGCCGACGATCGACCTCTCGCGGTTCGGACCGAACTTGAGCGAGAGAGTGAGGGTCTGGCCCACTCGTGCATCTTCGACTGTCCAGTCGGTGATGTAACCCTCGCGCTTGAGGATGTCGGCAATGTGGGACTTGAGCTTCGAGCTCGGCATCGACACGGAGTCGTGGTGCGCCGAGTTCGCGTTGCGCAGTCGCGTCAGCATATCTGCGACGGGATCTGTCATCGTCATGATGAGTGCCTTTCGCCTGGTTTCGCGGGGCCGTACACGGCCCCGCGACCTGTGGTGGACGGGCGGTTGCGGTTGCAACAGCCCGATGGGGTCACGGCTGCTGCCGTGACCCTCGGGTGTTCAGACTAGTTCTGCTGGAGACCGGCCTGGAACGGGAAGCCGAGCTTGCCCAGGAGGGCGCGTCCTTCTTCGTCGTTCTTCGCCGTCGTGACGACGGTGATGTCCATACCGCGTGTGCGGTCGATCTTGTCTGGATCGATCTCATGGAACATTACCTGCTCCGTGAGGCCGAAGGTGTAGTTTCCGTTGCCGTCGAACTGGCGGTCGCTGAGACCACGGAAGTCGCGGATACGGGGAAGGGCAAGCGAGAGCAGGCGGTCGAGGAACTCCCACATGCGGTCACCGCGCAGCGTGACGTGCGCGCCGATCGGCTGACCTTCGCGCAGCTTGAACTGCGCGATGGACTTCGTGGCCTTCGTGACCTTGGGCTTCTGGCCCGTGATCGCCGTGAGGTCCGTGATGGCACCCTCGATGATCTTGCCGTCGCGAGCTGCCTCGCCAACACCCATGTTCACGACGATCTTCACGAGACCCGGAACCTGGTGGACGTTGCTCACGCCGAGGTCTGCCTGCAGCTGAGCCTTGAGCTCTTCGCGGTACTTCAGCTTGAGACGGGGCTGGATTTTGCCAGCCTCCGTGGCGATGTCAGTCATATCTACTCGTCGTCCTTCTTCTTCGGTGCGGCGGCCTTGGCCTTCGTCGCAGGCTTCTTCTCGGCCTTCTCAGCCTTGTCAGCCTTGGCGGCCTTCTCTGCCTTGGCAGGCTTGGCTGCGCGACGCGAGGGCTTGAAGACGCGCGTGCGCACCGTCTTGGTGACGCCGTCCTTCGTGACCTCTTCGACCTTCACACCGGTGCGAGCCGGCTGCTTGGTCTCGGGGTCGACGAGTGCGACGTTCGAGATGTGGATGGGGGCCTCGACGGTCTCGATGCCACCCGTCTTCGTGCCACGCTGCGTCTGTCCGACGCGAACGTGCTTGGTCACGAAGTTGATGCCCTGGACGAGAATGCGGTTCTCATCGCGGAGCACCTCGAGCACTTCGCCCTGCTTGCCGCGGTCTCCACCGCGAGCCTGGCTCGTGCCTGAGATGACCTGGACCAGGTCTCCCTTGCGGATCGTTGCCATGGGTTAAATCACCTCCGGCGCGAGCGACACGATCTTCATGAACTTCTTGTCGCGGAGCTCGCGACCGACCGGTCCGAAGATTCGAGTGCCACGCGGCTCGTTGTCACCCTTGAGGATGACCGCTGCGTTCTCGTCGAACTTGATGTACGAACCGTCGGGACGACGGGTCGACTTGATCGTGCGAACGATGACGGCCTTGACGACCTCACCCTTCTTGAGGTTGCCGCCGGGGATCGCGTCCTTGACGGTCGCGACGATGACGTCACCGATTCCCGCGTAGCGGCGGCCGGAGCCACCGAGTACGCGGATCGTGAGGAGTTCCTTGGCGCCGGTGTTGTCGGCGACGCGGACTCGGGATTCTTGCTGAAGCATCTGTCAAATTCCTTCGCTGAGCGGTCGAAGAGGCGAGGCCTACTTCGCCTTCTCCAGGATCTCGACCAGGCGCCAGCGCTTGGTAGCGCTGAGGGGACGGGTCTCTGCAATCAGGACGAGGTCGCCGATGCCGGCCTGGTTGTCGGCGTCGTGCGCCTTGACCTTGCTCGAGCGGCGGAGCACCTTGCCGTAGAGGGGGTGCTTGACGCGCTCTTCGACCGAGACGGTGATGGTCTTGTCCATCTTGTCGCTCGTGACGTAGCCGCGCCGGGTCTTCCGGTAGTTGCGCTCGTGCGCCTCTTCCGTTGCCTCGGGCTGTGTCGTGCTTTCAGCCATTACTTGGTCTCCTCGTTCTCAGCCTCGGGCGCAGCCTCAGGGGCTTCGGCCTTCTTCGAAGCCTTCGTGGCCTTCGACTTCTTGGCCGGCTTCTCGACCGGGGCCGGGGTTGCGCGGATCCCGAGCTCACGCTCGCGGATCACCGTGTAGATGCGCGCGATGTCGCGCTTGACCTGACGGATGCGTCCACGCTCTTCGACCTGGTTGGTCACGGCCTGGAAGCGCAGGTTGAACAGCTCTTCCTTCGCCTTCTTGAGCTCTTCGACGAGACGTCCGTCTTCGAAGTTGTCGAGCTCGGTGGTGGCGAGCTCCTTGGTACCAATCGCCATGATTACTCGCCTTCCTCGCGCGAAATGATGCGTGCCTTGAGCGGCAGCTTGTGGATGGCGCGTGTGAGGGCCTCGCGAGCGAGCTCCTCGCTGACGCCGGCGACCTCGAAGAGGACGCGGCCGGGCTTGACGTTCGCGACCCAGGAGTCGACTGCACCCTTACCGGAACCCATGCGGGTCTCGGCGGGGCGGGCGGTCATCGGGCGGTCCGGGTAGATGTTGATCCAGACCTTGCCGCCACGCTTGATGTGGCGGGTCATCGCGATACGAGCTGCCTCGATCTGACGGTTCGTGACGTAGGACGGCGTGAGCGCCTGGATGCCGAACTCGCCGAACGAGACGGTGTTGCCACCCTTCGACATGCCGCTGCGGTCCGGGCGGTGCTGCTTACGGTGCTTGACTCGACGTGGAATCAACATGGTTACGCCTCAACTCCTGCGGCGACCTGCTTCTCGTTGTCGCGGCGCGGGCCACGGCGGGAGCGGTCGTTACGGTCCCCACGGGACGACTTCTGGTTGGCCTGTTCGCGGGCGAGTTCCTTGTTGGTCATGTCGCCCTTGTAGATCCACACCTTGACACCGATGCGACCGTACGTGGTCTTGGCCTCGTAGAAGCCGTAGTCGATGTTGGCGCGGAGCGTGTGCAGCGGAACGCGTCCCTCGCGGTAGAACTCCGAGCGGCTCATCTCAGCGCCGCCGAGGCGGCCCGAGACCTGGATGCGGATGCCCTTGGCACCTGCACGCTGAGCGCCCTGGAGGCCCTTGCGCATTGCACGGCGGAAGGCGACGCGAGCAGAGAGCTGCTCGGCGATGCCCTGCGCGACGAGCTGA
This sequence comes from Pseudoclavibacter sp. JSM 162008, assembly GCF_041366455.1. Lineage (NCBI taxonomy): Bacteria > Bacillati > Actinomycetota > Actinomycetes > Micrococcales > Microbacteriaceae > Pseudoclavibacter > Pseudoclavibacter sp. JSM 162008. The sequence continues at coordinate 92,166 of NZ_JBEWYX010000008.1, forward strand.
GCGTCAGCCTCGGGGTTCTTGACCTCGAGGATGTTCAGCTGGATCTGCTTGCCCGTGAGCTTCTCGAGGTCGGCGCGGATGCGCTCGGCCTCGGCTCCGCGTCGTCCGATGACGATGCCGGGGCGAGCCGTGTAGATGTCGACGCGAACGCGGTCACGTGTGCGCTCGATCTCGATGCGCGAGACGCCTGCACGGTCGAGCGACTTCTGGAGGTACTCGCGGATGCGAATGTCCTCCTTGACGTAGTCGCTGTAGCGCTGACCCGGCTTGGTCGAGTCTGCGTACCAGCGGCTGACGTGGTCGGTCGTGATTCCGAGACGGAAGCCGTACGGATTGATCTTCTGGCCCATTACTTGCTGCTCCCCTTCTCGGCCTCGGCGAGCTCCGGCGTCGCCAGCACAACCGTGATGTGGCTTGTGCGCTTGTTGATGCGGAATGCTCGTCCCTGTGCACGCGGACGGAAGCGCTTGAGGGTTGCACCCTCGTCTACGAACGCCTTGGCGATGTAGAGGTCGCGCTCGTCAAGGAACTCGCTGTCCTTGTCCGCCTTGACTCGTGCGTTGGCGATTGCTGATGCAACGACCTTGTAGACCGGCTCAGAGGCACCCTGAGGTGCGAACTTCAGGATTGCGAGCGCTTCGAGCGCCTGCTTGCCGCGGATCAAGTTGACGACGCGACGAGCCTTCTGAGGGGTGACGCGGATGTGCCGCACGCGTGCGGTTGACTCCACCATATTTTCCTCCTTCACGTCGCCGCGTTAGCGGCGACGACCCTTCTTGTCGTCCTTCTCGTGTCCACGGAAGGTGCGGGTCGGTGCAAACTCGCCGAGCTTGTGGCCGACCATGGTTTCGGTGACAAACACGGGGATGTGCTTGCGACCGTCGTGCACGGCGATGGTGTGTCCGAGCATGTCCGGCACGATCATCGATCGGCGCGACCAGGTCTTGATGACGTTCTTCGAGCCAGCTTCGTTCTGCTTGACCACCTTCTGGAAGAGGTGTTCGTCGACGAAGGGGCCCTTCTTGAGACTGCGAGGCATCTTCTGATCTCCTACTTACGCTTCTTGCCGGCAGGGCGACGGCGGACGATGAGCTTGTCGCTCTCCTTGTTGGGGCGACGGGTGCGGCCTTCTGGCTTACCCCAGGGGCTCACCGGGTGACGTCCACCGGAGGTGCGACCTTCACCACCACCGTGCGGGTGGTCGACCGGGTTCATGACGACACCACGGACCGTGGGACGAACGCCGAGCCAGCGCTTGCGGCCGGCCTTGCCCAGGTTGATGTTCGACTGCTCGGCGTTGCCGACCTCGCCGATCGTCGCGCGGCAGCGCACGTCGACGTTGCGGACTTCGCCGCTCGGCAGACGCAGCTGGGCGTAGGGGCCGTCCTTCGCGACGAGGCGGACGGATGCTCCGGCCGAGCGCGCCATCTTCGCGCCGCCGCCTGGGCGGAGCTCGATGGCGTGGATGACCGTACCGGTCGGGATGTTCTTCAGCGGGAGGTTGTTGCCCGGCTTGATGTCGGCGCCAGCGCCCGACTCGACGATGTCGCCCTGCTTGAGCTTGTTCGGAGCCAGGATGTAGCGCTTGGTTCCGTCGAAGAAGTGCAGCAGCGCGATGCGAGCGGTGCGGTTGGGGTCGTACTCGATGTGAGCGACCTTGGCGTTCACGCCGTCCTTGTCATTGCGACGGAAGTCGATGACGCGGTACTGGCGCTTGTGGCCACCACCGATGTGACGAGTCGTGATGCGTCCCTGGTTGTTGCGGCCACCCGACTTGGTCAGGGGGCGGAGCAGCGACTTCTCGGGAGTCGAGCGCGTGATCTCGGTGAACTCGGACACCGAGGCTCCACGACGGCCAGGCGTCGTGGGCTTGTAATTGCGAATAGCCATGTGAATTCGTCCTCTGTGCTCTCGATTAACCGGCGTTCGAGAAGATGTCGATGGTGCCGGACTTGAGCGAGACGATGGCGCGCTTGGTGTCCTTGCGCTTGCCGAGCCCGAAGCGGGTGCGGCGCGTCTTGCCCGTGCGGTTCAAGGTGTTGACCTTGTCGACCTTGACGTCGAAGATCTGCTCGATGGCGAGCTTGATCTCGGTCTTGTTCGAACGAGGGTCGACCTCGAAGGTGTACTTGCCCTGGTCGATCAGGCTGTAGCTCTTCTCGGAGATCACCGGCGCGAAGATGATGTCGCGCGGGTCCTTGTTGTTTGCGCTCATGCGCCCTGCTCCTTGCTGGTCTTGCTCTCGACGAACGCGTCGTAGGCAGCCTTCGTGAAGAGGATGTCGTCCGAGACGAGCACGTCGTAGGCGTTGAGCTGGTCAACGAACAGGACGTGGAGTGCCGGGAGGTTGCGCACGCTCAGGAGGCTGAGCTCATCGCTGCGGTCGAGGACGACGAGGATGTTGCGTCCTGCCGCGACCTTCGCGATTGCTGCTGCTGCGACCTTGGTCGAAGCCTTCTCACCCGTGACGAGGGAGTCGACGATGTGCAGGTGGCCACCGCGTGCGCGGTCGCTCAGTGCCCCGATGAGGGCTGCTGCGATCATCTTCTTGGGGGTGCGCTGCGAGTAGTCGCGCGGCGTCGGCCCGTGGACGATGCCACCGCCCTTGTGCTGCGGCATGCGGACCGAACCCTGACGGGCGCGGCCGGTGCCCTTCTGCTTGAACGGCTTGCGGCCTGAGCCGGAGACCTCTCCACGGTTCTTCGTCTTGTGCGTGCCCTGACGAGCAGCTGCACGCTGTGCGACGACAACCTGGTGGATCAGCGGGACGTTGGTCTGCGCGTCGAAGATGGCGGCAGGCAGTTCGACCGTGCCGGACTTCTTGCCGGCTGCGTCGGTGACGTCAATCTTGGTTGCCATAGGAAACTAGGCCCCCTTCACTGCGTTGCGAACGAAAACGAGACGACCCTTGGGGCCGGGGACAGCACCCTTGACGAGGAGGATGCCCTTCTCGGCGTCGGCTGCGTGAACCGTGAGGTTCTGGACGGTGACGCGGTCGCCACCCATCCGGCCAGCCATGCGCGTGCCCTTGAAGACACGGCTGGGGGTCGCGGAGGCACCGATGGAGCCGGGGCGACGGTGGTTCTTGTGGGCACCGTGAGATGCGCCGACACCGGAGAAGTTGTGACGCTTCATGACACCGGCGAAGCCCTTGCCCTTGCTGGTGCCGACGACGTCGATCTTGGTGCCGGGCTCGAACGTGTCTGCGCCGAGCTCCTGACCGATCGTGTACGTCGCTGCGTCAGCGGTGCGGAGTTCGGTGATGTGACGGCGCGGCGTGACGCCCGCTGCTGCGAACTTGCCGGCGGCCGGCTTGTTCACCTTGCGCGGGTCGATGGCGCCTGCGGCGATCTGGACGGCTTCGTAGCCGTTCTTTTCGACGGTCATGATCTCGGTGACGACGTTGGTGCTCACCTGGATGACCGTGACGGGGACGAGACGGTTGTCAGCGTCCCAGACCTGGGTCATGCCGAGCTTCGTGCCCAGCAGTCCCTTGAACGTCTTGGTAGCGGTAGACATGTGTTTCCCTAGAGCTTGATCTCGATGTTGACGTCGGCCGGAAGGTCGAGACGCATGAGCGAGTCGACGGCCTTCGGCGTCGGGTCGACGATGTCGATCAGACGCTTGTGGGTGCGCATCTCGAAGTGCTCGCGGCTGTCCTTGTACTTGTGAGGGCTACGGATCACGGCGATCACGTTCTTCTCGGTAGGCAGGGGCACCGGACCGATGACGGAGGCGCCAGCACGGGTTACGGTGTCGACGATCTTGCGCGCCGAGCTGTCGATGACCTCGTGGTCATACGACTTCAGTCGAATGCGGATCTTCTGTCCCGCCATGGTTGACTCTCTCTCTCAATGACGTGCCGCCATTGCGGCTTCGCATGCAACCCCGTGGCGTCTTCACGCCGGGATTCGCACCACTGTTTTTCTGTCAAGTTCACCTGCTCGGAGCACAGGAGTGTACTCAAGCTGATGGACGGCCTTCCGGACTCGACCTCGGTGAGGTGTTGTCCTTTGGCCGGAGCTTTGCTCTGCTGCCGGTGGCCTAAGCTGCACACCAGGCGTCTTGCGACGCGGGGCGCTTATGCACTCTCCGGGCAGTGATTCGAACACACGACTAGCGCCGGGCCCCGAAATACTGAACTCACCGAGTTTAGACCGGACGGACCTGTTCTTGCAACCCGGGCGTGTCGCGCCGTCGAGATCGGTGGCTCAGAAGCCGTGCGGGGCCAGAACTCGGTCCGCGATGACCTTCGACAGGTAGAGCGAGTACTGCCTGCCGATGTGCGTCGGATCGCTGTGAACCGGAGTCCCGGCGACCACGCTCGGGCACGACGCCAGGTCGAGGTCGCAGAACCAGGCTGTCGTGGGCACCACATCCGCACCGGACTCCCCCATCTCGGTCGCGAGCTCGTCGACGCGCTGCTGGCGCTCGTCGCCGAACGGCGTCTCGCAGGCCCTGGCTGCCTCCGAGACCGTCGACGCCTCCATGCACTCGTCGAGGTCCTGCGTCGGCGGTACCGAATCGAGCCAGACGACCTCGATGCCGAGATCGGTGAGGGCTCTCACGTAGTCGCTGCTGCCCCGTCCGAGGTCCGCTCCGACGTCGTCGCCGAGGTGCTCGTATCCGTCACCGACCCACCAGGCACCGTACGTGACCACGACCACATCCGGGAGACGCTCAGTCGCCTGTTCGACCACCCAGGAGTTGTGTCCCTCACACGTCTCCCGGTAGTGGTCGATGCTGTCCAGTCCAGCTCCGGAGGTGAACGGGCACATCGACAGCCCCATGAGCTGCAGCTTCGTGTCCTCGCCGAGGGCGTCTCGGAATCCGGGCGCCCAGGTCACGGCCTGGGAGTCCCCGACGATCCACACCTCGCGTTCCGCATCCGGACTTCCGTAGGCGCAGCGATCAACCGCTTCGTCCGACGCGACCGACACGCAGTCGTCCAGCTCCCACTCTTCGCTGCGCGCTTCCGCTCCGCTGAGAAGCCTCCCGTCCGGGACGGTGGGATCTGCGATCGCATCCGCGATGACCGCCGAGAGCTCGTCGAGGTTGTCGACGGCAGGCGCGAGTTCGATCGCCTCGATGGCGTCCTCGTGGACCTGCGGAGCGACCTGGACGCCGATGAAGGCGAGGAGTGCGACCAGGGGAACGGTGACGGAGGTGATGAGCCTCGGGTTCGGCTTCCACTTCGGGGCAGTCGCATCGATCTGGGCGAGCGGGTTCCTGATCCTCCCCAGGAGCTTGAGCCCGCGGGAGGTCGCCCACGCGATGGCGATCGAGACGGCGAGGAGGAGCAGCCCATCGAAGAACGAGACCGGCTCAGCTCGGTCTGGGAAGACCTCGACGAACAGCTTGAGGATCGGCCAGCTCCAGAGGTACAGCCCGTACGAGAAGCCGCCGAGCCAGACCAGGGGCCTCCAGGTCAGCAGTCGGTTGCCTCCAGCAGGGTCTCCCGACGCCCCGGCGATGAGGACGAGCAACGCCCCGCCGACCGGGTAGAGCGCGATGAGTCCCGGATACGGCCAGGAGCTCGGCAGGAGACCTGCGGTCAGCACGAGCGCGAGACCCAGGCTGCCGACGATCGCCCGGAGCGCCTTCGGCGGGTGGATCCGCGTGATGACGAGCGCGGCGACGGCCCCGATCCCGAACTCCCACAGGCGGGCCCATGTGCTGTAGTACGTGGGGACCGGGTCGACCGCCACCTCGTTGAGGGCGTAAGCGAAGGAAGCTGCGGTGAGCAGCGCGAACCCCACGATGGCCACGCGCCGCACGGGCCACTTCGCCAGCTTCGCGACGGCGCCGAGCAGCAGGACGAACCCGAGCAGGATCAGCGTGGACTGGCCCTGCACCGACATGGCCCAGAAGTGCTGGACAGCTGACTTGTCGTGGCCCGCAGCGATGTAGTCGGTCGCGTCCCCGGCGAGTCGCCAGTTCTCCCAGTAGGTGGCGGCGGCGAACAGGTCGGTGACATTGCGCTGGAAGGACAGCGCCGGGGCCGTCAGCAGGAGAACGACTGCGACGACGAGGAGGACGAGACCGGCCATGGGGAACAGGCGTGTGGCCGTGCGCTTGACGTACTGCCAGGCTCGAATGCTCCCCCGACGCTCGAGTTCACCGACGAGGGTCGTGGCCAGCAGGAATCCGCCGAGGACGAAGAAGAGGTCGACGCCGCCGGAGACGGTGCCGAACCAGATGTGGAACGACGCGACGAGGAGGGACGCGATCGCCCGCAGCCCTTGGATGTCGGTGCGGTAGCGGTTCGGCGCAGACCGAGCGGTCGCGCTCGTGGGGCGTTCTGCGCGTACGGACATTCGTCGAGCTCCTGGGGCTGCGCTGAGGCGGTGGGCGTTCCTCCGCTCGTGCGTCGAGGAGCTCATCGGAGGGGATCGAGAGGCTGCGGAGCTTCGCTCGTCACACGGTTTCTGATTCTAACCCGGTTCCCGAATCGGTGAGCTGCGGTGACGACCCGCGAGCAGTCACGAGCCGTTCGGACGCGGAGAGCGCAAAAATGGGGCCGGACCCGAAGGTCCGACCCCACTCTGCAGTGAGCTGGAAGCTTACTTGTTGATGTTCGTCACCGTGCCGGCGCCGACGGTGCGGCCACCCTCACGGATCGCGAAGCCGAGGCCCTCTTCCATGGCGATCGGCTGGATGAGCTCGACGGTCATGTCCGTGGTGTCACCAGGCATGATCATTTCCTTGCCCTCGGGCAGGGTGATGACGCCGGTCACGTCCGTGGTACGGAAGTAGAACTGCGGGCGGTAGTTCGTGAAGAACGGGTTGTGACGGCCACCCTCGTCCTTCGAGAGGATGTATGCGGTTCCCTCGAAGTTCGTGTGCGGCGTGACGGAACCGGGAGCGACGATGACCTGACCGCGCTCGACGTCCTCACGCTTGGTGCCACGGAGGAGCAGACCACAGTTCTCACCGGCCCAGGCCTCGTCGAGCTGCTTGTGGAACATCTCGATACCCGTGACCGTCGTCTTGACGGTCGGGCGGAGGCCGACGATCTCGACGTCGGAGTTGATCGAGAGCGTGCCACGCTCGGCGCGACCCGTGACGACGGTTCCACGACCGGTGATCGTGAAGACGTCCTCGACGGGCATGAGGAACGGCTTGTCCTTGTCGCGGACGGGCTCCGGCACGTTGTCGTCGACAGCCTGCATGAGCTCGACGATCTTCTCGGCCCACTTCTCGTCGCCCTCGAGCGCCTTGAGGCCCGAGACCTGAACGACAGGTGCGTCGTCGCCGGGGTAGTCCTGGCTGGAGAGGAGCTCGCGAACCTCGAGCTCGACGAGCTCCAGGATCTCCTCGTCGTCAACCATGTCGGCCTTGTTCAGCGCGACGACCAGGTACGGCACGCCGACCTGCTTCGCGAGCAGCACGTGCTCACGCGTCTGAGCCATGGGGCCGTCGGTTGCGGCGACCACGAGGATTGCGCCATCCATCTGCGCAGCGCCCGTGATCATGTTCTTGATGTAGTCGGCGTGACCCGGAGCATCGACGTGAGCGTAGTGACGCTTGGGCGTCTCGTACTCGACGTGGGAGATGTTGATCGTGATACCGCGCTGACGCTCTTCCGGAGCGGAGTCGATCGACGCGAAGTCACGCTGCACGTTGGTCGCCGAAGGGTACTTGTCAGCAAGCACCTTCGAGATCGCTGCGGTGAGCGTGGTCTTGCCGTGGTCGACGTGACCGATCGTTCCGATGTTTACGTGCGGCTTGGTCCGCTCGAACTTGGCCTTAGCCACTGTGGTCCTCCTAGGACGTCGTTGGTGCCAGTCCGCGAATGACGCAGAATGACTTCCGGGTTTTCAGTGATGAATGTTACCCGCTCGGGCGACGCGTTGCGTCACCCGAGCAGGTTCGGGCTACTCGCCCCGGTTCTTCTGGATGATCTCCTCGGCAACAGCCTTGGGGACCTCGGCGTACGTTTCGAACGTCATCGAGTACACGGCGCGACCAGAGGTCTTGCTGCGCAGGTCTCCGATGTATCCGAACATCTCCGACAGCGGCACGAGTGCACGCACCACCTTCACACCACTGGCATCTTCCATCGACTGGATCTGGCCGCGGCGCGAGTTGAGGTCGCCGATCACGTCGCCCATGTACTCCTCAGGAGTACGGACCTCGACCGCCATGAGCGGCTCGAGGATGACGGGACCGGCCTTGGGAGCTGCTTCCTTGAACGCGATCGAGCCCGCGATCTTGAACGCCATCTCCGAGGAGTCGACGTCGTGCGCAGCACCATCGAGGAGCGACGCCTTGACGCCGACCATCGGGTAGCCGGCGAGGACGCCGACCTGCATCGCATCCTGGATGCCAGCATCCACGGATGGGATGTACTCACGAGGAACGCGACCACCGGTGACGGCGTTCACGAACTCGTAGGTCTTGTCCGCGTCCATCTCAAGCGGCTCGAGCTTGATCTGGATCTTCGCGAACTGGCCGGAGCCACCCGTCTGCTTCTTGTGGGTGTAGTCGAACTTCTCGACGACCTTCGTGAGCGTCTCGCGGTAGGCGACCTGGGGCTTGCCCACGTTCGCCTCGACCTTGAACTCGCGCTTCATGCGGTCGACGAGGATGTCGAGGTGGAGCTCGCCCATGCCCTTGATGACCGTCTGACCGGTCTCCTGGTCGAGCATGACGCGGAACGTCGGGTCTTCCTCGGCGAGCTTCTGGATGGCCGTTCCGAGCTTCTCCTGGTCGGCCTTGGTCTTCGGCTCGATGGCGACCTCGATGACGGGCTCCGGGAAGGTCATCGACTCGAGGACGATCTGCTTGTCAGGGTCGCTCAGGGTGTCACCGGTCATGGTGTCCTTGAGGCCGATGACGGCGTAGATGTGTCCCGCGGTCATCGACTCGACCGGGTTCTCCTTGTTGGCGTGCATCTGGAAGATCTTCCCGATACGCTCCTTCTTGCCCTTCGAGGAGTTGACGACCTGCGCGCCGGACGGGACGTGTCCCGAGTAGACGCGCGTGTAGATCAGTCGACCGAAGAACGGGTGCACGGCGATCTTGAAGGCGAGAGCAGCGAACGGCTCGTCGGCGCTCGGACGACGTGTGAGCTCCTCCGACTCGTCGCGCGGGTTCATGCCGATGACGGCAGGAACGTCGAGCGGCGACGGAAGGTAGTCCACGACTGCATCGAGCATCGGCTGGACGCCGCGGTTCTTGAACGCGGAGCCGCAGAGCACGGGGTACATCTCGCTCGTGACGGTGAGCTTGCGGATGGCCGCCTTGATCTCGGGGATCGAGATGTCCTCGCCCGCGAAGAAGCGCTCCATGAGCTCGTCGTCGGTCTCGGCGACAGCCTCGAGGAGCTTCGTGCGGTACTCGTCCGCGCGCTCCTTGAGGTCTTCCGGGATCTCCAGGGTCTCGTAGGCGGCACCGAGGGTGGTGTCACCCTTGGAGTCGCTCGGCCAGACCTTGGCGTTCATCTCGACGAGGTCGACGATGCCGATGAAGTCGTTCTCAGCGCCGATGGGGAGCTGGATCACGAGCGGCTTCGCGCCGAGGCGGTTGACGATCGTGTCGACGGTGAAGTAGAAGTCAGCGCCGAGCTTGTCCATCTTGTTGACGAAGCAGATGCGCGGAACGTCGTACTTGTCGGCCTGGCGCCAGACGGTCTCCGACTGGGGCTCGACGCCCTCCTTGCCGTCGAACACGGCGACTGCACCGTCGAGGACGCGGAGCGAGCGCTCCACCTCGACGGTGAAGTCGACGTGACCGGGCGTGTCGATGATGTTGATCTGGTTCTTCTTCCAGAACGACGTCACAGCAGCCGAGGTGATCGTGATGCCACGCTCCTGCTCCTGCTCCATCCAGTCCGTCGTCGAGGCGCCATCGTGCGTCTCGCCGAGCTTGTGGTTGACACCGGTGTAGAACAGGATGCGCTCGGTGGTTGTCGTCTTGCCGGCATCGATGTGCGCCATGATGCCGATGTTGCGGACCTTGTTCAGGTCAGTAAGCACGTCCTGTGCCACGGGTGTCCTCCGAAAGGATTGAAGCGAGAGTGGTGAGGGCTACCAGCTGCTGGATTACCAGCGGTAGTGCGCGAAGGCCTTGTTGGACTCGGCCATCTTGTGCGTGTCTTCACGGCGCTTCACCGCGGCACCGAGGCCGTTGGATGCGTCGAGGATCTCGTTCGTGAGGCGCTCGGTCATCGACTTCTCGCGACGGTTCTTCGCGTAGCTCGTGAGCCAGCGCAGTGCGAGCGTGTTGGCACGGTGAGGCTTGACCTCGACCGGGACCTGGTACGTCGAGCCGCCGACGCGACGCGAGCGGACCTCGAGCGTGGGGCGCACGTTGTCGAGCGCCTTCTTCAGGGTCGCGACCGCGTCCTGGTCCGACTTGGCGGCAACGCCCTCGAGCGCGTCGTACACGATGCGCTCTGCGAGGCCCTTCTTGCCGTCAAGCAGGATCTTGTTGACGAGCTGGCTGACGATGGGGGCGCCGTACACGGGGTCGGCGACCACAGGGCGCTTGGGGGCTGGACCCTTACGTGGCATTACTTCTTCTCCATCTTCGCGCCGTAACGGCTGCGAGCCTGCTTGCGGTTCTTCACTGCCTGGGTGTCGAGTGCACCGCGGACGATCTTGTACCGCACACCCGGGAGGTCCTTCACACGACCGCCACGGACGAGCACCATCGAGTGCTCCTGGAGGTTGTGGCCCTCACCTGGGATGTAGGCGGTCACCTCGGTGCCGTTCGACAGCTTGACACGAGCGACCTTACGGAGCGCCGAGTTCGGCTTCTTGGGTGTCGTGGTGTAGACGCGGGTGCAAACCCCGCGCTGCTGAGGGTTGGCCTTCAGGGCTGGCGTCTTGGACGCCGACGCCTTGGGGCGGCGGCCCTTGCGGACCAACTGCTGAATTGTTGGCACGAATAATCTCCTTGGTTTTGTACTGCGTGATCGTGGTAAGCACGATTCCTGTGCCTACGAGGCACTGTTTGCCTCTTGATAACCGACCGGCGGTACAAAATCTCTGGTATCGCTGGTTGGTGAAGCGGTGGCAGTCGAGGCGACTGGCGTTGCTTACAGTTGCGCGCTTCGCTGCAGATTCTTCGCAGTTTCAGCGTTCGCACGGTTTTGGGCGCGACAGGGCGCGCGCACCGAAAAATCCTACCCCGTCAGTTTTGCAGGGTCAAGCGGGACCCCGACCGGGCCGCGTCGGCCGTGACGTCGAGAGCACCGCCGCGAGGATGACGAGCGCCGCCAGGGGAACGATCGAGAGCCCGAAGGGGCCCACGGAAAGCCCGATGGCGACCTGGCTCGGGAGCGGTGAGATGGCGTCCGGGTCTCCGGCCTCGGCTCGGGACCCCGTGGCTGCGATGCCGGCCACGATCGCGAAGGCGAGCCAGGCGAGGATGCTCCCGGGGGCGGCGAGCCAGAGCACGCCCGGCCTGCCTCGGTACCGTCTGCGGAGCGCGAGCGCCACGGAGGCGGCCACCACGACCGTTCCTGCCGCCACAGCGAGCGGGGCCACGAGCACGCTCACACCGGGCAGGTCGATGACGTCGCGGTCCAGGCCCAGGGCGACGAAGCCCCAGGTTGCTATGACCAGGGAGGCGAAGACGAGGCCGCTGACGGCTCCCCACATGACGGCCCTCCCCCAGGTCGAACCCGGGTCGGGAGGGAGCTCCGCGTCGTAGCGTTCGATCATGGGACCGCTGCCGTCCAGGTCAGGCTGCGAGCTCGACCTGGAGTCCGCGGACGATCACCGCGATGTCCTTGCCGATATGCGCCGATTGGGCGGCCGTGCTCGTGCCGACCGCGGTGACGATCTCCGTGAGCGGCCCGCGATGCAGGACGACCATCTTCGAGCGGACCTCGAGCCCGCCCAGCCTCGGGTCCCGCTGCGTCGACTCGACGTAGTGCATGAGCTGTGGTTCCGTGCCGGACTCGGCGAGGCGCTCCTTGCCGCCGCCCTGCGTGATGCGCTGACGCAGCACTGTCAGCGCATCCTCGTGCGAGACGGTGCCAGGCCACCGCTCGATCGTCACGAGCACATTCGGGTTGAAGCCGTTCGTCGCGACGAGGTGCCGCGCACCGAGCACCGAGCCAGCCCACTGCAGCGGCTCCCACCCGGCGGGCACGTCGATCGCCACCTCGGGGAAGGCCGGGAACTCGGCGCTCGGCAGCGTGAGTCTGCGCAGCTGGTCACCGCTCACTCGGCCACTCCGTTCGCATCCGCGGTCTCGGCGGAGCGCTCCGCCATGCGCTTCTCGTACCCGAGCTTCGCCCTGCGGTTGGCTCGCGACACCCGTCGCCCTCGAGCCGCGGCGATGCCGCCCACCCAGGTGAAGGCCTCCCTGGCCGCGATCGCAGCGACCAGCGCGGACAGCAGATGCTCGGAGGCCCTGAACTTCGCGAGGACCTCGTCGAGCTGGATGCTCGTGATGGGGAGCCCGTCAGCGAGGTGCTGCTGGAGAGCCGCTCCGAAGTAGTAGCCGGCCGCCACGAGCACCGCTGCCAGGAACCCGCCGAGGACGTAGGCCCACCAGCCGGCGCGGTTCACGATCAGTGCCCACAGCACGCCGAACGCGGCGAAGACCGTGACGGGAACCGTGAAGGCCGCGGTGATCGCGAACTCGGAGGCCTCGCCGATGGGGTCGAGCCCCGTGTTGAACGCCGTCCGCAGCAGGGCGAAGGCCAGCAGGTAGAGGGCTGCGAACACCACCGAGGCGACCAGGGCGACGAACACCGCGAACATCCGGTTCCCGCGCTTCTTCGGCTTCACCGGGGCCAGGTCGTCGCTGTCCGTCGGTGCGGAGAGTCGGAGTGGCGCGAACGTCGAGTCGTCGTCTGCCTGCGTGGCGGACGCGTCGGCGTCCGGCTTGGCGGAGTCGGTGTCCACGCGCTCGTCGCTCGCGTGCGTCGACTCGACCGTCCGTGCGGCTTCGGGACGGTCCGCGGCATCCGTCTCGAGGACGGCGTCGGCATCGGCATCGGCGTCAGCCGCGTCTTCGGTCGGCGCGTGGGTCACAGCTGCGGCATCTGCTTCGTCGAGGACGTCCACGCGCTCCGTGACGGTGACCGCTTCCACGGTCTCCCCGTCCTCGGCGAGCTGCTCGGTGACCGCCTCCGTGACGACCACGTCCGCACGCGTGACCTCCCCCGCGACAGGGGTGGCCACGTCGAGGGCCTGATGGTCGTCAGACGGTTCCGGATCGACCGCTGCCTGCGCCGATGGGCGGGCTGCGCTCGAGGCCGCGACACGGGCAGCTGTGCGGTCTATCTCGAGGGTGCGGCGCGGAGACTCACGCTCCTCGTCAGGCGCAGTGGCAGATCCGGCGGCGTCCACCGTGATGGCCGAGACCGAGGCGGCGCCAAGCGCGTCAGCCGCGAGGTCCTGGGCGGGAACCGGTTCGGTCACCGGGAAGTCCGCGGCGTCATCCTCTTCGGCGATCTCGCGTTCCATGACCGGCACGTCCTCCGACGCCGAGGCATCTTCTGGTCCAGCGTGGCCATCAGCACCGGCCTCCGGCGCGGACGGCACCGTGTCAGACGTCGAAGCAGACTCGCCGTGGACCTCCGTTGTCTGCTCGGTGTCGGCTGCCGCACCTGCAGGTGCGCCTGGACGCGGTCCATCGGCGAGCACGGCCGCGAGCTCATCCCGATCGAGGCCCACCGTCGCGTTCGGGTCGGTGCCGTCGGTCGCGAGGGGATCCGCGAACGCGACCCTGACGTCTTCCTGAGGCGCGAGCGCGGGATCGGTCGGCGCTTCCGCCCGACCGTCGAACGCGAGGTCATCCCCCGCGAGCACCTCACCGGACGGCACCTCGCCGTCCTCGCCGATGCCGCGGCTGCGAGCGAGCGCGGCCTCCAGCCGATCCTGGGAGTCGGGAAGCTCTCGGGGTTCGCCGGCTCCGCCGCCTGCTTCCGGCTCGTGGCCGTCATCCGAGGGCTGGCGAGGCGCGCGCGTGTCGTCACTCATGGAGCCAACGTTAGGGCCGCGGGCTCGCTTCTTCCCGGTGACAAGCCGCAGACGCGCGAACGCCCCCACCCGTGACGGGTGGGGGCGTTCGCACTGGTGCGTCGGCGAGCCGACGCGACTTCAGGGCTAGCTGAAGTTGGAACCGCCGAAGTCATCGCTCGAGAAGGCCTCGAAGTCGACGAACGTGAGGTCGTTCTCGTCGAAGCTGCCCTCGTCTGCGCCGAACGGGTAGCGCTCGGCGCGAGCCTCGTCGGTCGGCTCGACCGACATCTCGCGGTACTTGGTGAGACCAGTACCAGCCGGGATGAGGCGACCGATGATGACGTTCTCCTTGAGGCCGACCAGCGGGTCGGTCGTCGCTTCCATGGCGGCCTGCGTGAGCACGCGGGTCGTCTCCTGGAACGAAGCGGCCGAGAGCCACGATTCGGTCGCAAGCGACGCCTTCGTGATTCCCATGACTTCCTGACGGCCGGTCGCGGGCTTGCGGCCCGACATGACGGCTGCGCGGTTGATGGACGCGAAGCGCTGTCCATCAGCCAGCTCACCCGGCAGCATGTCGGTCTCGCCGTGGTCGATGACCGTGATCTTGCGGAGCATCTGGCGGACGATGACCTCGATGTGCTTGTCGTGAATCGGCACACCCTGCGAACGGTAGACGCCCTGCACACCGCTGACGAGGTACTTCTGCACCTCGCGAGCACCCTTGACCCGCAGCACGTCCTTCGGGTCGATGGGACCCTCGTGCAGCTGCTGGCCGTGCTCGACGTGCTGGCCGTCCTCGACGAGGAGCTCAGCGCGCTTCAGCACCGGGTAGATGTGCGGCTCGTCGCCGTTGTCCGGGATGAGGACGATCTTGCGCGACTTGTCGGTGTCCTGGATCTCGATGCGACCAGCGGCCTCGGCGAGCGGCGATGCGCCCTTCGGGGTGCGGGCTTCGAAGAGCTCCTGGACACGCGGCAGACCCTGCGTGATGTCACCAGCGCTCGACACACCACCGGAGTGGAACGTACGCATCGTGAGCTGGGTACCAGGCTCGCCGATGGACTGTGCCGCGATGATGCCGACGGCCTCACCGATGTCGACGAGGTTGCCGGTGGCAAGCGAGCGGCCGTAGCACGCTGCGCAGACGCCGACGCTGGACTCGCACGTGAGGACAGAACGGATCTTGACCTCGGTGATGCCTGCGTCCATGAGCTGGTCGATGACGACGTCGCCCATGTCGGTGCCGGCAGCGGCGACGACGTTGCCGTCGGCGTCCACTGCGTCGACCGAGATGCTGCGGGCGTAGACCGCGTTCTCCACGTTGTCGTCGACGACGATCTCGCCGCCGTCCGTGATGTGGGCGATCTGGATGTCGAGGCCACGAGCGGTGCCGCAGTCGTCCTCACGGATGATGACGTCCTGCGAGACGTCGACGAGTCGACGCGTCAGGTAGCCGGAGTCGGCCGTACGGAGAGCCGTGTCGGCCAGACCCTTGCGGGCACCGTGGGTCGAGATGAAGTACTCGGCAACCGTCAGGCCCTCGCGGTACGAGTGCACGATCGGGCGAGGAATGGTCTCACCCTTCGGGTTGGCGACCAGGCCGCGCATACCGGCGATCTGGCGAACCTGCAGCCAGTTGCCGTTTGCGCCTGCCGTGACCATGCGGTGGATGGAGTTGGTCGACGGGAAGGCCGACTGCATCTCGTCGGCGACGAGTGCGGTTGCAGCTTCCCACTTCTTGATGACCTCTTCGCGGTACTCCTGCTCGGAGATCGCGCCCATGACCTGCCACTCGTTGCGCAGCTCGGCCACTTCGGCCTCGGTGCGCTCGACGATCTCGCGCTTCGAGTCGGGCGTCACGAGGTCGCTGAGCGCGATCGAGATGCCCGAGCGGGTAGCCCAGTAGAAGCCGGAGTCCTTGATGCGGTCGAGCGTCTCGGCGACCTCGTCCTTCGAGTACCGCTCCGCGAGGTAGTTGACGACACCGGACAGACGTCCCTTGGTCATCGTGTCCTCGACGTAGGGGTAGTCGGACGGGAGCAGCTCGTTGAAGCGAGCGCGGCCGAGCGTCGTCTCGACGAGCACGGTCTCTCCCTGGACGTAGCCCTCAGGAGCCTTGCCCTCTTCGAACGTGATGCCCGTGAGGCGCAGCCTGATCGGAGCGTTGAGGTCGAGCGAGCCCTGGTCGAACGCCATGATCGCCTCGGCCGTGGACGAGAAGACTCGTCCGGCGCCCTCGACGTCGTCCTGCAGCGTCGTCAGGTGGTACAGACCCGCGACCATGTCCTGCGAAGGCAGGGTCACGGGGCGTCCATCCGACGGCTTGAGGATGTTGTTCGACGCAAGCATGAGCACGCGAGCCTCGGCCTGGGCCTCGACCGAGAGCGGCAGGTGGACGGCCATCTGGTCGCCGTCGAAGTCGGCGTTGAACGCCGCGCAGACGAGCGGGTGCAGCTGGATCGCCTTGCCCTCGACGAGGAGCGGCTCGAACGCCTGGATGCCCAGACGGTGCAGCGTGGGTGCACGGTTGAGCAGCACCGGACGCTCGCGGATGACCTCTTCGAGCACGTCCCACACCTCGGGCTTCGCGCGCTCGACGGCACGCTTGGCTGCCTTGATGTTCGACGCGTGCTGCAGGTCGATCAGTCGCTTGATGACGTATGGCTTGAACAGCTCGAGCGCCATCTGCTTCGGGAGGCCGCACTGGTGCATGCGCAGCTGCGGTCCCACGATGATGACGGAACGGCCCGAGTAGTCGACGCGCTTTCCGAGGAGGTTCTGACGGAAGCGGCCCTGCTTGCCCTTCAGCATGTCGCTGAGGGACTTGAGAGCGCGGTTGCCGGTACCCGTGACCGGGCGGCCGCGGCGACCGTTGTCGAACAGCGCGTCGACCGACTCCTGGAGCATGCGCTTCTCGTTGTTCACGATGATCTCGGGAGCACCGAGATCGAGCAGGCGACGGAGGCGGTTGTTGCGGTTGATCACACGACGGTAGAGGTCGTTGAGGTCGCTGGTCGCGAAGCGGCCACCGTCGAGCTGCACCATCGGGCGGAGCTCCGGCGGGATGACCGGGACGACATCGAGGACCATCGCGGCGGGGCTGTTGCCCGTTGCGAGGAACGACGAGACGACCTTGAGGCGCTTGATGGCGCGGATCTTCTTCTGACCCTTGCCCTCCGCGATCTGGGTGCGCAGCAGCTCGCCTTCGGCCTTGAGGTCGAAGTTCTGCAGGCGCTTCTGGATCGACTCGGCACCCATGTGGGCTTCGAAGTAGTCGCCGTAGCGGTCGACGAGCTCGTGGAAGTCGGTGTCCTCCGGCTTGAGCTCACCGACCTTCAGGTTCTTGAACGACTCGAAGACGCGCTCGACGCGGGTGATGTCCTCGTCGAACCCCTTGCGGAGCTGACCCATCTCCTTCTCGCCGGCGTCCTTCGTCTTGCGGAGCTGGTCTGCCTTGGCGCCCTCGGTCTCGAGAGCACCGAGCTCCTCTTCGAGGCGGAGCATGCGAGCCGCGATGGCCGCATCCTTCTGGTCGTTCAGGCTCTTGAGCTCGAGACGCATCTCGCTCTCGAGGCCGCTGAGGTCGTCGCGACGACCCTCCTCGTCCACCGAGATGACCATGTACGCGGCGAAGTAGATGACCTTCTCGAGGTCCTTCGGCGCCATGTCGAGGAGGTAGCCGAGACGGCTCGGAACGCCCTTGAAGTACCAGATGTGCGTGACGGGAGCCGCGAGCTCGATGTGGCCCATGCGCTCACGGCGCACTGCCGACTTCGTGACCTCGACGCCGCATCGCTCGCACACGATGCCCTTGAAGCGGACGCGCTTGTACTTGCCGCAGGCGCACTCCCAGTCTCGGGAAGGGCCGAAGATCTGTTCGCCGAACAGACCGTCCTTCTCGGGCTTGAGCGTGCGGTAGTTGATGGTCTCGGGCTTCTTGACCTCGCCGTACGACCACTTGCGAATGTCATCTGCCGTGGCTAGGCCGATGCGCAGTTCATCAAACTTGGTTGCATCCAACAATGCTGTTGTCTCCTTGTGAAGAATGAGTCTTCGTCGTGTCGGGGAGGCTTAGATCTCGTCGACGGACGAGGACTCGAAGCGGCTGGAGATGTTGATGCCGAGTTCTTCGGCGGCCCGGTAGGCCTCGTCGTCGTTATCGCGGAGGCTCAGCGCGGTGCCGTCAGCCGAGAGGACCTCGACGTTCAGGCAGAGCGACTGCATCTCCTTGAGGAGAACCTTGAAGGACTCGGGGATACCCGGCTCCTGGATGTTCTCGCCCTTGACGATGGCCTCGTAGGCCTTGACGCGTCCGACGATGTCGTCGGACTTGATGGTGAGGAGCTCCTGGAGCGTGTATGCGGCGCCGTACGCGTAGAGCGCCCACACCTCCATCTCACCGAAGCGCTGTCCACCGAACTGCGCCTTACCACCGAGTGGCTGCTGCGTGATCATCGAGTACGGACCCGTCGAACGCGCGTGAATCTTGTCGTCCACGAGGTGGTGCAGCTTCAGGATGTACATGTAGCCGACGGAGATCGGGTCCGGGAACGGCTCGCCGGAGCGGCCGTCGAACAGGACGGTCTTTCCGGTCGAGTTGATGAGGCGGTCGCCGTCGCGCGTCTTGAGCGTCGAGTCGAGGAGGCCCGTGAGCTCTTCCTCGGTCGCGCCGTCGAAGACGGGGGTCGCGAGCTTGACGCCCGGGGTTCCCTCGTAGGCCTCGGGGACGAGGTTCTTCGCCCACTCGGGCTCGCCCTCGATCTTCCAGCCGGTCTTCGCGACCCAGCCGAGGTGCGTCTCGAGCACCTGGCCGAAGTTCATGCGCTTCGGGATGCCCAGCGGGTTGAGCACGATGTCGAGCGGCGTTCCGTCGGCGAGGAACGGCATGTCCTCTTCCGGCAGGATCTTCGCGATGACGCCCTTGTTGCCGTGACGGCCGGCGAGCTTGTCACCCTCGGTGATCTTGCGCTCCTGCGCGATATACACGACAACGCGCTGGTTGACGCCGGAGCCGAGCTCGTCGTCGCCCTCTTCGGAGTCGAAGACCTTCACCTGGATGATCGTGCCGGCTTCACCGTGAGGGACCTTGAGCGAGGTGTCGCGCACCTCGCGGCTCTTCTCGTTGAAGATGGCACGCAGCAGGCGCTCTTCCGCGCTGAGCTCGGTCTCGCCCTTCGGCGTGACCTTGCCGACGAGGATGTCGCCCGGCTGGACCTCTGCACCGATGCGGATGATGCCGCGCTCGTCGAGGTCCTTGAGGAGCTCGGGCGAGACGTTGGGCAGGTCGCGGGTGATCTCTTCCTTGCCGAGCTTGGTGTCGCGAGCGTCGACCTCGTACTCCTCGATGTGGATCGAGGAGAGGGTGTCGTTCTTCACCAGGTTCTGGCTGAGGATCATGGCGTCCTCGAAGTTGTGGCCTTCCCACGGCATGAAGCCGACGAGGAGGTTCTTGCCGAGCGCGAGCTCGCCGTTCTCCGTCGCAGGACCATCCGCGATGACCATTCCCTCTTCGACGCGCTCGCCGGCCGAGACGACAACGCGGTGGTTGTAGCACGTGCCGTGGTTCGAGCGGTCGAACTTGCGGAGGAAGTAGGACTCGGTGCCACCCTCGTCGAGCTGCAGGACGACGTGGTCGGCCGAGACCGACTGCACGACGCCCGCGCGGTTCGCCGTGATGACGTCACCGGCGTCGATGGCTGCGAAGCCCTCCATACCGGTTCCGACGACTGGGCTCTCGCTGCGGACGAGCGGCACGGCCTGACGCTGCATGTTGGCGCCCATGAGCGCGCGGTTTGCATCGTCGTGCTCGAGGAACGGGATGAGGCTCGTCGCGACCGACACCATCTGGCGCGGGGAGACGTCCATGTAGTTGACCTCGCCGGCTGGGACGAGCTCGACCTCGCCGCCCTTACGGCGGACCAGGACCTCGTCCTCGACGAAGTGGCCGTCGGCGCCGATAGGCGCGTTGGCCTGTGCGACGACGAACTCGTCTTCCTCGGACGCGGTCAGGTAGTCGACCTGCTCCGTGACCTTGGTGTCGACGACGCGGCGGTACGGCGTCTCGATGAATCCGAAGGCGTTGATGCGGGCGAACGTCGCGAGCGAGCCGATCAGACCGATGTTCGGGCCTTCAGGCGTCTCGATCGGGCACATGCGGCCGTAGTGCGACGGGTGGACGTCACGGACCTCGACGCCTGCGCGCTCACGCGAGAGACCGCCGGGCCCGAGGGCCGAGAGGCGACGCTTGTGCGTGAGACCCGCGAGCGGGTTGTTCTGGTCCATGAACTGCGAGAGCTGCGACGTTCCGAAGAACTCCTTGATCGCGGCGACGACTGGTCGCACGTTGATCAGGGTCTGCGGGGTGATCGCCTCGATCTCCTGCGTCGTCATGCGCTCGCGCACGACACGCTCCATACGGCTGAGTCCGGTGCGGACCTGCGACTGGATGAGCTCGCCGACAGCACGGATGCGACGGTTGCCGAAGTGGTCGATGTCGTCGACGTCGAGGCGGATGTCGGCGGGCTCGCCGTTGCGCTTGCCGTCGAACTTCTCGTCGCCGGCGTGCAGCGCGACGAGGTACTTGATCGTCGAGACGATGTCCTCGACGGTCAGAACCGACTCGCTGATCGCGGACTCGATGCCGAGCTTGCGGTTGATCTTGTAGCGACCCACCTTGGCGAGGTCGTAGCGCTTCGAGTTGAAGTAGAAGTTGTCGAGGAGAGCGCGCGCTGCCTCCGTGGCGACCTGCTCGCCCGGACGGAGCTTGCGGTAGATGTCCTTGAGGGCATCTTCCTTCGTGCGGATGTCGTCCTTCTCGAGCGTGAGCTCGATGGACTCGTACCCGGCGAACTGCTCGCGGATCTCTTCGGTCGTCAGGCCGAGGGCCTTCATGAAGACCGTGACGGACTGCTTGCGCTTGCGGTCGATGCGAACGGCGACCTGGTCGCGCTTGTCGATCTCGAACTCGAGCCATGCGCCACGGCTCGGGATGATGCGCGCCGAGAAGACGTCCTTGTCGCTGGTCTTCTCGGGGGTGCGCTCGAAGTAGACGCCCGGGCTGCGGACGAGCTGCGAGACGA
Source organism: Pseudoclavibacter sp. JSM 162008 (assembly GCF_041366455.1). NCBI lineage: Bacteria > Bacillati > Actinomycetota > Actinomycetes > Micrococcales > Microbacteriaceae > Pseudoclavibacter > Pseudoclavibacter sp. JSM 162008. The sequence goes on from NZ_JBEWYX010000008.1 coordinate 113,173, forward strand.
CGACACGCTCGGTGCCGTTGATGATGAACGTGCCCTTGCTCGTCATGAGCGGGAAGTCGCCCATGAAGACGGTCTGCGTCTTGATCTCGAGCGTCTGGTGGTTCATGAACTCGGCCTCGACGTAGAGAGGCGCGGAGTACGTCTTGCCGCGCTCCTTGCACTCCTCGAGGGAGTACTTCTCGGGCTCGAGGTACGGGTTGGTGAAGCTCAGCTGCATCGTCTCGCCGAGGTCCTCGATCGGAGAGATCTCCTCGAAGATCTCGTCGAGGCCGGAGCGGAGAGCGACGTCGGTGCGGCCTTCAGCCTGCGCCTGAGCGAGGCGCTGCTTCCAGGCGTCGTTGCCGACGAGCCAGTCGAAGGATTCGGTTTGCAGAGCGAGGAGATCTGGCACATCGAGTGTGTCGCTGATCTTCGCGAATGAGAGTCGGCGTGCATTCCGACCGGTCGTAGGCGTCGGAGATGCGTTGCGCGCAGCAGCCAAGGAAGTTCCCTCCACGATCCCGCGGATTCCGCGAGATGCCAGTAGTGTCGTCGGTGAGGTTCCGCCACGTTTCACGATGTACAAGGCATGCCCATCATCAACGGACGCGGTCGATTACGACCCGCGAAGATGTTGGTGAGAGAAGCACTGCCAGGCCGACCGCAATATGAAGGCATGGTGAGACGAAGCGCAAACATCGAGTGTATGCGCCGATTGGTGGTATGTCTACCCCGACCTTGCCTCAATCTGAAATCTCAGGTATAACGCGCCTCGTCCGGACCTCGCCGGGTGCGCGTGGAGGCAGGCAAGGCTCCGCTCAGCAAGGCGAACCTCCCCTTATCGGAAAGACACGATCGAGTCCAGTGTCGGCTTGAATACGGGGCCCGCGGGCTCCTACCGTTGAGGCAACCCAACAACGGAGGCACATCATGACACTGCTCGATCTCCCCAACGTCAGCACCTGTTCTGTCGCCGGATGCTCGTTCAACCACGACGGCTGCCACGCGCCCGCTGTGACGATCGACGGCGACGAGGGCTGCGCCACGTTCATCCCCCTCGACCGCAAGGGTGGCCTCGACAAGGTCATCGCAGGAGTGGGTGCCTGCCAGGCCGCAGACTGCCGCTTCAACAAGGACCTGACCTGCAGCGCCCCTGCCATCCGCGTCGGAGCCCAGGGCAACGATGCCGCGGACTGCCTCACCTATGAGGCAGCCTGACCGCCGCAGCAGCTCTTCTGCGAAGCGCCGACCCCCGACGGGGGTCGGCGCTTCTTTTTTCCCGTCGACCAGGACGAGGATCCGCGATTCCTCTCACAGTCGGCGACCGGCACGGGTGCGGCTCCCCGCGCGGTGTCTAGACTTGCCCGCGGCGACGCCCGCCTGAGCTCCCCCAGGTCGCCATTCACCAACAGAGGAGCGTGCGTGCAAGCACAACGAATGAACCTGGCGGCGGCTGTCGCCCTCATGATCGGTGGAGGTGCGGTGCTGGCCGCGCCCGCATCCGCGAACGCGACTGAGGTGCCCGTCTCCGGCGCTGGCAGCGTCGTCATCAATGAGATCGAGTCGTCCGGTGGCGAGCCGGGTGATTGGATCGAGCTCGCGAACCCGGGAGCGGCGGCGATCGACCTCGAAGGCTACGTCCTCACCGACAACTCGCCGGAAGACCCGACGCACCGCTTCACGATCCCGGCCGGCACGGTCGTCGCGGCGGGAGCGCACCTCGTGATCGAGGACGGCGAGAGCGGTCTCGGGCTGGGTGGCGCTGACAGCGTGCGCCTGTTCGGGACGGACGGGACGACCGTCGTCGATCAGTACTCGTGGACCCAACATGCGGCGACCACGTACGGGCGCTGCCCCGACGGTGCCGGGGAGTTCGCCCAGACCGCGGTGGCCACCAAGGGGAGCGCGAACGCCTGCGCCGACGCCCCGACCGAGGCACCAGGTCCCACGACTCCCGACAGCGAGCCCTGGCCGGGTGATGCCGACGTCGCTCCGATCGCCGGTGGCATCACGCTCGGCGAGGACATGTCGGGCCTCGACTACCAGTACTCGCCGGACGGCAGCACGCTCTGGGCCGTCGAGAACGGCACGGGCGGGCTCTACCGCTTCGAGGTGACGGCTGACGGGGGCGTCACCCCCGCGCAGGGCTGGGAGGAGCCCAAGCGGGTGCGATTCCAAGCTGACTCGGGCAAGCCGGATGCGGCGGGCCCGGACACCGAGGGCGTCACGTTCTCGCCGGAGCGGCCAGACTCGGTCTTCGTGGGCGCGGAGCGCGACAACTCCGTCAAGTCGACGAACCGGAACACGATCCTCGAGGTGAACGTCCGAGCCGCGACGGGCGCCGAGATCGTGGCGACAACCGAGTGGGATCTCACGGCGAGCCTGCCGCAGGTCGGCGCCAACACGGGCATCGAGGCGATCGAGTGGGTCGCGGACAGCGAGCTCGAGGGCAAGCTGCTCGACGAGAACACGGGCGCCCCGTACGACTCGGCGAACTACCCGGGCGCCGACGGCCTGTTCTTCGTCGCCGTCGAGGAGACCGCAGGCGTCTACGCCTACGCGCTCTTCGACGACGGCAGCGCCGGTCGCGTCGCGACCCTCGAGTCCGGCCTCGGCGGCGTCATGGCCCTCGACTACGACGAGTCCACGCAGACGCTCTGGGGAATGTGCGACAACGGATGCGGCGGCACGAGCGCACTGTTCCAGTTCGGCACGGAAGACGGCTCCGCCGGGTACACGGTGACGCACGTCACCCGCCCCGCCGGACTCCCCGACACGAACAACGAGGGCTTCGCGATCGCCGCCAACGAGACCTGCGTCGACGGCACACGCGCCGCCTACTGGCTCGAAGACGGCGTGAAGGCCGACGCACTCAAGCAGGGCTCCATCGCGTGCGCCCCGGACGAGACACCCGCGCCAACGGAGACCCCCGGCGCGACCGTCGCTCCGGGCGGGACGACGACGCCGGGGGCGAGCACGGCACCGGGAGACGGGTCAGCGCACGGAAACGGGCCTGAATCCGCGGCCGGCGGCACGGACGGAGGTGCCCTCGCGACGACCGGTGCCGAGCACCTCGTCCTCGTCACGCTCGCCGGGCTCACCGCGCTCACACTCGGCGGCTTCGCGCTCACGCGCCGCCGCGACGCGTAAGCCAACCGAGACGTATCAGCTGAGGGCAGGGCGATTCGCGCCCCTGCCCTCAGCCGTCTCCCGGACGACCCACGGGGCGTCGGCTGCCCGGCTTCCTGCGGGGAGTCCTCCCCCGCATCCACCCCCAGCCACCCAGTTCCGTTAGCGTGTCTTCCAGCACGGTCGGCTTCGTCGGATCGCGAGGAAGCGCCCCGCCCCACCCTCGGCCGTGTCATGCCCTCGCCATGAAGGAGACCTCGTGAAGAAGCTCGTGCGCACGTCAGCGGTCGCGCTGACCGCCCTGTTCCTGCTGTCGGGATGCGCGCTCGTCGGGCAGATGTCCGGCGGCGAGACGCCAGAGGTCGAGACGACCTCGACCTCGGAGAGCACTCCAGGTGCGCCCGGCGAGACGACCCCCTCGGAGTCGTCCGACCCCGGCGCGTTCTCCGTCAGCTACGCCTGCCGGATGACCGACACTCGCACGTTCGCGGAGGCCCCATCCGACCTTGCCGAGATCTGGGCGCTCGGCGACGACGTCACCCGCTGCACGGGCAAGTCGAACGGCGGGACCACGTTCTCGGAGACCGAGCAGAAGGCACTCGACGCCCTCGGACAGGCGGCCACGGACGACGACAAGGACGTGGCACCCGACGACGTGCGCCTCGCCGATGTCTACGCGCTCTGCGCTACCCCGGGGTTCTACTTCGCGATCTCCCCTGGCATCTCGACGGACGAGCAGTCGTCGCAGCTCGAAGCCGCCCTCATCCTCTGCCCTGAGCACCCGGACGCGGATTCCGCCAGGACCTCGCTGAACACCTACGAGGCCAACGTCACCGCCGGCAACGACGGCACGCGCTTCAACGACGGCGTCTGGAAGGTCGGCGAGGAGATCAAGCCGGGCACCTACAAGCCCGAGACGCCGAGCGACAACTGCCGCTGGTTCCGCTACGACGACAAGGGCGAGTGGATCGAGACGTCGTACGACAAGACCCAGGCCGAGATCGTCGTCACGATCGACGCCAAGGACAGCACGTTCGAGTCGCGCAACTGCGGGTACTGGCGCGCCTCCTGACCACCTGTCGCCCTCGCGAACGCAGATGAGCGTGCCCACTCGAGTGAAGCACTCGAGTGGGCACGCTCGTCTGCGGGGCCGCGGCCCGCGCCGTTCCGGCTAGTGGCCGACGCCCACTGGCGCGGGGTCGCTGTCGACGGCGTTGGCCTCGACTGCGGCACGGATGCGAGCACCGGTCTCCGGGTCGATGTTCACCCAGTACTGGAACGCGTTCGAGCGGACGGGCTCGATGACGGTCTCGAGGGCACCAGCGACGGTCTCTACGAGACGGTCGCGCTGCTCCTGCGTGAAGACCTCGCGGACGAGTGTGCCCGCCTGCGAGAAGTCGTCGTCGTCGGCGCGGAGCGTGTACGCGCTGCGCACCAGGTCCCCGTCGGTCTCCCACGAGTTCTCGACCGGTCCGGTCTGGTCGGCGTACGGGCGACCGAACGAGTTCGGCGCGTAGACGGGCGCGGCACCGGAGTGCGACACGGTCATGTTGCCGTCGAACGTGTACGAGTTGGTCGCGTTCTTCGGCCGGTTCACCTCGAGCTGCTGGTAGTTCGTGCCGACGCGGGCGCGCTGGGCGTCCGGGTACGCGAAGACGCGGCCGAGCAGCATCTTGTCCGGCGAGATTCCGGTGCCCGGCACCTGGTTCGAGGGCGAGAACGCTGCCTGCTCGATCTGCGCGAAGAAGTTCTCCGGGTTGCGGTTGAGTTCGAGGTCGCCGACCGGGATGAGCGGGTAGTCGGCGTGCGGCCACACCTTCGTGAGGTCGAACGGGTTGATGCGGTAGGTCTTCGCGTCCTCGAACGGCATGACCTGCACGTTGAGCTTCCAGCGCGGGAAGTCGCCCCGTCCGATGGCCTCGAAGAGGTCGCGGCGGTGGTACTCGGCGTCGGAGCCCGCGAGCTTCTCTGCCTCGTCGTTCGACAGCACCTCGACGCCCTGCTCGGAGATGAAGTGGTACTTCACCCAGAAGCGCTCGCCCGCCGCGTTGATCCACGCGTACGTGTGCGAACCGTATCCGTTCATGTGGCGCCACGACTGCGGCAGGCCACGGTCGCCGAGCAGGTACGTGACCTGGTGCGCGGTCTCGGGGTTGAGGGTCCAGAAGTCCCACTGCATGGTGTTGTCGCGCAGGCCCGAGTCGGGGAGGCGCTTCTGCGAGCGGATGAAGTGGGGGAACTTCATGGGGTCGCGCAGGAAGAAGACGGGCGTGTTGTTGCCGACGATGTCGAGGTTTCCCTCGCTCGTGTAGAAGCGCAGCGAGAAGCCGCGCACGTCGCGCCAGGTGTCGGGCGAGCCCTGCTCGCCCGCGACGGTCGAGAAGCGCAGCAGCGTCTCGCTCTCGGCGCCCTGCTGGAAGACGGCGGCGCGCGTGTACTGCGAGACGTCGTGCGTAGCCGTGAAGGTACCGAAGGCGCCTGCACCCTTCGCGTGCGGGTTGCGCTCCGGCACACGCTCGCGGTTGAAGCTCGCGAGCGTCTCGACGAGGCGCACGTCGTGCAGCATGAGCGGGCCGTCTGCGCCTGCGCTCAGGGAGTTCCGGTCGCTTTCCGTGGGACGGCCGTTGGTCTCGGTGGATGGGACTGTCGGGTCGATGTAGTCAGTCATAACGCTCCTCTTCGGATTCAGCTGGGCTGTGAACTGGGGATGAGTCTGGGTGTGCCGACTTGGGTCAGCGTGGCGCGCAATCGGCGCAGACGCCGCGGTAGACGACTTCTGCCGTGTGCACGGCGAACCCGTTCGGCGCGTCCGGGACGAGGCAGGGTGCCTCGCCGACCGAGCAGTCGATGTCCTCGATGCGCCCGCACTCGTCGCAGACCGCGTGGTGGTGGTTGTCGCCGATGCGGGTCTCGAAGCGGGCCGCGGTGCGGGGCGCGTCGAACCGACGCACGAGGCCAGCGCGACCGAGGTCGTCGAGGATGCCGTAGACCGCCTGCAGAGTGAGCGAGCCGAGCTCAGCGCGAAGCGAGGTCGCCGCTGCGAAGATCCGCTCGGCCGACGCGTGCGGGTCGGCGTCGAGCAGCTCGAGCACCGTCACGCGCTGGCGCGTCACTCGGAGCCCAGCGTCGCGCAGCGCCGAGCGCCAGAAGGCGGCGTCGTGTCGCTCGCCCACCTCGAGCTCGGTTGTCGTTGCCATGCCTCCATGCTGGCAGTTGTTTTGAACGATTCCAAACAAGGCCACCCTTGCTCGAACCCAGCGTGTCTCTGCTTGACTTGCCAGGTGCCGTCAGCCAGCGAGAAGACCCCCAACAGCTCCAGCCCGCAGAGCGTCAAGCTCGCCTCAGGAGCCCAAGCCCGCTTCTCGCGCGACGGAGAAGAGTGGACCCTGATCGTCGACGGCACCCCGCAATCGGCCGTCAACCCGCTCGACCCGAGAGAGCTCTCGTTCGGGTACATCCGCCACATGGGCTACGTCCTCGACCTCGCCTTCCCCGAATCGGCGGCCATCACGGCCCTGCACCTCGGAGCCGGGGCCCTCACCATCCCCCGCTACGTCGACGCCACCCGGCCCCGCTCACGACAGCAGGTCGTCGAGCTCGAGCGCTCGCTCGTCGACTTCGTGCGCGAGGTCGTGCCGCTTCCGGCCGGGGCGAGCATCCGGGTCCGCTACGGGGATGCGCGTGAGCAGCTCGGCAGACTCCCCCGCGGCCTGCTCGGCTCCGTCGACGCGATCGTCGTCGACATCTTCTCCGGCGCGCAGACCCCGGCTCACGTGACGAGCGTGGAGTTCTTCGCCGAGCTCGAACCGTTCTTGAAGTCCGAGGGAGTCGTGCTCGTGAACATCGCCGACGGCCACGACCTCGCGTTCGCCCGAGCGGAGGTCGCGACGCTGCTCGAGGTGTTCGGCGAGGTCGCGCTCGTCGGCGACCCCGCCATGCTGAAGGGCCGGCGTTTCGGCAACATCGCTGCCGTCGCCTCGCGCTCCGCCGATGCACTCGCGCTGCCCGGACTCGAGCGACGCGTCGCGTCGGGCTTCCCGCCAGCCGTCGTCGTTCGCGGCAAGGCCGTGCGCGAGTTCATCCGCGGCGCCGAGCCGGCCAGGGACGCATCGGCGACAGCGTCGCCGCTGCCAGGGAAGAGCCTCTTCCGCGAGCGCAGACAGGGCGGCTGGTGAACCCCACGGGCGCCTGATCGGATCCGCTGTCCACAACCCGGCGAGGGATGCACCCAAACCGCCGCCGCTGCGACTAACCTGCTGGGGTGTCAGACGCTCCCATCATCCTCGGCTACGACCCGGAGACCCTCCGCGAGCGCATCGACGTCGACGCCGCGGAGGCTCGCCTCGCGGAGATCGCCGTGCTGCGATCCCTCACCGCGCTGAACGAGAAGGTCGCGCTGCTTCGCATGCTCGGCCGCCTCGACGAGGCGTTCGACACGGCGCAGACCGCGTACCGCCAGTCGCGCTTCACCGGCGCCCGCGAGGACGCCCTCGCGGCACGTGTCCGCAAGGCGCAGGTGCAGCAGTTCCAGGGCAAGCACGACGTCGCACTCCAGGACCTGACCGGCTGCGTCGACGAGGCGCTCACCCATGAGTGGGACGAACTGGCCGCGTTCGCGCTGCAGCACCGCGGCAAGGTGCGCTTCGAGCAGCGCGAGTACACGGAGGCGCTCGTCGACTTCGAGCGGGCCCACGAGCTGCGCCTCGCACGCGGCGTGGCTGCCGACCAGCTGCAGTCGTCGAAGTTCGCGATCCGCGTGACCCGGGCGATCCTCGAGGGCGACGAGGAGCCCTCCTCGGAACTGAGCGAACCGATCACCTCGATCGACTCCTAAGCGGCGCGGTGGCCGACCTGGCCAAGGTGCAGGTGTGGGCGGAAGCCCTCATCCGCATGCACCTCGACGACAGCTGGAGCTTCGGCTTCGACCACGCGAAGAAGCGCGCGGGCGCCTGCAACTTTCGAGACAAGCGCATCACGGTCTCGCGGTACCTGTCGGCGAGGTACGACGACGACACCGTGCACCAGACGCTCCTGCACGAGGTCGCCCACGCGGTCGCCGGTCACAAGGCGGGGCACGGGCCGGAATGGAAGCGCATCGCGGATGAGCTCGGCTACGTCGGCGGGCGCACGCACGACGGTGAAGTTGCGTCCGAGTTCGCCAAGTGGGTCGGCACCTGTCCGAACGGGCACGAAGTGCTGAGGTTCCGTCGCCCGACCAACGGCAGACTCGTGTCTTGCCTGCGCTGCGCGCCCTCCTTCGACCGGAGGTTCCTCATCCAGTGGCGGGAGCGCTCGGACGCAGAGCGGCGAGGCTGACGCGCTGGCGCCTCCCTTTCTGGTCGCAAGCCAGGGAGCACGGAGACTCGATCACTAGCGTGGGTTGCTCCAGCCCTCCGCGCCTCCTGCTTCCGCGGGCCCGAAGAGGGACCTCCACTCCCCAAGGAGGAACGTGCTCGATCCCTGGCTCGCTTTTGCCATCTCACTCGCTGTCGCCGTCGCGGCCGCGGTCGCCCTGACCGCTGCCGTCGCCCTCATCATCCGCCTGGTCGCGAAGCGAATGCGCTGGCCCGAACCGCTTGTGCGGCACACGCGGCGCCCCTTCCGCGTCGTCGTGCTCATCATCGCGCTGTGGATCGCCGTCGCAGTGGCGTTCCCCGCCTCCGGCGAGGGCTCCTGGCGCGAGGTGATCTACCACGCGCTGACGATCTGCGTCATTGCCGCTGGCGCCTGGCTCATGGCCGGCCTCGTCGCCTTCTCGACCGACATCACGCTCGGCCGCAACCGCATCGACGTGGCGAACAACCGGGTCGCTCGTCGCATCCGCACCCAGACCCTGATCCTGCGACGCCTGGCGGTCGCCGTCATCGTGATCATCGCGTTGGGGGCGATCCTCCTGACGTTCCCCGCAGTGCGCACCGTCGGCGCCAGCCTCCTCGCCTCGGCCGGCATCGCGTCGGTCGTCGCGGGACTCGCCGCGCAGTCGGTGCTCGCGAACATCTTCGCCGGCCTGCAGCTCGTGTTCAGCGAGGCCCTGCGGGTCGACGACGTCGTGGTGGTCGAGGACGAGTGGGGCCGGATCGGCGAGATCACGCTGAGCTACGTGGTTGTGGACCTCTGGGACGACCGGCGTCTCGTGCTGCCGTGCACCTACTTCACGACGCAGCCGTTCCAGAACTGGACGAGGCAGGGCAGTGAGCTGCTCGGCTCGGTCGAGCTCGACGTCGACTGGCGGGTCTCTCCAGCCCTCATGCGCGAGCGCCTCGCGGAGGTGCTCACGCAGACCGACCTCTGGGATGGCCGCGCCCAGGTGCTCCAGGTGACCGAGGCCACGGGTGGGCTCGTCCGCATCCGCATCCTCGTGACGGCGGTGGATGCGCCGACCCTGTTCGACCTCCGGTGCTTCGTGCGCGAGGCCATGGTCACCTGGCTGCAGCGCACCATGCCGTCGGCACTGCCCGTGCAGCGGGTGCTCATCACCGAGCCCGCGGTTCCAGATGACGCTGCATCACGTGCGTCTCAGGACGAAGACACCCGCAGCGATGACACGAGTGCGGGAGGTTCTGGGCTCTTCACGGGAAGCGTCGAGGCCCAGGAGCGGGCATCGGTGTTCACGAATGCGATTCCCGTCGTCGACGCGGAGGATCGCGACCGTTGAGGCCTTGCCGGGCCGGGGCTGGGGCGGGGGCCGGGGCGGGCTGAGGCCGAGGTCTCGGGCCGTGCGCGTCAGGCGTTGCGGGTTCGACCGCGGGGCTTGAGGCGCACGGTCGGGAGGGCCGGGGCCGCGAGTGTCCTCCCGTCGTGGCTGTCGACGGCGCCGAAGCGCGCATCCGCTGACAGCGACCCCCTGGTCGCTTCCCACTCTGTTCGCGCCGCCGCGACGTCCTCGTGCGAGGAGCCGACGAAGTTCCAGAACATGACGATCTCTTCCTCGAAAGGCACGCCTCCGAGCAGCAGCGCGCGTCCGCCCTCCGCCGCACCCACGACGCTACGTCCCGTCCCGGCGGGCAGATAGCCGACGGCGCCCACGGGAAGTTCCACGTCGTCGACCGTGATGCCAGGCGAGCATGCCAGCACACCGTGCTCGAAGGCCGGATCCAGTGCGAGTTCCGCTTCCGAGCAGCCCGGGAACGCGAGCTCGACTCCCACGAGCGGCGAGAAGCTCGGGGCGTCGGAGCGCAGACCGGCGTACTCCCCCATGAAGACGGTCGCCTCGACGCGCCCGTCCACTCCCGTCGACGCCTCGAGCTGCGTCGACGGACACCGGTCCAGACCCGCGAAGGCGGGCGCCATGCCGCGACGCTCGGCGGGCAGCGCGACCCAGAGCTGCACCCCGTGGAGCACCGGCGCACGGGTCGAACGTGTCGGCGAGACCTCGGAGTGCGCGATCCCCTGGCCCGCCGTCATCACGTTGACGCCACCGGGCGCGACCTCGTGGACGCTGCCGATCGAGTCGCGGTGCAGCACCTCGCCGGAGAACAGCCAGCTCACCGTCTGCAGGCCCGTGTGCGGGTGCGGGGCGACGTCCATCCCGCCATCCGACGGCAGGTCGACCGGGCCGTAGTGGTCGATGAAGCACCACGCCCCGATGAAGTGGCGGTACTTGTTGGGGACCGAGCGCAGGACGGGCAGCGAGCGGGGTCCGCCGAGCGGCACCTCGCGGGGCAGCAGCAGCTCGATGCCCGCGATGACCTGGCCGGTCTCGTAGGCGTCCTGCAGCCGCGCCTCGATGGGGTTCGCCTCGGCGTTGCTCATATACCGAGGGTAGACGCGAACACATGAGTTTTCATCGACCCGTGGCGTGCGCGAGAATGGATCGGTGATTTCGCAGCTGCACGACCCCAGCATCCGCACGTTCACGAGCGACAACGCCGCGGGCGCCCACCCGCAGGTGCTGGATGCGCTGGTCACCGCGAACGGCGGGCACGTCGGCGCGTACGGGGCCGACCCGTACTCGACGGCGTTCCAGAACCTGTGTCGCGAGCTCTTCGGTGAGGCAGCCATCGGCCTGCCGGTCTTCAACGGCTCGGGCGCCAACGTCGTCGCGCTGCAGTCGATGGTCCCACGCTGGGGCGGAGTCGTGTGCCCAGCATCCGCGCACATCAACACCGATGAGAACGCGGCACCAGAGCGGGTCGGCGGGGTCAAGCTGCTGAGCGTCGAGACCCCGGACGGGAAGCTCACCCCCGCCGACGTCGAGCGCGCTGCGGCGGTTCGGCGCGACGTGCACCGCGCGACCCCGCTCGCCGTGAGCATAAGCCAGGCGACCGAGGTCGGCACCGCATACTCCCCGGACGAGGTCCGCGCCGTGGCCGATGCCGCCCACGCGAACGGCATGTGGCTGCACGTGGACGGCGCACGCCTCTCGAACGCCGCCGCACACTTCGGCTGCACGCTCGCCGAGGTCTCGAGCACCGCGGGGGCCGACGTCATCAGCCTTGGCGGGACCAAGAACGGGGCGCTTGCCGCCGAGGCCGTGGTCGTCGTCAACCCAGAGGCCGTGTACGGCGTCGAAGAAGCGCGGAAGATCGACCTGCAGCTGTCCTCGAAGATGCGCTTCGTCTCAGCGCAGCTGCTCGCGCTGTTCGGCGGCGAGCTGTGGCGCGAGAACGCCGAGCACGCGAACGCCATGGCCGCTCGCCTCGCCGCCGGCATCGCCGCTATCGACGGCTGCTCGGTGCCCCTCCCCCGCCAGGCAAACGGCGTCTTCGCCATCCTGCCGGGTGAGGTCGCCGAGCGCGTCAGCGAGCGCTACGCGTTCCACACCTGGGACGCCTCCACTGGCCTCGTGCGCTTCCTCTGTTCCTGGGACACCACCGACGGCGACGTGGATGGACTCATCGCGGCCGTCGCGGGCGCGTAGAACGAGGCGACGGGCGGGTAGCCTCGGGGCCGTGACTGACTACACCGCCTGGGAACGCCTCTGCACGCTGATCGATGACGACCCGGAGATCTGGCCGAGCGTCCAGGAGGCGCTGCACGGCGGTGCCGACGATGACCACGAAAAGGGTCACGGTGATCACGATCACCAGGCAGACACCGACGAGAGCGGCGTCGAGGAGGACGACGGCGCCGACGAGGCCTGGGGCGCCCTCATCGACGCGCTCGATGACTGTGGCGCCCTCGCGTATCTCCACGCCGACGACACCGCAATGGAACTCGCGGATGCCCTCGCCGGCGTGCCTCGAGTCGTCCGCATCGGGCTCGACACCGATGAGATCGGAGACGTGGACGGGGATGTGCCAACCGCATCCGCAGCTGCGGACACGCTGCTTGCGCCCGCCGGTCTCGCGCTCGTGTTCCTCGAGGAGGACAGCGACGCCTACCCGCTGGTCGTCGTGCCGCGCGAATCCGTGCCCGAGATCGTCGACACGGCGGCCGCGCTCGGGTTCGTGGCGCGCCAGCTCCCCTAACGGGCGCGAGTCCCCCTCGATCTGTCGTCGGAGCGGTGCAGACCTTGAAACCTGGAGCCGTAAAGTTACTGGTAATTCCTAGTAACTAGATTCTAGTCGTGCTAGGGTTGACCCATGTACCAGCCGGCAGCGAGCTTCGAGGAGCGTTGGCGTTTCGACGTCAACGACCCAGCTTCCGTCGCCGCCGAACGTGCTGCGATCCTGTCCGAGACCGCCCGCATCGAGTCAGCCAGGCGCGCTATCGACGCTGAGGCGATCCTGCTCCAGGCTCGCGCGTACAATTTCGGCTACCTCCTCGACATTGCCGACGGCCACCCCGAGATGGGCATGCACGTCCGATCGATCTCGGCGGAGATCTCGTTCGAACTGCAGGCGAAGCACAGTCTCGTGATCCGGCAGCTCGCCGGGTCGTGGAACGCCGTCCGGGAGTTCCCCGCCGCAGTGGATGCAGTGGCAGACGGACGCATCTCCGGCCACCATCTCGACGCCATCGTCTCGTCAGGGCTTCTCATCTCCCACGAAGTGGAATCCGAACAGGCTTCGCTCCGCGCCCGCTACGTCGAGATCGCTCTCGACCAGGTGAGCGGACAGATCCTCACGGAGGCGGCACTCAGGCGCATCACCGCTCGCATCGCGGAGGAACTCACGCAGATCCCACTCGCGGAGCGGCGCCGGAAAACGCGCATGAAGGGCTTCGTCTCTGTGACCGACGCGGGCGATGGTCACGGAGTGCTGCACGTCGGAGGGTCGCTCCTCCTGCTCACCGCCGTTCGCGAGAGAGTCCGCAAGCAGGCGACGCGTGTCCTGCGGGCACGCACCAAGGCCGAGAAGGCCGCCGCTGCCGCCGGCGGACTTCCAGAGTCAGAACCCGACGAGCGAACACTTGGAGAAGTCAGCGCCGACCTTGTCTGCGACCAGCTCCTCACGAGCGACCCCACCTCGACAACCGCAGCCAATGGCGTCCAGGCGACGGTGAACCTGGTCATCCCAGCAACAACCCTGCTCGCCGACCAACGCGAACCCGGCCGTCCCCCGGCGCTCCTCGACGGCCTCTCACCCGTGCCGATCGACGAAGCCAAGCGCTTGGCCGCACTGGCACCGATGTTCACGAGGATTCTGACACACCCCATAACCGGGACCGTACTGGCCGTCGACACGTACACGCCGACCGCGGCCATGCGGAGATTCCTGGCAGCCCGCGACGTCCACTGCCGTTTCCCGGGCTGCCGCCTCCCAGCCCGCGCCTGCCAGATCGACCACACTCAGGAATGGCAGCACGGTGGGAAGACCTGCCTCGGGAACCTAGAACACCTCTGCGTCTTCCACCACGTCATGCGCCACGCCACACCGTGGTCAGTCGACCAGCTTGAAGGCGGAGTCCTCGAGTGGAAGACGCCAGGAGGAACAGAGCTGGCCGACAAGCCCGAGCGGCAGGGCGTTCGGTTCGTGCCGACAGCCGAAATCAACGCGCAGAACGAAGCCCCATCCACGGCCGACCCCTCGACCGCGACCACATCCGGGGGGCCATCCGGACCTCAGATGGAACGAGACCCGAGCAACGATCCGCCGCCATTCTGACGCGGGCCGATGCACATACCGATCTCGTCTACACCTCTTCGATGCCGACGCCGCGCAGGAGGAGCCTCTGCTCGCCCACACCCGAGCGCTCTGACACGAAGAGCTGCGAGAACAGCCTCTGCAGGCGCATGGCCATCGAGGGACCGCCATCGGTGCGGACGGAAATGCTCATGTGCTGCCCTCTCGTTCGTCGCGGTCCTTCGTCGCCATGACGAAACCTCTTGCGTCAGCGTAGGAACGCAGGAACCAGGCCGGAAGCAGGCGCCGCAAGACGGGTACACGAGACGACACCGTGCTTCGCCGGGCGAAACACGGCGTCACCGGACAGCCAGTCGCGAGCCCAGAAGCCGGGATGCGGCGCACCATGTGCGCATGACATCCGCGCTCACCGCACGCCGCCTCGACATCGCCTCCACCGAGGTCGTCGAGGTGCTCGATGCCCTCGACGAGGAGTACCGCACCAGGTACCGCGAGTTCTACAACGACGACATCGGCGCCTACCCAGTCAGCGACTTCCTCGCCCCGGACGGGGCATTCATCGGCATCCTCGACGGCGACCTCCTCGTCGCCGCCGGCGCGATCCGCCGCTACGACGCCACCACTGCCGAGGTGAAGCGCATGTGGACGCGAGACTCGCACCGCCGCCGCGGGCTCGCCCAGCAGGTGCTCGGCGAACTCGACAGCGCCGCAGCCGAGCTCGGCTACACGCGCATCTTCCTCACCACCGGGTCACGGCAGCCCGAGGCGGTCGCCCTCTACCGCGCCTCCGGCTTCCAAGGCGGCGAGCGGCGCATCCCCGAATTCGACCTGCCCGTCTTCGCGTTCGAGAAGCCCGTCACCAGCACCCCCAGGAACGCCCCGCTAACGCCTGAAACGCCCGCGCCAGCGCCTGAGGAGTACCCTCGCAAGGTGCCAGCAACTCCCCCGAACCAGCAGCCGCGTCGACCCAAACGGAGCCGGCTTCGGCGCACGCTCATCTGGAGCTTCTCCATCATCGCCGGCGTCTTCGTCGCCGCAATCGCCGCGTTCCTCGTCTGGGCGAACGTCGGCGTCATGGCCGCCGAGCCCGAACCGCTCGCGTCCGTCACCGACGACCCGGCGATCACCGTCGCGGACGTCGACGGGTCGCTGGTGCTCAGCCCGACCGAAACCGCGAGCACAACCGGGCTCGTCTTCATCCCCGGAGCGAAGGTCGAGCCAGCGGCCTACGCCGCCAAGCTCTCCAGCCTCGTCACCGACGAGCAGATGACCGTCGTCATCCCGCAGCCCCTCCTCAACCTCGCCTTCTTCGACACCCGCACCATCGACGACTACTCGACCGCGGCGCCAGGGGTCACGACGTGGGCCGTCGGCGGGCACTCCCTCGGCGGCGTCCGCGCCTGCCAGCTCGCCGATTCACCCGACGTGGCCGGCCTCCTCCTCTTCGGCAGCTACTGTGCCAACGACCTCACGGCCGACACCTCGCTCGACGTCCTCAGCATCACGGGAAGCGCCGACGGACTCACCACCCCGCAGAAGGCAGCCGATGCACGCGGCCTGCTCCCCGCGGACGCCGAGACCCTTGAAGTCGACGGCGCAAACCACGCCATGTTCGGCAACTACGGCCCGCAGTCCGGCGACGGTACGGCGACCATCCCTGACGAGGAGGGGCGCGAGCAGATCGCCGTCGCAACATCAGCCTGGGCGGCAGAGCTGCAGCCAGCCGGTTGACGGTACCAGCCCGGTGATGTCCACCCGCGCGCAGCAGACGGGGACACCTACCCCTCGGCGAGCATCCGTCGCACCGTGAGACCCACGTCGACAGCATCACCCACCCGGCCCTCGCCCGGCTCACCCTCGTTCGACGGCCCCTCGGTCGACTGCCCCTCCGAAGGCGCGGAGAGCCGCTGCAGGACAACCCCGTCGATGAACGCGAAGAGGGCGAAGGCACGCGCCTCAGGGCCGCTCACACCGAGACCGGCGACCGCACTGACGGCCCAGCTGCGCAACCGATCGCGCCCCTCCTGGATGGCCGCGGCCACTGACGGATTGTGGGTGCCCTCAAGGACCAGCGCGTAGCGGGCGAGCGTCTGCTCGCGCCCGGTGCCGGTCATGGAATCGACTGCCGCTTCGATGGCGGCGCAGAAGCGCTCGACGCTCGGCTCCCCCCACTCGTACGTGAGGAGCCACTCCGCGTAGTCGCTCCTCACCAGGCGCTCGATGACCCCCTCGATGAGCGCCTGCCGCGTTCTGAAGTGGTTCGAGGTCGACCCGCGCGGCAGCCCAGCCTCAGCGTCGACGCGAGCGTGCGTGAGCGCGCGTATGCCGCCTGAAGCGAGCAGCTGGAGGGCGGCGGAGAGCGAGCGATCACGTGTGGAGGGCACCCTCAAACTATAGACGTAGTGTTGCCACTACGCCTGTAGTAGCCTGCGCGTATGGACAGGCGCGCGACGATCATCGGCGGCGGCATCGCTGGGCTCGCCTCAGCGCTCGCGCTGCACGATGCTGGCTTCGAGGTGACCGTCCGCGAGCGCGCCACTGGCCTCCCGAGCAGCGGAACCAGTCTCGGGATGTGGCCTGACGCCATGGCCGCACTCGATGCGATCGGGGTTGGGGCCCGGATACGAGACGAGACCGAGGCGCACGCGGGCGGGAGCATCCGTCGTGCGGACGGGCGGATGCTCGCGCGGCTCGGCACCGGACGCGAGGCGCGCATCGTTCCGAGGCCGACCCTGCTTCGTGCGCTGTCGGACGAGGTGGAGACCCGTCTCGGCCCGGACGCCATCATGTGGGGTGACACCGCAGACGCCGCCGAGAACGCCGAGAACGCCGGCCGCGAAGCGCTGATCGTCGGCGCGGACGGCATCAACAGCATCGTGCGTGCCCGAGACTGGCGTGACGCCAGCCCGCGAGCGCTTGGGACGACCGCACTCCGTGGGGTCGTGCCCGGTGAGGCGACCGAGATCTCCGAGACGTGGGGCCGGGGCCGCATCTTCGGCATCACCCCGCACTCCCCCGGCCACACGAACTGGTTCGCCTGCGCCAGAACTGTCCAGCTGCCGCCGAGTCCGCAGCCGTGGGGCCATGCCAAGACGCTGCGTGGCCTCTACGGAGATTGGCACCCCGCTGTCAGGGAGGTGCTCGCTCAGGTCACGGAGCAGTCCATCGACGCCAGGCCCCTGTTCGAGGTGCCACGACTCAGCAGTTACGTCCGCCCGGGTGTGGCGCTCGTCGGCGACGCGGCACATGCCATGGCGCCGAACCTGGGGCGCGGGGCCTGTGAGTCGCTCATCGACGCGGCGGCTCTCGGCGCCGAGCTCACCTCAGCGCGCGACCTCGACACCGGGCTCGTCGCCTATAGCCGTCGGCGTCGAGGGCCGAGTCAGCGCACGCGACTCGGCTCGCGCATCCTGAACCGGTTGACCACCGGGCCGTTGACGACGATCATCAACGCCTGGTGAGGCGGTGCCTCACCCATCGTCGAGGCCTCGAGCGGGCCGGCAGCTCGGCCGTCATGACTGCAGCGTGCGTTCGTGTCGGGAGTGCGCGATGAGTCCAGGCACGAACAGCACGAGCGCGACAGGCAGCAGCGCGGCGAGCCCGATGACGTGCCAGAGCTGGCCCGCGGCGACGACGGCCAGCAGCGCCCCGCCCATGCGCAGCCAGCTCGCGAGCTTCGGAGTGCCGGGCGGGTCCTTGAAGATCGGGAGCTTGCGGCCGGCGCCCGCCCTGTTGATCAGGAAGTGCGCCCAGGTCGTGAGCGCGAGGCTGAGCCCGAGCAGCACGGCACCGACGATGAACATCACGCTGTCACTGTAATCGAGCTTCACGTTACGGCCCACGACGGCAACCGAGACACGGTCAGGCACGCCCCGAAGAATCGAGGCACGATGGATGCAGACGGCCCGATCGGGGCCCCGGCGGCAAGGAGCACACCACGTGAGCGAAGCAGCAGGCCCGAGCAGCGCACCCCAAGGATCCGGGGCCACCCGCGGCATCAGCGTCGGAGCGTCCCCCACGACGCCGAGCAGCACCTACCTGGACCTCGTCGCTGCTGAGACCGCCATCGCGGCCGCCGCCGCCCCGCGCATCACCTCAGCCCACGACGGCGTATCCGGTGACGACACCTCCGCGATCCGCTCCGCCTCCGAGTCGCTGCAGCCCGAGCTGGTGGAGCTCTCCCACCGCATCTTCGAGTACGCGGAGGAGGGATTCGAGGAGACGCAGAGCGTCGCCGATATCGCCGAGCTGCTCGCCGAGCACGGCGTCACGGCTCAGGTGGGTGCCTTCGGGCTCGACACTGCACTGGTCGCAGAGCTGGTCGTCGGCGAAGCGGCACAGGATGCGCCGACCGTCGCGATCCTCGCCGAGTACGACGCCCTCCCCGGAGTGGGCCACGGCTGCGGGCACAACATCATCGCCGCTTCCGCCGTGGGCGCGTTCCTCTCTCTTGTCGAGGCGAGCCGAAGCCGTGCGCTCCCGGCGGGTCGGATCGTGCTCTACGGGACACCCGCCGAGGAAGGCGGAAACGGCAAGGAGATCATGGCCCGCGCGGGCGCGTTCGACGGCGTCGACGCCGCCATCATGATCCATCCCTTCGGCTACGACGTCACCGACCAGCCCTTCATCGGGCGGCGCATCCTGCGCGTCCGCTACTACGGGGTGCCCGCCCACGCCTCCGCGTCCCCGTTCCAGGGACGCAACGCGCTCGATGCCGCCAACCTGAACTACCAGGCCACTGGCCTCCTGCGGCAGCACCTGTACCCGGGCGACCGCATCCACGGCGTCATCGTCAACGGCGGACAGCGCCCCAACGTGGTCCCCGAGTTCGCGGAACTCGAGTACTACGTGCGCTCGAACGCCGCCGAGACGCTCAAGGAACTGAGCCTGCGCCTCGAGGACATCGCCAACGGCATCGCCCTGGCCACCGGCACAGGGGTCGAGGTCGAGTGGGACCCGCTGCCGTTCACGATGCCACTGCGCTACAACACGCCACTCTCCGAACGCTGGGCCGTGCACCAGGAGGCCAGGGGCCGTCGCGTGCTCACCAAGGCGTCCGTGCCCTCGCACCTCGCCGCATCCACCGACTTCGGCAACGTGAGCGTGCGCGTGCCCGGCATCCACCCGGTCATCGCGATCAGCCCACCGGACGTCAGCCTCCACACGCGCGAGTTCGCCGAATACGCGACGAGCGACGCCGCGAGCACCGCCATCGCGGACGCAAGCGCCGGCCTCGCACTCGTCGCCGCCGACTTCCTGGCCGACCCCAACCTCCGTGCCGCGGCCCGCGCCGACTTCGACGCGGCGGGCGGCGCACTCGACGTCGAAGGATTCTTCTCTTGAGCACACCGGTCTCCTCCCAGTCCATCTCCTCCCAGTCCATTTCCTCGCAGCCCGTCGCAGCAACACCCGTCGTCTACGCGCTGCACGAGAACCCCGAGTGGTGGCCGCCGTTCCAGGCCGCCTTCGAGGCCGCCGGCGTTCCCGTCGTCGAATGGCGCCTCGTCGAGGGCGTCCTCGACCTCGACGCGCTCCCACCGGAGGGCATCTTCTGGTCCCGCATCAGCGCCTCGTCGCACACCAGGGACCACGCGCTCTCGAAGGACTACGCGCGCTCCGTGCTCAACTGGGTGGAGGCCGCGGGCAGGCGAACCGTCAACGGCCGCCGCGCCATCGAGCTCGAGGTGAGCAAGGTCGACCAGCTGACGCTGCTGCGCCGGGCCGGCATCGACACCCCGCGCACCCTCGCCGTCATCGGCAAGCAGGGGCTGCGGGGTGCGGCGCGCGACTTCCCGACCCCGTTCATCACGAAGCACAACCAGGGCGGCAAGGGCCTCGGCGTCCGCCGCTTCGACCACTTCGCCGACTTCGAGGCCTACCTCGACTCCCCCGAGTTCGAGGAGCCGCTCGACGGCATCACGCTCCTGCAGGAGTACCTGCGTCCCGCCGGCGGATTCATCACCCGCGTCGAGATCGTCGGGGGCGAGCACATCTACTCGATCGCGGCCGACACCATCCACGGCGGCTTCCAGCTCTGCCCAGCGGATGCGTGCGCGATCGACCCGGACACGGGCCGGCCGGTCGTTCCCCCGGGCGCCGAGCTGGCGCCCGAGCCAGGCACGTCGATCTTCTCGCTACGCCAGGGCGGCCACGACGACCTCGTCGAACGCCTTGTAGCGTTCACGAAGGACATCGGCCTCGAGATCGCCGGCATCGAGTTCATCGAGACCGAGGACGGCCGACAGGTGGTCTACGACATCAACACGAACACCAACTACAACGCCGATGTGGAGCGCGTGGCCGACGGCTCGGGCCCAGGGGCCATCGCGGCCTACCTGGGGCGCGTGCTGCGGGAGACCTACCCGGACGTGTGAGCCCAGCCACTCACGGCACGGCACGGCACGCGGAGAGGTGGCCGCCGGAGTTCATCTCCGGCGGCCACCTCTTCGTTGCTGGGGATTCTTCTGGGTCAGACCGCGAACGCGCTCGGAGCCCGCGTCCCCCGCTCCGGCACGGGGATGCCGAGGTTGTCGCGCAGGGTCGTTCCCGCGTACTCCTCACGCAGGGAGCCGCGCTCCTGCAGGATCGGCACCACGTGGTCGACGAAGTCGTCGATGCCACCCGGCGTGAGGTGCGAGCCGATGACCAGCCCGTCCGAGCCGTCGTTCTGCACGAACTCGTCGATCTCCTCGGCCACTTGGGCGGCGGTGCCGACGAACCGCACGCCGCCGAGCTCGTTGCGGGCGAACTCGCGGATGCTCCATCCGTTCTCCTGCGCCTTCTCGCGCCACCTGCGGACCGTGGCGAGCCGGTCGCCGTAGGTGAAGGCGCGGCCCTCGATGATGGGCGCGCTCTCCCCATCCGGATCGAAGTCGGGCAGGGGACCATCGAAGTCGATGTCCGAGAAGTCACGGTTCCAGACCTGCTCGAGACGGACCTGAATGGTGCGCGGGCTGAGCTGCTGCTCCGTCACCCAGCGAGCCTTCTCCTGCGCCTCCTGGTGAGTGTCGCCGAGCACGAAGCTCGACTGCGGCAGGATCTTCAGGTCGTCACGGTTGCGGCCGAAGCCCTCGACTCGAGCCTTGATGTCGGCGTAGAAGTCGCGTGCCTCCTCGAGGCGCGAGTACGGGGAGAAGATGACGTCGGCGTTGGCAGCCGCGAAGTCCCTGCCCTGCGGAGAGATGCCAGCCTGCACGATGATCGGCCTCCCCTGCGGGCTGCGGGGAACCGTGAAGCGCCCGCTGATGTCGAACTGGCTCGTTCCCACGTCGAACCGCCCCTCGTCGGCGGAGTCGAGGAACTGCCCGGTCTCCTTATCCGCGACGATCGCATCCGCCGACCAGGAGTCCCACAGCTCCCGGACGGTGCTGACGGTCTGCTCGGCCCGCTCGTAGCGCTCCGCGTGCGGCAGGAAGCCCCCGCGGCGGAAGTTCGCGCCCGTGAACGCGTCGAACGACGTCACGACGTTCCAGCCGGCACGTCCACCGGAGAGGTGGTCGAGGCTCGCGAACTGGCGAGCGAGCTCGTACGGCTCGTTGAAGGTGGCGTTGATGGTCCCGACGAGGCCGATGTGCTCGGTCACGGCGGCGATGGCGGCGAGGACCGGGATGGTGTCCGGCCGCCCCGAGATGTCGTGGTCGAAGATCTCGCCGAGCCGCGAGCGCAGCGCGAGGCCCTCGGCGAGGAAGAAGTAGTCGAACTTCCCGGCCTCGGCCTTCTGCGCCACGTGCTTGAACGTGGAGAACTCGATCTGGCTGCCCGCCTCCGGGTGCTCCCAGAGCGTGTGCTCGTTGACCCCGCCGACGTAGGCCGCGAGGATGATCTGCTTCTTCGTCATGGTGATCTCCTGATCGGGTTCGGGTCTAGACGGCGGCGTAGCGGTTGGGCACGGTGGTCTCGAGGCCGAGGAGGCCGCGCAGGGAGCGCTCCTCGTAGCGCTCCCGGAAGAGGCCCTTGCGCTGCAGGAGCGGGACGACGTCCGCGACGATGCGCGGCAGGTCGTCGGTCACGACGCCGGGGTGCAGGCGGAAGCCGTCGTAGCCGAGGCCGGCGAGCGTCTCGAAGTGCTCGACGAGCTCCTCGGCCGAGCCCGCGAAGACCGCCGGCGGCTCTCCGAGCGCGCGCCCCTTCGCGTTGAGGCGGTTGAGGCGGGCGGACCCCGTCTCCTCCGGCCCGTCGAGGAACACGGCGAGGTCGACGAACACCGACAGCTCGCCGTCCCGCTCGACCTTCTTCTCTGCGGCCCGCACCTCGCTCAGGATGCGCACGGCCGAGGCGACGTCGGTCGGCGTCACGAAGAGCAGGTCGGTGCTGGCTGCCGCGAACTCGTACGGCACCTCGGCGTGACCGAGCGCGGCGACAACCGGCTGCCCCTGCGGGGGCCGGGGTGTGATCGACGGTCCGCGCACGCTGAACCACTTGCCCTCGAACTCGATGCGGTGCACCTTGGCCGCGTCGAGGAACCGATCGGTGGAGGCGTCGCGGATCTCGGCGTCGTCCTCCCAGCTGTCCCAGAGCCTGCGCACGACCTCGACGAAGTCGTTGGCCTCCGCGAAGAGCTCGCCGACGAGCGGCGCATCCCGACGTCCGAAGTGCGCGTGCTCCGCACCGGGCGAGACACGGGCCTGCCAGCCCGCACGGCCCAGGCTCGTGTAGTCGAGGGTTGCGACGGCCTTCGAGACGTGGAAGGGCTCCGTGTGCGTCGTCGTGACGGTCGGGATGAGGCCGATGTGCTCCGTGACGGGCGAGACGCGGGCGGCGATGAGGAGCGCGTCCAGGCGACCCCTGACCTCGTCGGTCCGGTTGTCCTGGCGGAGGAACTCGCCGCTCTGGAGCGCGAGCGAGTCCTCGATGGTGACGAAGTCGAGGAGGCCCCGCTCGGCGAGCTGCACGAGCCCCACCCAGTACTCGGGCGTGAAGAGCTCGTCTGGGCGAGCGCTCGGCTCCCGCCAGGCCGCCGGGTGGATGCCGGCGCCATCGAGTGCGACGCCGAGGTGGATTCGGTTGGGGTTCGTCATGGTGCGACGCTAGGCCGCGCCCCGAGTTCGGTCCACGGCGCCCGTCGCGGCCCGTTACGCGTCGAAACGCGGGGACATGTTCGTTGAGGGTCCTCGCACCCTTCTCGCGCATGCTGGGACGCATGGCTATCAACGGAGTGCTCGCGCAGATCACCGTGTCGGACCTGGCTCAGGCTACGGAATATTACGGGAGGCTCTTCGGGCGGGGTCCCGACGAGAATCCGATGCCCGGCCTCCTGGAGTGGCACTTCACAAGCGAGGCCGGCCTCCAGCTGTGGGCCGACTCGAGTCGCTCTGGAAAATCCACCGTGGTGTTCAACGACGACGACCTTGAGAGCGTGGCCGCGCGGCTCGACGCCGCGAAGATCGAGCACGGCGGGATCGAAGACGCCACTCACTTCCAGATCCTCCAGGTGCTCGACCCCGAGGGCAATCACGTCGTCTTCACGAGTGCCTCGAGCTAGCCGCGCGCACCGTCGGGGCTACAGTGTGGCCGTGCACGGGAGCCCGATGAGTCGGGCTGAGAGGGAGTACTCGAACTCCGACCGTTGAACCTGATCTGGGTAATGCCAGCGAAGGGAGTCGACTCACCCGTGCCGTCACGCTCCGACGGAAGGCACGCACATGGAATCCATCACTCGAGACCCACTCGCATTCGGGGTGGGGGCGAGAGTCACGCTCTCGGTCATGTCAGACCGCTACGTCGAGGTGATCCTCGCCGCGGTCGACGCGGCCGACTCCTCGGGGCTGATCCTCGAGACGGGCGATGTCAGCACGTACGCCGGGGGCGACGAGCAGGCGCTGCTGCGGTGGCTCACCGACCTCACGCAGCACGTCGCCGCGACCGGACTGCACGCCTCCGTCCAGGTGCTGCTCTCTCGCGGCTGCCCCGGCGAGGCGGTGTGCGAGCTGCCAGGCGGCGCGGGGCCGCGGCGAGTGGACGCCCCGCGCGGGCGGCACACGGGGAGCTTCGCGAGCGCCGAATGGGCGCTGTACCCGCTCGAGGACGCGGGGGCGGATGCGCGGACGCCCGACCACATGCGGGAGATCTACGCCGCCATCGAGACGGCCAAGGCGAGCGGCACGTTCGTTGCATCCGAGCACTTCGTCACGAAGCTCAGCGGGGACCTCGGCCGCGTCCTCGAGACCGTCGTCGTGGCCTGGGCCGGGGTCGGCGCGCACGTGCAGCACGTCACGAGCCACCTCACGATCTCGCTCAACAGCCCGAGCCACGCGGCAGGCGCAGCAGCGGGAGCGCGGGCATGAGCCTCAAGCTGCGCGACATCGTGCTCATGGTCGTGCTCGGCACGGTCTTCGGATTCCTCTACTGGGCGCTGGTGCAGGCCTGGACGGCGCTCTCGATCGCCATGGGGCCGGCGGGTGACCTCGCCCAGCACTTCCTCTTCGGCGGCTGGCTGCTGGTCGCGCCCATCGCGATCGCCATCATCCGGCGGCCGTTCGTCGGCGTCATCGCCGAGGTGCTCGCCTCGGTCATCGAGGTCGTCTTCCTCGGCTCGGCGGTCGGCCCTCTGCTGTTCGTCGCGGCCGCGATCCAGGGCGTCGGCAGCGAGCTGCCCTTCGCGATCGGCCGGTACAGGAAGTACGGCTGGCTGCGGTACGCCATCTCCGGGGCGCTCGGTGCTGGCCTCGTGTTCTTCTACTCGGCGTTCCGCTCCGGCTGGTACGGGCAGGACATCCTGTTCCTGCGGTTCGGCATCCAGCTCGCGTCCGGCATCATCCTCGGCGGCCTCCTCGCGAAGCTCATCGTCGACGCACTCGTGCGCACGGGCGTGCTCGACAACTTCGCGATCGTGCAGGACACGAAGCCCCTGGCCGTGCGCCGTGCGGCCTGACACGGCGCCCTCGGAGAGCCCGGAGTTCGACATCGAGGCGCACGGCTTCGAGGTGATTCACTCGTCGGGCGACGGGCTGGGGCCGGTGGACCTGCGGGTCCAGCCGGGCGAGCACGTCCTCGTCATCGGGCCGTCCGGTTCCGGGAAGTCGACGCTGCTGCAGGCGCTGAGCGGGGTCATCCCCCACGCCGTGCCAGCGCAGGTGAGCGGGACCATGCGCGTCTGCGGCATGGACACGCAGGAGCATGACGTGCCGACGATCTCGCGGAACCTGTCCGTCGTGGCGCAGAACCCGGCCTCGTCGGTGTGCCTCCCCGACGTGGCCGACGAAGTCGCCTTCCCGCTCGAGAACCACGCGTGGCCCGCCCCGTCGATCGGTCCTGCCGTGGCCAACGCTCTCGACACCGTCGGAGCGTCGACGCTGATCGACCAACGCTCCGCGACGCTCTCCGGCGGGGAGACGCAGCGGGTGGCCCTCGCCGCGGCCATCGTCACCCAGCCGCGCGTGCTCGTGCTCGACGAGCCCACGTCCATGCTCGACCCGGAGGGCATCGCATCCGTCCGCCGAGCCATCGACGCCGCGACAGCGCGCGCGTCGACGGTCGTGCTCGTCGAGCACCGCCTTGACGAATACGCGGGGGCACGCGGCATCGCCGGCCTGCCCGGCCGCACCATCGTCGTCGGCCGCGGTGGCATCATCGCACACGATGGATCGACCGGACAGGTCCTGCTCGACAACGCGGTCGAACTGCAGGCGGCCGGATGCTGGCTGCCGCTCGAAGCGGAACTCGCCGCCACGACGGGGCTGAGCGGCGGTCTCGCGAACCCGGCCGTCGCCGAAGCGGTCGCGACGCTCGGCGAAGGGGCTGCCCCCCGAACCGCCGCACCCCGATCATCGGATACTGCTCACGGCCCGTCCTTGCGCGTGGAGTCGCTTGACGTCGTCGCAGGAGGGGCGCCGAGGCGGAAGCGCAGTGCAGCCGCGGCGGCAACTGGACCCGGCGCCGTGCTCCGGGGCGTGAGCTTCGAGCTCCGGGCGGGCGAGGTCGTGGCGCTCCTCGGTCGCAACGGATGCGGGAAGTCGAGCCTGCTGCGCACGATGGCCGGCCTGGCCCGGCCGGGTGGCGGGACCATCCACGGCCCGCGCCCCGGTCTCATCTTCCAGAACCCCGAGCACCAGTTCGCGCAGTCGACGCTCCGGCGGGAGATGGAGCACGGGCTCGGGCCCGGCGACGCGGAGCGCGTCGCAAAACTCGTCGAACGCTTCGATCTCGCGAGCTCCCTCGACCACAACCCCTTCCGGCTCTCCGGCGGGCAGCAGCGGCGGCTCAGCATCGCGGCCATGCTCGCGCACGACCGGCCGTTCCTCCTCGCCGACGAGCCGGGATACGGCCTCGACCGGCGCGCGAGCATCACGGCCATGCGCGAGCTCGAGCGCACGGCGGCGTCCGGATGCGGCGTGCTGTTCTCGAGCCACGAGCTGCGGGCCGTGTGCGCCCATGCCCACCGCGTGCTTGTGCTCGGCGACGGCGAGCTCCTCGCCGACACGACGCCGTTCGAGCTGCTGCGCGACCCCGAGCTGCTGGAAGCGGCGGGCCTCGAGCGCACACCACTGCTCGCCTGGCTCCTCGATGAGGGCTTCTCGGACGACCGGTCAAGGGGCATCCTGCGCGAGCTCGACGATGCAGGACTGCGGGTGGCGGCGTGACCCCCTATCTGGAGCGGCGCAACCCGACCGTCAAGCTCGCGGTGCTGTTCGTCTGCTCACTCGCGACGCTCTTCGTGCTCAACCCGCTGACGCTCGGTGTGCTGACGGCGCTGGCGATCGTGTCCGCGCTGACGACGACGAGGCTGACCCCCACGAAGCTGCTCGCGGCGTCCCTGCCCTTCGCCGCCTTCGGCCTGGGGCTCCTCACCGTCAACGCGCTCAGCCGGCCGGGCACGGAGGTCTTCCCCGATCTGCCCGTGCGCGTGACCAGCGAGGGACTTGCCATCGGCGTCGCACTCGCCCTGCGCACCACCGTCATCGGCATGCTGTCGATCTCCTTCATCGCGAGCACCCCGCCGCGCGACCTCATGACGAGTCTCACGCAGCACGCGAGGCTCAGCCCGCGCTTCGCCTACGCCCTCCTTGCCGGGTTCCGCCTCCTGCAGCTGCTGCCGAGCGAGTGGCAGAGCATCCGTGCGGCGCAGGCCGTGCGGGCGCCGCTCGGGAGGGATGGCATGCCGCGCACGGGCCTGGCCGGATTCGGGTCGGCGTCCTTCTCGCTCCTCGTCGTCTCGATCCGCTCGGGCGAGCGCATCGCGCAGGCCCTCGAGTCGAGGGGGCTCGGGGCGGGGGCCCGCACGGTCTGGCGCCCCGTGCCCCTGGATGCGCGCGATGCCGCGCTCGCCGGAATCGTGCTCGCCGCGTTCGCACTCACGGCGGCGTTCGGCGTTGCCGCAGGAACGGGGCTGTCGCTTGCCTGAACCCCGTCAACTCGCACTCGTCGGCATGGTGAACCCTCCCACCCAGCGCTACGCGGCGGCGTGGCGGCACCCGGACTCGAGCAGGGACTGGCTGCGCGCGAGCTCGTACGTGGGCATCGCGCGTCTCCTGGAACGAGGCGGCTTCGACCTGATGTTCCTGCCGGACGCCCTCGCGGTGCCGGAGGATGCGCTCGGCGACGCCGCGACGACGCTCGCGAGCGGCGGCAAGGGCGCCGTGACGCTCGACCCCATCACCGTGCTCAGCGCCGTTGCCGGTGCGACGAGCAGCATCGGCCTCGGCGCCACGGTGTCGACCTCGTTCCTGCCCCCGTACGCCATCGCGCGCACCCTCGCGAGCCTGGACCACCTCTCCGAGGGCCGAGTGGCCTGGAACATAGTGACCTCCACGACCGACGCGGAGGCGCGCAACATGGGACTCGAGCGCATCCCGTCGAAGGCGTGGCGGTACGACCGCGCCGATCGTGTTGTCACCCAGGTGCTCCAGCTCATGCGCAGCTGGGACGCCGACGCCCTGGTGCAGGATGCACATGGCGGAGTGTTCGCCGAGCCGGGGCTCGTCTCCCGAACTCCGGCCCCGCGTGAACATGCTGCGGCTCCCGGCCCGCTCAGCCTGCCGCGCAGCCCGCAGGGGCACCCGGTGCTCATGCAGGCGGGAGCTTCCCAACGCGGCATGGAGTTCGCGGCGAAGTGGGCTGAGCTCGTCTTCGTCGCCTCCGACGGGCTTGAAGGGAACCGCGCCGTCCGCGCCGAGTTGCGCGAGCGTGCGCGCCTCGCAGGGCGCGACCCCGACGAGCTTCGTGTCTGCGCCGCCATCCAGCCGATCGCAGGATCGACGAACATCGATGCAGAGCGTACGAAGGCGTCACTGCTCGCGCGCATCGATGAGGAGTCCGCGGTGCGCTCGCTCGCGCGGCTCATGCACGCGGATCCGGAGGCGATGCACCTGGACGAATCCGCTGGGGCCTTCCTCGCCCGGCACCGCGGGGCGACCGGTAGCGACGGCTTCGAGGACATGCTTGCCGCCGTGTGCGCTCGCGATGCTCTGACGGTGCGCGAGCTCGCGCTGCGTCAGTCGTTCGACCAGCTCACGCCGTCGCCCACCGGGAGCGGGGCCGAGATCGCGGAGGAGCTCTGCGAGTGGCACGATGCCGGGGCCGCCGACGGTTTCGTCGTGACCCCGGCCATCCTGCCCCGCTCGTTCGAGGACTTCGTCGAGCACGTCGTCCCTGAGCTGCGACGGCGCGGCCGCCTCCCCGCCGAGGGAGCCCAGTCGTTCGCCTCCACGCTCCGCGGGCGACTCACGGAGAAGCTCAGCCCTGCGAGCCCCAGCTGACCGACTGTCCGGCTGCCGCGCGCTGCTGCGGCACGCCCCACGGGTTGGCGTCCTGGAGGGGCTCGGGGAGCGCCTCCTGTGGCGCGCCCTGGTAGGCGACGCCTCGCAGGAAGCGGGAGATGGAGGCGGTACCGACCGAGGTCGACGTGTCGTTCGAGGTCGCCGGGTAGGGACCGCCGTGCTGCATGGCGGGCGTCACGGCGACGCCGGTGGGCCACCCGCCGAAGAGGACGCGTCCCGTCTTCCGGGCAAGCCCCGCGACGAGCGATGACAGTGCCGTCGACTGCTCGCCCTCGGCGGCGTGCACCGTGCCAGTGAGGTTGCCGACGTACAGCTCGTCGAGGCTGGGCGCGAGCGAGGCCTCGTCGTCGTACTCGACGATGACGGAGAACGGACCGAAGACCTCGTCGAGCAGCGTCTCGTCGCCCGCCGAGAGCTTGCTCGCGGGCACGGCCACGATGGTCGGCGTCGCCCACACGTTGCCGTCGTCGTCGCTGCGCACGGTGCCCTCGGCGACGACGCGCACGCCGTCGGCCGCGAGCACGTCGGCGCGGCGCTGGAGGTAGGCCCGGCCGATGCTCGGGTTGAGGAGGCGGTGCTCGGCGGCCTGCTCGGCTGCCTGCGAGACGCGCAGCTCGAGCTCGCCGGCGGCATCAGTCGTGGGCACCCAGAGGAAGCCGGGCTTCGTGCACAGCTGGCCAGCGGAGCCGGCGACGGAAGCGGCGTAACCGGCCGCGATCTCCTCGCCGCGCTCGGCGAGCGCGGCGGCGGTCACGAAGACCGGGTTGACGCTGCCGAGCTCCCCGTAGAACTGGATGGGCCGGGGGCGCGCCGCGGCCTTGTCGGCGAGCAGGCGGCCCACGCGGATCGACCCCGTGAAGGTTCCGACGTCGACGCGGTCGTCCTCGAGCACGGTGACGCCAGCCTGCTGGCCGAGCACAAGCGCGAAAACTCCATCAGGAGCTCCGGCTGCGCGGAGCGCGTCCTCGACGACGCGTGCCGTCGCGACCGAGAGCTCCGGGTGGCCGGAGTGGCCCTTGACGATGAGCGCGCAGCCCGCCGCGAGCGCCGCGGCCGAGTCACCGCCCGCCACCGAGAAGGCGAAGGGGAAGTTGGAGGCGGAGAAGTTGACGGCGACGCCGACGGGCACGAGCATCCGGCGCACGTCGGGCCGTGGGCCGAGCACGAAGTCGGGGTCGGCCTCGTCGAGGCGCACGTCGAGGTAGGCGCCGTCTCGGATGACGTCCGCGAAGAGGCGGATCTGCACGGTCGTGCGCTTCAGCTCGCCCGTGAGCCTCGCCTGCGCGAGGCCCGTCTCCCGCATGCCGATGGGGATGAGCTGCCCCGCCGCCTGATCGAGGGCGTCCGCGACCGCGATGAGCGCCGACGCTCGTTCGGTCGGGGGCGTCGCCGCCCAGACCGGGGCGGCGAGCGCGGCCGCCGCGAGGATCTGCTCGAGCTCGGCGTCTGTCGTGTGCGGGGTGGGAGTGCTCATCGATGAGTCCAATCTAGAATTCGAAACCTGCGGGGAACGGGTCTGTCGGGTCGAGCAGGTACTGGCCCATGCCGGTGATCCACGCGCGCCCCGTGATGGTGGGGATCACGGCCGCCCGGTCGCCGACCTGCACCTCGTCGATGAGTCGGCCCGTGAAGCTCGTGCCGATGAACGACTCGTTGACGAAGTCGGTGTGCAGCGGC
Source organism: Pseudoclavibacter sp. JSM 162008 (assembly GCF_041366455.1). NCBI lineage: Bacteria > Bacillati > Actinomycetota > Actinomycetes > Micrococcales > Microbacteriaceae > Pseudoclavibacter > Pseudoclavibacter sp. JSM 162008. The sequence continues at coordinate 143,639 of NZ_JBEWYX010000008.1, forward strand.
AGCTCGCCCCTGGCGTGCAGCTCCGCCATGCGCGCGGACGTGCCGGTGCCGCACGGCGAGCGGTCGAACCAGCCGGGGTAGATCGCCATGGCGTGCCGCGAGTGGGCTGCGTCGGAGCCCGGCGCGATGAACTCGACGTGGTGCACGTGGTCGACGCCCTCGATCGTCGGATGCCGGGGCGCGTCGTGCGTGTTGATCGCGTCCATGATGGCGAGGCCGGCGCGCAGGATGTCATCCTTGCGGCGTCGATCGAACGGCAGGTCGACGTCGTCGAGGTCGACCATGGCGTAGTAGTTCCCGCCGAAGGCCAGCGAGTAGCGGAGCGCGTCGATGCCGAGTTCCGGCACCGGGACGACGGCGTCGAGGCGTTCGCAGAAGCTGGGCACATTCTCGATGGTAACGCTAACAGCGCGTCCTTCGCTCACTTCCACACGAGCGATCACGAGACCGGCCGGCGTATCGAGCCGGATCACCGTCTCGGGCTCCTGCACCTCGACCATCCCCGTCTCGACCAGCACCGTCGCCGTCCCGATCGTGCCGTGCCCGCACATCGGGAGCAGGCCGGAGACCTCGATGTAGAGGACCCCGAAATCGGCGTCTGGCCGCGTCGGCGGCTGCAGGATGCTCCCGCTCATCGCGGAGTGCCCGCGCGGCTCGCGCATGAGGAACGTGCGCAGGTCGTCGCGGTGCTCCTGCACGTAGAGGCGCTTCTCGTTCATGGTGGCGCCGGGAATCACCCCGACCCCGCCCGTGACGACCCTGGTCGGCATCCCCTCGGTGTGGGAGTCGACGGCGGAGATGACTCGTGATGCTCGCATGTCAGTTGACCTCAGGCTGTGGAGTGGAAGGTGCGACCCTACTGGAGGGCGACGAGCGCGTCGAGGGCGCGCTGCGTGTCGGCGCGCACCTGCGCCTCCATCGCGGGCGTGAGCGCGGCGCGCGGCGGACGGCAGGGCCCGCCGTTGCGGCCGACCATGTCCATCCCGAGCTTGATGGCCTGCACGAACTCCGGGCGCGAGTCCCAGCGGAACGCCGCGATGAGGCTCTTGTAGATCTCTCGCGCCTCGACGTAGCGGCCAGCGGCCATGTGGTCGTAGATCGCGACCGCCTCCGCGGGGAACACGTTCGGGTAGCCCGCGAACCAGCCCGTCGCGCCGTCGATCATGAGCTCGAAGAGCACGTCGTCGCTGCCGGCGATGACGTCGATGCTCGAGCCGGCGGCCTCGCAGGCCTCCTGGATCTCGAAGGCGCGTCGAACGTCGCCAGAGAACTCCTTGACGGCGACGATGCCGTCGATCTTCGCGATCTCGGCGACGAGACGCGGCGTGATGTCGACCTTCGTGTCGAGCGGGTTGTTGTAGATCATGACGGGGAGCCCGACCTCGGCGACCTTAGCGAAGTGCTCGACGACGTCGGCGTCCGCCGAGCGGTACATCGTCGGCGGGAGGCAGAGCACACCGTGGGCTCCGTCTTCCTTCGCGAGCTGCGTCCAGTGCTGCGCCTGGTGCCACCCGGGCCCGTGCACGCCCGCGACGACGATGCCGCGGTCGCCGACGGTCTCGACAGCCACCTGCACCACCTTGCGGCGCTCCTCGTCAGTGAGGGATGAGTACTCTCCGAGCGAGCCGTTGGGCCCAACACCCCGGCAGCCGTTCTCGATGAGCCAGTTGCAGTGCTCGGCGTAGGCGTCGTAGTCGACGGCGAGACCGGCGGGCGCCGAGGCGTCCTCCTTGTAGGGGAGGGCCGTCGCGACGACGACGCCGCCGAGGTCGAGGTGCGTGGAAGCTGTTTCGGTCATGGGTCTTGCCTTCCTGTCAGGGGGTGCTGCTCTTCTGAGATGCCTGCCAGCTCTGCGAGCCGGATGGGGGTCTGGATGGGGCGGCGGTCGACGATGCCCTCGTCGAGTTCGCCGGTCGAACCGGTCGCCGCCTGCAGCAGCTCCTCGGCGCTGCGGCCGCAGATGCGCGCCTGGCAGATGCCGAGGCCCGCGCGGGTGGCGAGCTTCTGGGAGCGCAGGCTGCGTGAGCCGGTGGCGGCCGCCTTGCCGCGGAGCTGGCCTGCGGTGACTTCCTCGCAGCGGCACACGATCGTGTCGTCGCGAAGCCAGTCCTGCCAGCCTGGCCGCACCCCGTGGGCGGCGTCGATGCGGGCGGCGAACGCGCCGAAGACGGCGCGCTTGCGCTGCGCGTCGCTGACCTGCGGGGCTCGAGCGGCACCGCCGGCGGCGCAGTGCCCCGCGACGCGTCCCTCGGCAAGCGAGAGGTCGACGCCCCCGATGCCGGTCACCTCCCCGGCCGCGTAGACGCCTGCCGCGCTCGTCGCGCAGGACTCGTCGATGACCACGAATCTGTCGTCGCTCAGCGCGCATCCGGCCGCGATGGCGACCTCGAGGCGGGGCGTGAACCCGTGCGTGACGCACACGGAGTCGCAGGCCACCTGCCGCTCACTGCCGGGGATCGGCCGCCACTGGGCGTCGATGCTGGCGATCGTCACGCGCTCGACTCGGCCGTCGCCGTGCGCCTCCACGACGGCCTCGCCGACGCGGTACGGGATGCGGTGACGCAGCTGACCTGCCACGTAGCCGAAGAGCTCGCTCACCTTGCCCGGCGCACCGGCCAGCTGCCACGGCTTGGGCAGCCAGCCGGAGGCGAGACGCGGGATGCGGTTGGCTTCGACGACCTCGATGACGCGCGAACCCACCTGCGCGAGGGACGCAGCGACGGGCAGGAGGAACGGGCCGGCACCCGCGACGACGACGTTGCCGCCGACCGCGATGCGCTCGCTCTTCGCGAAGGCCTGGGCAGCCCCGCCAGTGAAGACGCCGGGCAGATCCCAACCCGGGAAGGGGAGCGTGCGGTCGTGCGCCCCGGTCGCGATGACGATGGCGTCCGGCCTGAGCGTCGACGGTACGCGCGTCGCCGCGTCGGCCGGGCCGGTGAGGAGCTGCAGCGTCGGGATGCCGAGGTCGGGGCCCCGACCGGCCGCAGTCGGCGCATCCACAGCCCACACGCTCGTCTCGGCGAGCACGGCGATGTCGGGGTTCGAGCGGACTCGACGCTCGAGGTCCTGGTACGTCGACCAGCCGTGGTGCATCGCAGCCTGACCGTGGCCGTCGCGCTCGTCCGGCAGGTGTCGCCAGTACTGGCCACCGAGCTCACGACTCGACTCGACGAGCGTCACGCGTGCGCCGTGCTGCGCCGCGGCCACTGCGGCCGCGAGACCAGCCGGTCCCCCGCCGACGACGGCGACGTGGCGCCGTTCTCGCTGCGTCGAGGTCATTGGGAGCTCACCTCGTCCCCGTCGCACGCGCGTCGCTGACAGGCGCGCACATCCGGAACCCCGTCGACGGTGACGAGGCAGTCGAAGCACACGCCGATGCCGCAGAACAGTCCGCGGGGCCTGCCCGTGACCGCCGTCTCGCGCCAGGCGGCGCGGCCGGAGCCGAGGAGGACACCCGCGATGCTCTGCCCCGCGATGCCCTCGACGGGCTCGCCGTCGACCGTGATGCGGATGGGCCTCTCGACCCCATCGCCCCGGGCTGCACGTTCGCTCATGCGACGGCCTCCAACTCGGCGGCGAGGGCTTGTCGAGACGGAGCGAAGTGGGTGGCGTCGATCTGCGTCGGCTTCCCATCCATGAGGTCGCCGATGAGCGTGGCCGTCGGCAACGAGAGGCCGATGCCGGCCCCCTCGTGGCCCGTCGCGTGCCACAGGCCCGGGAGGCGTGGATCGGCGCCGATGAGCGGCAGATGGTCGGGCATGTACGGGCGGAACCCCGAGTAGCTGCGGATGATCGCCGTCTCGGCGAGGAACGGGAAGATCGACATGGCCTTCCTCGCGAGCTCGCTCAGCACGTTGGCGCGGAACGCGTCGTCGAAGCCGACCTGCTCGCGACTCGAGCCGATGAGCACCGTGCCACCTGGCGTCGACTCGACGACGCTCGAGGTCATGAGGGCGACGTCACCGGAACCGACGGCACCGACGTAGTCGGCGTCGTACACCTTGTGGAACACCCGCTGCGGCATCTTCGCGGTGACCAGCACAACTCCTCGACGTGGGCGCACCGGCAACGGCATGCCGAGAACGGCCGACACGTCGCCCGACCAGGGACCCGCCGCGACGACGACGTCGTTGCCGCGCACATCCCCCGCGGTCGTCCGCACGCCCACGAGCCTGCCGCCGTCGCGGAGGGCTCCCGTCACCTCGTGGTGCTCCAGGATGCTGGCCCCACGCAGGCGCGCGAGGGCCACGAGCGCCTCGGTCGCGATGGTCGGCTGCACCTGGCTGTCCCCCGGATACCAGACGGCTGCGGTCATCCGATCGGTGAGCCACGGCTCGAGTCGACGCGCCTCTGCGAGCGTGACCGGCTCGGCAGCGATGTCCGCCTCGCGCTGCGTGGTCGCGAAATCGAGGAGCGCGGACGCTCCCCCGTCGGTCGTCGCGACGACGAGGCCGCCCTTGGCCTCGAACTCGATGTCGGGGAAGTCGTCGCCGAGCTCGTCGCGGAAGGTGTTCGCAAGCCTGGACCAGGCCGCATTCGCGAGCTTGGAGAGCTGCAGCTCCGCCCCGGGGCCCTTGTCCGAGACGAGCAGATTGCCCTCGCAGTGCGCACTGGTGCCGCTCGCGACTCGCCCGCGCTCGACGAGCACCACCCGGCGACCTCGGCCGGCGAGCTCAGCCGCGCAGGCCGCGCCGATGATGCCGCCACCGATCACGACGACGTCGTAGCTGCTCATCCCGCACCTCCTGTCAGTAATATGTCACACACCAGTTGCCCTTGCAAGCCTGGCCCGCCCCTCGCGCGGGACGGGCCAGGTGGCGGTCAGCCCAGGTAGGCCTCGATGACCGCCTTGTCCTTCGCGAGGTCGGACGCGAGGCCGGAGAGCGTCACGTGCCCGTGCTCGATGACGTACGCACGGTGCGCGACCTTCAACGCCGCACGCGCGTTCTGCTCGACAAGCAGCACCGTGGCGCCACGCTCGTTGATGCGCCCGATCAGCTCCATCACCTGCTTCACGACAAGCGGCGCCAGTCCCATCGACGGCTCGTCGAGCAGCATGAGCTTCGGTCCGCCGACGTACGCGCGCGCAATGGCGACCATCTGCTGCTCACCACCCGACAGGGTTCCGCCCTGCTGCGTGCGCCGCTCGAGCAGGCGCGGCATGAGCTCGTAGCACTCCTCGACACGATCGGCCACGACCTTCGGGTCCTTGACCTGGTACCCGCCGAGCAGCAGGTTCTCGTGCACCGACATGGTCGAGAAGATGCGGCGCCCCTCAGGCACGTGGATGAGCCCGTCGCGCACGAGGTCCCACGGCTTGGCGCTCGAGATGTCCTTGCCGCGCCAGGTGATCGTGCCGCTCTTCGCCCTGGCCAGACCAGAGAGCATCGTGAGCGTGCTCGTCTTGCCCGCACCGTTGTTGCCGAGCAGCGAGACGACCTCGCCCTCGTTCACCTCGATCGACAGCCCCCGCAGCGCCTGCACGCGCCCGTAGAAGAGGTCGACGTCCTTCACCTCGAGTTCAGCGCTCATGACCGTTCCTCCTCCGCAGAGCCCTGCTCCGCGATGTCCTCTTCGTCGATCCGGTCGCGGAGCGTGCGTGCCCGTTCAGGAGCGTCGACCTGCTCCACGCCGACCTCCTCCGCGACCTCGTCCTCCGGATCCTCGACCCCCAGGTACGCCTCGATGACCCTCGGGTCGTTCTTGACGTCCTCCGGCAGGCCATCCGCGATTTCACGGCCGAAGTTGAGCACGATCACGCGCTCCGAGATCTCCATCACGAGCCCCATGTCGTGCTCGATGAGCACGATGCCGACCCCCAGGTCCCTGATCTTGCGGATGAGCGCGATCAGCTCCTGCTTCTCGTTGTGATTGAGGCCGGCCGCGGGCTCGTCGAGCAGCAGCAGCTTGGGCTGCGTGGCCAGCGCGCGGGCGATCTCCACACGCCGCTGCTCGCCATAGGGCAGCTGCGACGCGAGCAGGTCGTCGTCGAGCGAGTAGCCGACGAAGTCGAGCCAGCCACGCGCATCCTCGAGCGCCTGCGCCTCGATCTTCCTGTAGCCGATCGTGTGCAGCATCGTCTGGAACACGTTCTGCCGGATGCGCGCGTGCATCGCCGTCTTCACGTTGTCGATGACCGACATGTCGCGGAACATGCGCACATTCTGGAACGTGCGGCTCAGCCCGAGGCGCGTGATCGTCGACGGCTGCTTGCGCATGATGTCGACACCATCGAACGTGATCGTGCCCGACGTCGGCCGGTAGAACCCCGTGATGCAGTTGAACGCGCTTGTCTTGCCAGCGCCGTTCGGGCCGATCACCGAGATGATCTCGCCCGCGTACGCGTCGAACGACGTGCCGTCGACGGCCTTCACTCCGCCGAACTGCAGGCGCAGGTCGCGGACGGACAGCAGCGGCTCCCCGGAGTGCGCCCGCCTGAACTCCTCGGCGACCGCGGTCACCGACTCCGTCTTCGGCACATCGATCGGCGCGGTCCCGTAGACCTCACCCGTGCCCGAACCCTGGCTCATGCCTGCTCCTTCGAGAGGTCGATGTTGGCGTCCGGCGCCTCATGGGCCGAGAACCCGTCCTTGGGAGACGGCGGCTCGCCCTTGGCGCGCGACTTGAGGAACGGCAGGATGGCCGTCGCCGGCCAGATGCCCTGCGGCCGGAAGATCATCATGACCACCAGCAGCACGCCGAAGACGAGGAAGCGCCAGTCGGAGAAGTCGCGGAGGATCTCGGGCAGCAGCGAGACGAGCAGGGCACCGACGATGACGCCGGGGATGGAGCCCATGCCGCCCAGCACGACCGCCATGAGCAGCAGCGCCGAGTTGAGGAACACGAACGACGTCGGGCTGATGGCCGTCTGGTGGGCGGCCATGAGCACGCCGGCGAGGCCGCCGAACACCGCGCCGAGCACGTACGCGCCGAGCTTCGTCGTGTACGTGTTGACGCCCATCGCCTCGGCTGCGTCCTCGTCGTCCTTGATCGCGCGCCAGGCGCGCCCCATCTTCCCCTTGCCCAGACGGGAGGCTGCGATGATCGCGGCACCTCCCGCGATGATGACGCAGAGGAAGTACAGGAGGATCTTGCCGTTGAACTCGATACCGCCGATCGTGAGGCCGTCGGCGAACGACCAGCCGAAGAACTCGAACGTGTCGATGCCGGAGATGCCGGATGGACCGCCCGTGACCTCGAGGTTGTTGGCCGTGAGTCGGATGATCTCGCCGAAGCCGAGCGTGACGATCGCGAGGTAGTCGCTGCGCAGGCGCAGCGTCGGCCCGCCGATGATGAGCCCGGCGAGGATGCACGCCACGATGACGAACGGGATCGTCGCGATGAGCGGCATGTCCAGCAGCGTGTTGAGCACGCCGGCCGTGTACGCGCCAACCGCGAAGAAGGCGTAGTAGCCGAGGTCGAGGAGGCCCGCGTAGCCGACGACGATGTTGAGGCCCATCGCGAGCATGATGTAGATCATCGCCGAGGTGCCGATGGAGATGACGTACGGCGTCGCGTTGATGAACGGCAGCAGGAAGGCGAAGAGGAAGAGCACGAGCCCCACGAGGTTCATGAAGGTCTTCGGGTTCCGGATGCCGGTGCGCGGTGTCGGCCGCTCGACGGTGGGCGCAGGCGCCTGGAGTCTGATGTCGGTCATGGGGTCACATCCGTTCCACGACGCGGGCACCGAGGATGCCGGTCGGTCTGAAGGACAGGAAGAGGATCAGGCACGCGAACGAGAACACGTCACGCCACTCCCCGCCGAGCCAGTGGGTGCCGAACGCTTCGAGCAAGCCGAGCACGAGGCCCCCGAGCATGGCGCCGTAGAGGTTTCCGATGCCGCCGATGACGGCGGCCGTGAACGCCTTCAACCCGATGACGAAGCCGGCGAGGAAGTCGATAGTGCCGTAGTAGGCGCCAGCCATGACCCCGGCGGCGCCCGCGAGCGCGGAGCCGATGAAGAACGTGCGCGAGATGACCTTGTTGACGTTGACGCCCATGAGCTGGGCTGCCGTGGGGTCGAGCGCGATGGCGCGCATGGCCCGCCCGTCGCGGGAGCGCATGATGTAGGTGTTGAGGCCGAACATGAGGGCGGCCGCGACGAGCATCATGACGATCTGCGGCATCGTGATGCGGCCGCCGAGCAGGTCGAGCGTCTCGCCTTCGAGACGCGTCGGGTACACCTTAGGGTCCGGCCCGAAGATCTGGCGCACGCCGTACTCGAGGATGAACGACATGCCGACCGCGGTGATGAGCACGGCGAGTCTGGGGCTCGAGCGCAGCGGACGGTAGGCCACCCGCTCGATCGTCACGCCGAGGATGCCGGTGAAGATCATCGCGAGCAGCATGACGAGCAGGATCGAGAGGATGCCGCCCCCGGCGAGGCCGGAGAAGGCCGAGAAGATCGTGAGGCCGGCGAACGCGCCGACCATGTAGACGTCGCCGTGCGCGAAGTTGAGCAGCTTGATGATGCCGTACACCATGCTGTAGCCGAGCGCGACGAGCGCGTAGAAGGATCCGACGAAGAGCCCGTCGATGATGAGTTGAATCACAGTGGTTCCTGACTGCAGAAGCGGGCGGGGAGTTCCCTCCCCGCCCGCCGTGGCTGACTAGCTCTTCAGGTCATCCTCGAGGATGAAGGTGCCGTCGGGTCCGACGGTGACGATGGCGAATCCGCCCTCGGTCAGCGTTCCCTCTTCCGTGAAGGTGAGGGGGCCGGAGAAGATGTCGAAGCCGTCGAGCGCGTTGAGCGCCTCGATGACCGCGGGTCCCTCAGTGCTTCCTGCATCCTCGATCGCCTGGGCGACGACGCGGACGGCGTCGTAGCTCTGCGTCGAGTACGGGCCGGGAGCCGCGCCGAACTTCTCCGTGTAGGCGTCGATCCACTCGGTTGCACCCTCGAGCATGTCGGGGGTCTGCGTGAACGTGCCGAGCACACCCTCGGACGAGCTGCCCGCGATCTCAGCGAACTTCGCGTCGACCGAGCCGTCGGCGACCATGATCTTGCCGGTGTAGCCAGCGGCACGCAGCTGCTGCGTGATCAGGCCACCCTCCTGGTAGTAGCCGGTCCAGTACATCATGTCCGGGTTCGCCGAGACGACCTTGTTGACGTTGGCCGCGTAGTCGGATTCGCCCGCGTTGACGGACTCTTCGAGGACGACCTCGATGCCGAGCTCCTTGGCCTGCTCGGAGGCGGACTTCGCGAGGTCCGTCGAGTAGTCGGTGTTGTCATCGACGAGCGCGAGCGTCTTGACGCCCTGCTTCTCGGCGTACTTGAGCATGGCCTGGGCCTGCTGCGTGCCGGTGCCGTTGATGAGGAACACGTTGTCGAGGCCGGCCGCGACGAGCTGGTTCGAGTTGGCGGCCGGGATCACCATGGGGATTTCCGCCGTGTTGAAGATCGGGAGCGTCGGGAGCGTCGCGCCCGAGCAGTAGCCGCCCACGGAGGCGACGACGCCGTCGGTGACGAGCTTGTTCGCCGCGGCGGTCGCGCTGGTCGCGTCGCAGGCGTCGTCGGCGGTGACGAGCTCGAGCTGGCGGCCGAGGACGCCGCCGGCTTCGTTGAGCTCATCGATCGCCATCTTCGCGCCGTTCTCCATGTACGGGCCGAAGGCGGATTCGGATCCCGAGAAGGGGGCCGCGAGTCCGAGCTTGATCGGTCCATCCTCGGACGCGGTGTCACCGCCTCCGGCGACACCTCCGGAGCATCCGGTCAGAGCCAGTGCGGCAGTTGCGAGGAGGGCTCCTGGGAGGAGCACCCGCTTCCAGAGGCCAGCACCCCGAGGGCTGGTGGAACGACGTGCAGTCATGGTGAGTTCCTTCCGAACAGACGTCAGAATCGCCGGACCATCTCCGGTGATGGGATGTCACACATTACTGTTCGGCGGACGCTCGCAGTAGACCCTTCAACACCCTTGAAACACAGTTGTTACAAAGTGTTTCACTAGGTGCAGGGCTTGCTAAGCCTCTTCGGGTAGGCCAGCCCACCAGCCGACGACGTGGCCGATGTGGCGGTGCATGAGCTCGGCAGCCTCATCCGCCTTGCCAGCCTCGAGCAGCACGAGGAGGTCCGCATGCTCGCGCGCCGAAGCGGCGAGCTCCTCGGAGCCGAGCATCTCCGTGAGGCCCGTGAGCCTCGTCTGCCGCCGCAGCGCCGTGACGATCGACACGAGCCGATCGTTGCCGGACAGACTGAGCAGCCGCTCGTGGAACTCGATGTCGACGGCGAGATACAGGGGCAGGTCACCCGCAGCCGAGGCGGCGTCGATCCGCGTCGCGAGGTCGCGCAGCTCAGTCCGAGGCGCGACAGGGAAATCGGCGGCGAGCTCCCGGACGACAGGCACCTCGAGCATCTGCCTGACCTCGACGATCTGCCGCAGCTCCTCCACCGAGACGTGCGTGACGCGGAAGCCCTTGTTGCGGACGGGTTCGACGAAGCCGAGCTTCTCGAGGTTCAACATCGCCTCGCGCACGGGCGTCGCCGACACCTCGAACCGGGCCGCGAGCGCAGGCACGGAGACGAGGGTTCCAGCCGCCAGCCCGCCGGACACGATGGCCGCGGCAACCGAGTCCTCGATCGTGGCTCGTAGGTTCGACTGCTGCGCCGCCGGCCTGAAGTCCAACGCGTCGATCATGGGCACCCCGTTCATCGAGCTCACTCTGGTCGGAAGCGTAAGCACACCTCAGCGGTGCTCATTACGCACACTCAATAATGTGTCACATGGGCCGATATTGCTCGATCAGAACCTGATCGAGTACGGATCCTCGCCCGAATCCGGCTCCCCACGCCCGGCCCGCTCCGCCGACTGCGCGAGGCCCGTCTCGCGGATGAGGCCCATCCCCAACGCACTCGGCTCAGGAGACGGGCGCCTGACGGCATCCTCGAAGATCTCGAAATCGCGGCGAGACAGCTCCAGCCAGCCAGCACGCAGTCGCTCACCCCAGTACTTGTCGTTGCGCGTCAGGTCGAGGAGTTCCCGAAGCGGGCGGATGGGCGCGGGGCGTGCCTCGCGCATCCACTGCACCTCTCGGCGCCACGGCGACGAGCCCCGACCGCCGGCACGGTACGGCTCCTCGTCGAGCACGTACCCGGCCTGCACCACGCTGCGCATGGGCTCGCCGTCAGGGTTGACCTCCCGCGGGCAGTAGATGACGACGCCGTCGGAGACCCCCATCTGCTCGACCCCCTCGAGCGCACCCCACGGAGCCTGCACGAAGCCGCCCTCGACCATCGCGAGGGCACGATCGAAGGGCTGCACGACGAGCCAGTAGCGGATGGCCATGGGAACGACGCCCGGCAGGGGTTGAGGCTAGGGCCAGAGGCCGAGGTGACCGATAGCAGTCCGCAGCACCTGGCCGCGTCCGCCCTCGAGCTCCTCGAGAAGATCGGGGTCGAGTGCCTGCTGCGGCGTCAGCCACGTGATCTCGAGCGCATCCTGGCGCGGGTTGCACTCCCCCGCGACGGGCACGATGAACTCGAGCGCGACCGCGTGCTGCCGCGAATCGAACAGACCGGAGCCGGGCATCGGCGAGAACTCGGCGACCGTGAACGGCGCGAGCGCCTGCGGCAGCGCAGGGAACGCCATCGTGCCGAGGTCCTTCTCCAGGTGCCGCAGCAGCGCATCCCGGATCGACTCGCCGTACTGCACCCGCCCCGACACGAACGAGCGCGTCATGACGCCCTGGTTGTCCGCGCGCAGCAGCACACCGAGATGCTCGACCTTCCCCGCGGCGTCGACACGCACCGGGATGGCCTCGACATACAGCATCGGCACGCGACGCCTGACGAGCGCGAGCTCGTCGTCGTTCATCCAGCCGGACTCAGGATCAGGAGTGCGCACCGTCATGACCCCATTGTGGACCATGTATGTTTCCCGGGTGAGCACTGCATCCACAGGTATCGACCCCACGACACTCCTCTGGCGCGGCGGCGACGCCGAGACGGCGGCCACGAGCAGGGTTCCCCTGGTCGTGGGCCTGCACGGATACGGCGCGGACGGCACCGACATCCTGAGCCTCACCGGCCAGCTGCCGCAGGGCTACCGCTACGTCTCGGTGCCTGCCCCGCACATCCAGCCGGAGGGCGGGCGCGAATGGTTCCCGTTGCGCTTCGCCGACCCGATGACCGGGGAAGTCGCCGTGGATGCCGACGCGCAGCTGAGCCTCGAGCGCGGTGCGAACGACGCGGCATCAGCGCTGCTCGAGCTGCTCGACGGGCTCGGCGTCTTCACCTCAGGCGCGCCGATCGCCCTGCTCGGCTACTCGCAGGGCAGCATCGTCGCCATGCAGGCGCTCCGTCAGCGACCGGGCTCGTTCGCCGGAGCACTCCTCATCTCCGGGCTCGTCGCCGTCGGCACGCTGCCGGGGGATGCCGAGCTCGCCCAGACGCGTCCGCCCGTCTTCTGGGGGCGCGGCGACGCCGACACCGTCATCCCCGCTCTCGCCGTCGAGCACACGGCGGCATGGCTCGAGGCCCACGCCGACGTCCAGAAGTACGTCGAGGCGGGCCTCGGTCACGCCGTGTCCGAGACGGAGCTGCCGCTCATGGCGGCGTTCCTCGAGCGGGTGCTCGAGTAGCTCTCGTCTCAGGCCGTTCTCGCTAGTCGTTCGGGATGAGCAGCCAGAGCGCCAGGTAGATGATGACCTGCGGGCCCGGGATGAGGACCGACAGGACGGTGAGCAGGCGGACGACGAACGGCGACCAGCCGAAACGCTGCGCGATACCCGCGCAGACACCGGCGATCATGCGGCCCCGGCGGGGGCGGACAAGACGCTTCATGTGAGATCACTCCTTCAGAATGTGGTGCGTCCAGCTTCGCCCATCACGGCTGAATGATCGTCCTCCGCGGGGTTGATCCCGTCCTCCTGGAGGCTGATGTCGGTGGTGTGTGGTTCTGTAGTCCCCATGCCGAAATCGACCGCGCTGGATGCGTTCTCACCCGCCACGCGGGAGTGGTTCCAAGGCGCCTTCGTCGGCCCCACTGCCGTGCAGGACGCATCCTGGCGCGAGATCGCCGGCGGGCATCACACGCTTGTCGTGGCACCGACTGGTTCGGGCAAGACGCTCAGCGCGTTCCTCTGGGCGATCGACCAGCTGGCCGCCGAGCGCGGGGCGCAGAGCTCGGAGCCGAACGCCGCGCGTCGCACCCGAGTCGTGTACCTGTCGCCCCTCAAGGCCCTCGGCGTCGACGTCGAACGCAACCTGCACTCGCCGCTCGTCGGCATCACGCAGACGGCGAGGCGGCTCGGGGCCGTCGCTCCCGACATCCGCGTCGGCGTGCGCTCCGGCGACACGAGCCCCGCCGAGCGCAGGCAGCAGCTGCGCAACCCTCCCGACATCCTCATCACGACGCCAGAGTCGCTCTACCTCATGCTCACCTCTCAGGCGCGGAAGACGCTCACCGGCGTGACCACCGTCATCATCGACGAGGTGCACGCCGTCGCCTCGAGCAAGCGCGGTGCCCACATGGCGCTGACGCTCGAGCGGCTCGATGCCCTCCTCGACAAGCCGGCGCAGCGAATCGGACTCTCGGCGACCGTCCGCCCGCTCGACGAGATGTCGCGTTTCCTCGCAGGCAACGCTCCCGTCAAGGTGGTGGCGCCCCCGAGCACGAAGACCTTCAAGCTGGAGGTGCGCGTCCCGGTCGAAGACCTGAGCGACATCGGCATGACGCGGGCGGGGGCCGCCACCCCGACCGCGGCCGACGCGTCCGGTGCCGTCGACGACGCCGACCCGTTCGCTGACTTCGAAGCGGGCGCCGCCGCGGGGACCCTGCGGGATCCGAAGGTCGACGCAGAAGAGAGCGGCTCGGTGTGGCCGCACATCGAAGAGTCCATCGCCGACCTCGTCGAGTCGCACCGCTCCACGATCGTGTTCGTCAACTCTCGGCGACTCGCCGAGCGTCTCACGGCGCGGCTCAACGAGATCGCGGAGGAGCGCGCGGCGGTCGACGCCCCGTCGATCGAGGCCGCCCACGAGAGCGATCCGTACGGTGCCGCGGCGCCCGGCGTGCGCTGGTCCTCCGGCGATCACAGCGCGAAGCCGAAACCCGACCCGAAGCGCCCGCCGGCCGTGTCGATGGGACAGGCAGGCCAGTCCGCCGGCGCCCCGCTGTCGTTTGCGCGCGCCCACCACGGCTCCGTCTCGAAGGAGTCTCGCGCCGAGGTCGAGAACGCGCTCAAGAGCGGCACGCTGCGCTGCGTCGTCGCGACCTCGAGCCTTGAGCTCGGCATCGACATGGGCGACGTCGACCTCGTCGTGCAGGTCGAGTCGCCGCCATCGGTCGCGAGCGGCCTCCAACGGGTCGGCCGCGCCGGGCACCAGGTCGGAGAGACCTCGGAGGGCACGATCTTCCCCAAGCACCGAGCTGACGTGCTGCACTCCTCCGTGCTCGCCTCCCGCATGGTGACGGGGCAGATCGAGCGGATGCGGGTGCTCGCCAACCCGCTCGACGTGCTCGCCCAGCAGACCATCGCGGCCGCCGCCATCGAGGACCTCGACGTCGAGGAGTGGTTCGACCTCGTCCGCCGTTCGGCCCCGTTCGCGTCGCTGTCCCGCCCCCTGTTCGAGGCGACGCTCGACCTCCTCTCCGGCAAGTACCCGTCCGACCAGTTCTCCGAGCTGCGGCCCCGCCTCGTGTGGGACCGCGACCTCGGGCGCCTCACCGGCCGACCCGGTGCCGCCCGGCTGGCGGTCACCTCCGGCGGCACCATCCCGGATCGAGGACTCTTCGGCGTCTTCCTCGCGGGATCCGAAGACGCCGACGCGCAGCGCGGGCCGAGGCGCGTCGGCGAGCTCGACGAGGAGATGGTCTACGAATCACGCGTCGGCGACATCTTCGCCCTCGGCGCGACGAGCTGGCGCATCGCCGAGATCACGTTCGACCGTGTCCTCGTGACCCCCGCCTACGGCCAGCCGGGGCGCCTGCCGTTCTGGACCGGGGACGCCCTCGGACGCTCCTCCGAGCTCGGTCAGGCCATCGGCGCCATCACCCGCGAGATCGCCGCCAAGGGGCGCGTGCCGGAGGCGCTCTCCACGCTCATGGACGACAACGCCGTGCAGAACGCCGTCGCCTACGTCCGCGAGCAGCAGGACGCGACGGGGCAGGTGCCGAGCGACCACACGCTCATCGTCGAACGCACTCGGGACGAGCTCGGCGACTGGCGCATCATCCTGCACTCTCCGTACGGCTCCCCCGTGCACTCGCCCTGGGGGCTCATCGTCGCCGCGCGCATCCGCGACCAATACGGACTCGACGGTGGAGTCGTCGCGAGCGACGACGGCATCATCGTTCGCATCCCCGAAGGCGACGCCGAACCGCCCGGGGCCGAGCTGTTCGCACTCGAAGCCGACGAGATCGAGCAGATCGTGGCACGCGAGGTGGGCGGCTCCGCGCTCTTCGCCTCGCGCTTCCGCGAGGCCGCGGCCCGAGCGCTGCTGCTTCCGCGCCTCAACCCCGGCAAGCGCTCCCCGCTGTGGCAGCAGCGACAGAAGGCGGCGCAGCTGCTCGACGTCGCCAAGCAGTACCCGACGTTCCCGATCATCCTCGAAGCCGTGCGAGAGGTTCTGCACGACGTCTACGACCTCGATGCGCTCGTCGACCTCGCCAAGCGCATCGCCGGGCGCGAGGTACGCCTCGTCGACGTCACGACCGAGCAGGCCTCCCCGTTCGCGCGAACGCTGCTGTTCGGCTACGTCGGCGCGTTCATGTACGAGGGCGACAGCCCGCTCGCGGAGCGCCGCGCGGCCGCGCTGGCCCTCGACACGAGCCTCCTCGCCGACCTGCTCGGCCGCGTCGAGCTGCGCGAGCTGCTCGACGCGAACGTCATCGCCAGACTCGAGGCAGAGCTGCAGCGCACGGCACCGGACAGGCGGGCCCGCGATGCTGAAGGCGTCGCCGACCTGCTGCGCGTGCTCGGACCGATCAGCGTCGAGGAGATCGCCGAGCGTCTGCTCGGCGACGATGCCCAAGGCACCGACGATGTCGAGGAGCCGGGCGGCGAGCACGAGCGAGACGGGGACGGGGCGGAGCGCGAGGCGGCCGCCGAGGCGCGCCCCGGCGCGAGCATCGAGGTCGCGGAGCAGTACGCGGCTGAGCTCGTCAGCGCCAAGCGCGCCCTGCGCGTGCGCATCGCCGGCGTCGAGCGCATCGCCGCGATCGAGGACGCCAGCAGGCTCCGCGACGCGCTCGGGGTAGCGCTGCCGATCGGCGTTCCCGTCGCCTTCATCGACCCGGTCGACGACCCGGTCGGCGACCTCGTCTCCCGCTACGCGCGCTCGCACGGGCCATTCTCCGTCGCCGAGGTCGCGGAGCGCTACGGCACCGGGCAAGCCGTCGTGCGCGAGGCCCTCACCCGTCTCGAGCTGGCGCGCCGCGTCGTCGAGGGCGAGTTCCGCCCAGACCGCGAGGGCTCCGAGTGGGTCGACGAGACCGTGCTCAAGCGACTCCGCGCCCGCTCCCTCGCCGCGCTCCGCAGCGAGATCGAGCCGGTCGACCACTCCGCGTTCGCCAGGTTCCTTCCCGCCTGGCAGCACGTCGGCGGCGACCTGCGCGGCATCGACGGCCTCATCACCGTCATCGACCAGCTCGCGGGCGTGCCCGTCCCCGCATCGGCGCTCGAGACGCTCATCCTGCCCGCCAGGGTTCGCGACTACCACCCGAGCATGCTCGACGAGCTCACGACCGCGGGCGAGGTCCTATGGCGCGGGCACGGCGCGATCGGCTCGAGTGACGGCTGGATCAGCCTGCACCTCGCCGACACTGCGCACCTCACGCTTCCCGACCAGCCAGAGGGCGAGCCGGATGCGCGCGGCAGGCACCTCCTCGACGCGCTCGCCGGCTCCGGCCCCGGCTTCTTCCCCCAGCTGTCGAGGCACGTGCGCCTGATGCTCGAACCCGAGTCAGTCAGCGACCGCGAGCTCTCCGACGCGCTCTGGGCGCTCGTCTGGCAGGGGCGTGTGACCAACGACACGCTTGCACCCCTGCGCGCGCTGCTCTCTGGCGGGCCGGGGGCGGCGAGCACCTCGGCGCACCGCGCCCCGAGCCGCGCCGCCCGCGGGAGGCTCTACCGCGGCCGTGTCGCCATGGCTCCGAGCGACTCCGCCGGCGGCCCCACCGCATCCGCCTTCGCATCGCAGCGCCCCGCCCCATCGCAGCCCCACACGAGCGGACGCTGGACGCTCGGGCTGAACGGAGTCAGCGATGCGACCGAGCGCGGCCTCGCCATCGGGGACCTGCTGCTCGACCGCTACGGCATCGTGACCCGGGGCAGCGTCATGGCGGAGGAGATCCTCGGCGGTTTCGCGCTCGTGTACCGCGTCCTCGCGCGCTTCGAGGAGTCTGGCAAGGCGAGGCGAGGCTACTTCATCGAGAAGCTCGGCGCCGCCCAGTTCTCGACCGTTGGCGCCGTCGACCGCCTGCGGGGTTTCACGAATGAGCTCGACGCGGAGAAGCGGTTCGAGACGCTGACGCTCGCCGCCACCGATCCGGCGAACCCATACGGTGCCGCCCTCGCGTGGCCCGACGCCGAGGAGTCGCAGACCAAGCACCGGCCAGGCAGGAAGGCCGGTGGGCTCGTCACGATGGTCGACGGTGAGCTCGCACTGTACGTCGAGCGCGGCGGCAAGACCCTCCTCACCTTCACCGACTCCGACGAGGTGCTCCGGGCGGCGGCGAGGTCGCTCGCCGAGACGATCCGGCGGGCGCGCATCCCGAACCTCGTGATCGAACGCGTCGACGGCACCTTCGTGCTCGAGACGCCCCTCGCGAGCATGCTGCAGGAAGGCGGGTTCTCGCTCACCACCCGCGGCCTGCGGATGCGCGGGAACTGAACACACCAACGATGAGAGGAAACGCATTGGCAGCAGCACGCGGACGACGAGGAAACAGGACAGGCGGCACCGAGGCGAGGATCGAGGCACCGTTCCTGCCGGAACTCGACGAGGCGCGTGCCGTGGACTTCGCGACAGCGCGGGTCCACGAGCTGCAGCACTTCGTCGACGTGCAGGGTGAGGAGATCGACGCCGCCGGCGTGACCTTCTCCGAGTGCCGCATCGAGGGGCTCACCGCCCGCAGGCTCCTGCTCCACTCGGGCCGGGTGAGCGAGTGCGTGCTGGAGCGCGTCGAAGTGCCCGTCGTCGAGGGACAGCGCCAGTCGTTCCGCTCCGTCTCGTGGACGGCTTCGCGACTCGGCTCTGCCGACCTCCACGAGAGCGACCTCCAGAATGTCGAGTTCCGCGACAATCGTCTCGGCTACGTCAATCTGCGAGGGGCCACCCTCACCGACGTGCGGTTCGCGGACTGCGCGTTCGACGAGATCGACCTGGGCGGCGCCACAGCGAAGCGCGTCGCGTTCACGGAGAGCCGCACCGGCATCCTCGACGTCACGGGCGCACGCCTCGAGCACGTCGACCTGCGCGGCCTCGAGTTCTCAACCATCACGGGCCTCGACGGCCTCCGCGGCGTCACCGTGACGCCTTCGCAGCTCGAGGCGCTTGCTCCCCACCTCGCGGCGCACCTCGGCATCGGGGTGCGTGATGCCCGAAGGTGACACCGTCTACCGCGCGGCGACCCGCCTAAACCGCGCTCTCGCGGGGCGCGAGCTGACCCGCTTCGAGCTGCGGGTTCCGAAGTACGCGGCGCTCGACCTCAGCGGCCTCACCGTCGACGGGGTCGTGCCGCGAGGCAAGCACCTGCTGACGCGCATAGGCGAGCACACTCTGCACACCCACCTCGGGATGGACGGCAGCTGGCAGCTTGTGCAGCTCGGCGCGAAATGGCCCCGCCCGGACTACCTCGCGAGAGTCGTCCTCGGCACCGCCGCCGGCACCGCTGTCGGCTTCGAGCTGCCGGTTGTCGAGATGCTGCCGCGCGACGACGAGGAGGACGCGGTTGGCCACCTCGGCCCCGACCTGCTCGGCGACAACTGGGATCCGGGCCTCGCCGTGGCGAATCTGCGCCGCGAACCAGACGCGGAACTGGCCGGCGCACTCCTCGAGCAGCGAAACCTCGCGGGCCTCGGGAACGTGTACGTGACCGAGCTGCTGTTCCTGCGCGGTCTGCACCCGCACACCCACGTCTCCGGGGCGGGCGACCTCGACCGGCTCGTCGAGCTCGGCCACAAGCTCATCGTCGCGAACCGAGACCGAGTGGAGCGGACGACGACCGGCGATCTGCGCCCAGGGAAGCGCACGTATGTCTACGGCAGGTACGGCAAGCCGTGCCTGCGCTGCGGCACGCGCATCCGCCGCGGCCTGCAGGGCAGAGAGCGCGTCGCCGCCTGGTGCCCCAGCTGCCAGCCCACCCCGTGAGCTCCCGCACCCGCACCCGCACCCGCTGCTGCGCCCGGGCCCGCTGACCGCAGAGTTGTGGACATGCGCAGCTCCGCCGAACGCTGACGACGCTTTGCCACAACGCTGATCCCCGCGCGCGCATCATTCGCCAAGCCGCTCCGCCCGGAGTCGATGCGCGTAGGACGTGAAGGTCTCCAAACCGGTGGCCGGCTCCAGATCGGCCACCGTGAGTCGGACGTGACTCCAGCGCTCACCCTGGATCTCCCGACTGCGTGTGATGTCGAGACGCCACTGGCGCTTGTCCTTCCGATGGCCGTCCCCGTCGTACTCGTACGCGATGCGTGCGCGCAGATCGGCGAGATCGAGGCGAGCGATCCTGCGCTCCCCCGACATGAGCTGGAAGTTCACCGCAGGCTCGGGATACCCGGACTCCACGAGCACAAGACGTGTCACCGTCTCCCACGGCGACTCGACGCCATCCCGAAGCAGACCCGTGGCGGCTCGCAGGCGCGCCGCCCCCGTGCATCCCGCTCACGCGTCGGCTGCCGCAACCAGCCGTTCCCTGCTGGTGAGCGCCCACGGCAGCGTGCGGCCAGGATAGTTGCCTGCTTCGGAGACCAGCGCGTCGCCCAGCTGCACGAGCTCGTGCACGCTCAGGTCGCGCCCCAGCAGACAGTACAGCAGCTCAGGCGACGCGATGCTCGCGCCGCGCAATGCCTGGACACTCCAGAACCTCGCCGGAACGGATCGCGCCGAGACGCCCCTCGCCCGCGGCGGATTTCGAACCTTCGGCACGATGACATGCACCGTCGGGTCCCGAAGCAGACGGAGCGGAAGCGGGAGGCCGTAGAGACGTGCCGCTGAGACACCGCCGAACGCTTGAACGGCGGACATGATCGGCAGGTAGCTGCGGTCGAGGTTCCGCATCCGTTCGGCCAGCACCTCGAACTCATCGGGGGAACCGTGGTGGCCGAGCAGGCGACCGATCTCTCCCGGATCGTGCGGGACCTCTGGAACGCGCACACCGTGGAAGGGCCTTCCCTCAGCCCTGTTCCTCAGGCGTCCGCGGGAGACGCCCGCGGCGCGAGCGTCGGCGACGCTGAACGCGGAGTACCGAAGCTCGCTCGGCAAGGGGATGCGCGGCTCGCGTCCCGTTGCGCGCCCAGCATCGTCGCGTCGTCGGCTGGCTCTGCTCGCGCCGCTCCTGTCACCTGCATCCACCGCTCGAGGCTATGAGGGATCCGGGCGCCGAGACGAGTGCGCTCACGGGCTGTGGAGAACCTCGGCGGTCAATCCCCGACCAGCCGCGGCACCGGACAGAGTTGTGGCGAGGTGTCGCTCTGCGGGGTGGCAGGAGCGTTCTCCCACAACGCTGAGCCTGCCCTGGCCGACGCTGCTCGGCGGCGAGACAGCGATCCCGCCGTCGGCGCGAGGCCGGCGGCGGGATCGGTGGATGCGGGAGGCGCGAGAGCCTACGCGTAGGGGTTCGGGGTGAGCGTGTACTTCGTGTACAGGTACTCCTCGATGCCCTCGAAACCGCCCTCGCGGCCGATGCCGGACATCTTGACGCCGCCGAACGGGGCCGCCGCGTTGGACAGCACACCGATGTTGAGGCCCATCATGCCCGTCTCGATGCGGTCGATGAGCCGCTGGCCGCGCTTCAGGTCTTCCGTGAACACGTAGGAGACGAGGCCGTACTCGGTGTCGTTGGCGAGGCGGATGGCCTCTTCCTCGTCGGCGAACGTCGTGATCGAGAGGACGGGTCCGAAGATCTCCTCGCGGAAGATCTCGCTGGAGGACGGCGTGCGGTTGAGCACGGTCGGCTCGTAGAACGACCCGTCCCCCTCGACGCGCTTGCCGCCGTGGAGCAGCTCGGCACCCGCGGCCACGGCCGAGTCGACGAGCGACGCGACCTTGTCGACGGCCTTGTCCTCGACGAGCGGGCCGATGACGACGCCCTCCTCGGTGCCGCGCCCGATCTTGAACGAGGACACCTTCTCGGTGACGCGGCGCGCGAACTCATCGGCGACGTCCGTGTGCACGAGGATGCGGTTCGCGGCCGTGCAGGCCTGCCCGATGTTGCGGAACTTCGCCGCGATGACGCCTTCGACGGCCTTGTCCAGGTCGGCGTCCTCGAAGACGACGAACGGCGCGTTGCCGCCGAGCTCCATCGACGTGCGCAGCACGTTCTTCGTGGCTTCCTTCATGAGGCCCTGGCCGACCCCGGTCGACCCGGTGAACGAGATCTTGCGGAGGCGCGGGTCGGCGATGATCGGCGACGAGACGGCCGCGGTGCTGCGGGTCGTGATGACGTTCACAACACCCTTGGGCAGGCCGGCCTCTTCGAGGATCTTCACGAAGTAGAGCGTGGTGAGGGGCGTGAGAGATGCGGGCTTCACGACCGAGGTGCAGCCAGCGGCGATCGCCGGCGCGATCTTGCGCGTCGCCATCGCGAGCGGGAAGTTCCACGGCGTGATGAGGAATGCGGGGCCGACGGGGTGCTTCGAGACGATCATGCGCCCCGTGCCCTCCGGCTGCGTGCCGTAGCGGCCGTGCACGCGCACGGCTTCCTCGCTGAACCAGCGCAGGAACTCGCCACCGTAGGTGACCTCGCCCTGCGCCTCGGCGAGGGGCTTGCCCATCTCGAGCGTCATGATGAGCGCCATCTCGTCGCGGCGCTCCTGCAGGATGTCGAAGGCGCGGCGGAGGATCTCGCCGCGCTCACGCGGGGCCATGCGCGCGAAGTCCTCTTGAGCGGCGACAGCCGCGTCGAGCGCCTGGATGCCCTGCTCCGGGTTCGCGTTGGCGATGTGCTTCAGCGCCGTGCCGGTCGACGGGTCGTTGACCGCGAAGGGCTCGTCCGCGCCGTCGACCCATTCGCCGCCGATGAACAGCTGGCCGGGGACCTTCGCAAGCAGTTCCGCTTCGTTGGGGTACGTCATAGTGCAAACTCCTCGGTTGTTGGCGGGCTCGAGTGTGGCGGGCTCAAGCGTTCTCCGGGCTCCAACGCTACTCGTGCGGGCTGGGCGCTTCACGAGCATTTCGCCCAGCCCGCAGCACCTGGGCCGTGCATCCGCACAATCAGGCGAGGAGATCCCTCACCATGGGGATGACCTTCGTTCCGTAGAGCTCGATGGCCTTCATGCTGTGCTCGTGCGGGAGCGTGCCCGCGCTGTACTTGAGGTCGAAGCGCTGGAGTCCGAGCACCTGCACGGTCGCGGCGATCTTGCGTGCGACGGTCTCGGGCGAGCCGACATAGAGCGCGCCACGCTCCCCCGTCTCCTGCACGTACTGCTCGTATTGCATGGGCGACCAGCCGCGCTCCTTGCCGATGCGCATCATCATGGTCCGGTAGTTCAGCCAGTGCTCCTCGCGTGCCTGCTCGTCGGTCTCGGCGATGTGGCCGGGCGAGTGCGCACCGATGGGCCCGTTGGGCTGGCCGAACTGCTCGTTGGCTTTCCGGTAGAGGTTGGCGAAGGGCGCGAAGCGCGCCGATTCTCCGCCGATGATCGCGAGCATGAGCGGCATCGAGTACTGGGCGGCGCGGACGACGGACTGCGGTGTTCCGCCGACGGCGGCCCACGTGCGCAGGCGCCCCTCCTCGAGTTGCGGATGCACGGTCACGTCGTTGAGCGCGCCGCGGACGGTGCCGCTCCAGCTGACGGGTCCGCCCGCCGCGATCTTCATGAACAGGTCGAGCTTCTCCTCGAAGAGCACCTCGTAGTCCTGGAGGTTGAACCCGAAGAGAGGGAAGGACTCCGTGAAGGAGCCGCGGCCGAGCATGACCTCCGCGCGCCCGTTGGAGATGGCGTCCACGGTCGAGAAGCGCTGGAAGACGCGGACGGGATCGTCGGAGCTGAGCACGGTCACGGCACTCCCGAGGCGAATGCGCTCGGTGCGTGCGGCGATGGCTGCGAGCACGGTCTCTGGGGTCGAGATCGCGAAGTCGTCCCTGTGGTGCTCGCCGACCGCGAACGCGTCGATGCCAACCTCTTCGGCGAGGACGCCTTCTTCGATGACATCGCGAATGACCTGGGCGTGCGAGCGCGGATGCCCCTCGAGGTCGTTGGTCGCGTCGCCGAAGGTGTTGAGGCCGAACTCGATCGTGCCGGTCATGACAGCTCCATCCATTTCAATGCAATTGCATGAACTCTACTGCCGGAAGCCGACGGCCCGAAGCTCTGCGGGGCACAAAAAAGCGCCGCCCCGGGGGAACACGGCATCCCCGAGGCGGCGCGGCTTGTGGTCGACTGCCGCGCTGCGTGCCCGTCTGGACGAGGCGGCGATCTATGCAATCGAATGAAGTTCAATGATGATGCCAAGAAATACCCGGGCACGTCAACTCAGGCGGGCCTCGCCTCGGCACCCGCCCAGATGGACGAGACGTGGGTCAGGGACGTATATGGTCACTCCTACCCCCGGCAATGAAGCAAGAGGTGGAACGTGGAGACTGTGGCACGAACTCTGGAGACCCTCGCGCCCGGCAAGGCGCGCCTCGCTTACGACTACCTCAACGAGCGCATCTCCGATGGCACGTTCCCTCCGGGGTACCGCCTCGTGCTGGGGTCCATCGCGAATCAGATCGGGGTGAGCACCGTGCCCGTCCGCGAAGCGATCCGGATGCTCGAAGCCGAAGGCGCTGTCACCTTCGAACGCAATGTCGGGGCGCAGGTGTCCGGGCTCAACCCCGAGCTCTTCTCGCAGACCCTCGAATCGCTTGCGGTGCTCGGCGGCTACGCGACCGCGAGCGCCGCCCCGCACATGACCCCGGCCGACCTCGCGGAGGCCCGCCAGATCACCGAGTCGATGCGGCAGGCGATCGACGCCCTCGATGCAGTTGCGTTCATGGACCTGAACGCGCGCTTCCACCGCGTGCTCTACCGGCGGTGCCCGAACGCGCACCTCCTCGAGCTCGTCGAACGGACCCGTCTCAGGCTCACGCAGGTGCGTCATTCGACGCTCGGGTTCGTGCCGGAGCACGCCAGGGCCTCCCTCGCCGAGCACGAGCAGCAGATCGATCTCGTCGAGTCCGGGGCGCCGGGCGCCGAGATCGAGGCGTCGATTCGCGAGCACCACCTCGCCACGCTGCGGGCAGCGCGCCCGCGTTAGGCAGCCCTCACGCGGATTCACCGGGCATTCACCCCGCGACCATTCTCCGTTCCTCACGCGCTGCTTGCCTTCGTCGAGTCCCCCGACGAAGGAGTTCTCCCATGACCGATGTCTCGCGCCGCACGTTCCTCCCGATGCTCGGGCACACGAAGGGCAAGCGCAGCCCAGTGACCTGCGCCCTCAAGTGCGCCAACGCGTGCACGGGCGAGGTCTGCAACACCTCGTCGAACGCCTACTTCCGCGACATCGTGTCCGCGCAGCTTTCGCGTCGCACCATGCTCGGCGCGAGCGCCGGACTCGCAGGCGCCATCACCCTCGCCTTCAGCGCCGCGCCTCGCGCCGAGGCCGCCCCGAGCGCGTCGCCGTTCGGCCCCGCCGCCTCGCCACTCGAGTTCACCCCGATCTCACCCGTCGACGCCATGTCCGATACGTTCACGGTGCCGGACGGCTACGACTGGCGCGCCCTCATCCGCTGGGGAGACCCGCTCTTCGCCGACAGCCCGATCTTCGACCCAGCGGACCAGACGGAGGCCGCGCAGGCCCGCCAGTTCGGCTACAACTGCGACTACACGGACATCCTGCCGCTCGATGGCACGGACGGCCTTCGCGCGGTGCTGTTCGTCAACCACGAGTACACCAACGAGAACATCATGTTCCCCGCGGCGCAGCTCCAGAACGAGCAGGCGCGGGTTCGGGCCGTCAGCCGAGCCGCACACGGCCTCACCGTCGTGGAGCTCGAGCGCACCTCCGCCGAACACCCCTGGAACTACGTCGTCGGCGCCGAACGCAACCGCCGCTTCCTGCTCAACACGGTCTACGAGGTCACTGGGCCAGCCGCGGGGTCGCCGCTCCTGACGACGGTGGAGGACCCAGCCGGCCGCTGGGTCAAGGGGACACTGGGCAACTGCGCGGGCGGCACGACCCCGTGGGGCACCATCCTCTCCGGCGAGGAGAACTTCAACGGCTACTTCCGTTCCCCCGGGGTCTCGGCAGAAGACAAGCGGTACGGCCTCTCCGACAGCGAGACCGCCCGCGGCTGGGAGCTGGATGCGCCCCGCTTCGACACGAGGAACGCCGGGTACGAGAACGAAGCCAACCGCTTCGGCTGGATCATCGAGATCGACCCGCTCGACCCGACGAGCACACCAAAGAAGCACTCGATGCTCGGTCGCCTCAAGCATGAGGGCGCCAACATCTCGATCGCCGCGAACGGCAAGGTCGTGGCCTACACCGGTGACGACGAGCGCTTCGACTACCTGTACAAGTTCGTGTCCCGCGACACGTACATCGAAGGCAACCGCGCCCACAACATGACGCTGCTCGCCAACGGCGACCTCTACGTCGCGCAGTTCGCGGGCAACTCCCCCGCCTCGGAGATCACGGGGTCGGGCGCACTCCCGAGCGACGAGGCCTTCGACGGCACCGGCACCTGGCTGCCGCTGGTCGTCGGCGGGGCATCCCAGATCGCCGGCATGTCGGTCGACCAGGTGCTCGTCAACACGCGCCTCGCCGCAGACCTCGCAGGCGCCACCAAGATGGATCGCTGTGAGGACGTGGAGCCGAACCCCTTCACCGGGAAGGTCTACGTCGCCTGCACCAACAACACGAACCGCGGCACCCCGGGCCGCGCCGGTGCCGACGAGGCCAACCCGCGCGCCGAGAACCGCGACGGGCACGTCGTCGAGATCACCGAGGCAGGGGGCGACCAGACGGCCACGAGCTTCACCTGGAACCTGCTGCTGCTCTGCGGCGACCCTGCCACGAACTCGTCTGCGTACTTCTCCGGCTTCCCCGCGGCGCAGGTGTCGCCCATCTCCTGCCCGGACAACCTCGCGTTCGACTCCGTCGGGAACCTCTGGATCTCGACCGACGGCGCCCCGAGCACGATCGGCTACAACGACGGCCTCTTCCGCGTGACGCTGGAGGGCCCCGACCGCGGCAACGTCGAGCAGTTCCTGGCCGTGCCTCGCGAGAGCGAGACGTGCGGGCCGGTCATCCACGACAGCGAGCGCCACGTGTTCGTCGCCGTCCAGCACCCCGGAGAGGACGGCTCCTTCGAGGTGCAGAACTCGCTGTTCCCCGACTTCCTCCCGGCTGGAACGCCCGCGCCGGCAGGTTCGTTCGCCGGCCCCCGGCCCACCATCGTGCAGGTGCTTCCCAAGGAGCAGCTCATCGAGGTGCCGGTCACGCCGACGCCCACGGTATCCCCGACGGCGACTCCCGCCCCGACCTCCACCCCTCCGCTGACGCCGACCGCCTCCCCGACGGGCACACCCGGCGCGACCGGGACTCCCACGCCGAGCACTTCGGCGCCCGGATGGGCCACGGCATCCCCGAGCGCCACCGCGACGCCCGACGGACTCGCATCCACCGGCGGTGAGCTGCTCGCGCCGACCATCGGCGGAGCCGCCGTGCTGGCCGCCGGCGCACTCGCCACCGCGGCCGCCATCCGCCGGCGCGGTGAACGACCCGCACAGGCCGGCGAGGGTGACAGCGAGTCGGAGTAGGCGACTTCCCGTCAGCTGCCGGGCGAGCAGCGGCTAAGGCCGCTGCTCGCCCGCGGTCGCCGCTGCGATCTCATCCATGAGCAGGGCGAACGCGACGTCGCCTCCCGCCGTCGCGCCCTGGCCGATCGAGACGGGCACGTTGGCGCGCGGGTCCCCCGCGTTGCCGACAACCCAGACGCGGGCGTCCGGATGCTCGGAGCCGCGCACCTCGACACCGTCGAGGAAGTCCGTCAACGGCACGAAGGCGGGATTCGTGAAGATCGCCTCGAGTTCCAGCTCGGTGCCGTTCGCGAGGCGCACGCCGCGCACACGATCGTCGTCGCCCGCGATCACCTCGTCGACTCCGGAGCGTTCGATGCGGATCCCCCGCGCGGTGAGCGCCCTCGCCTCGACCTCGCCGAGCGCAAACGAGCCGTTCACGAGCAGCACGAGGTCAGCGCTCCATTGGCGCAGGAGGTGCGCCTTCATGTCGGAGTGGTCGCCGTTCGCGAGCACGGCGATCGGTCGGTCGCGATGCTCGTAGCCGTCGCAGAACGGGCACGCGTACACGCCACGACCCCAGAGCGCGCGCAATCCGGGCACGTTGGGGAGCTCGTCGCGGAGCCCCGTCGCCACCACCACCGCACGCGCCCGGAAGGTCCGGCCATCGGTCGTCGCGATGCGCACGCGGGTGCCGTCGCCGTCTGCGACCGAGTCCACGGACGCCACCTGGGCATCCTCGAAGCTGCCCTCGTGCGCCTCGACCTCGGCCCTGCCGATCCTGCGCAGCTCGCCGGGCGCGAGCCCCTCGTGGCCAAGCACCCCGTGCATGTGGTCGGTGAAGCGATTCCGCGGGACCCCGTGGTCGATCACGAGAACGCGTCGGCACCCTCTCGTGAGGGTCAGCGCAGTGCTCAGCCCGGCCGGGCCGGCGCCGATCACGACGGCGTCCCACAGCTGAGCCTCGGTGTCTGCCGCTCGCAGCGGCGCATCCTGATGTGTCATGCGTCGAGTCTCCGCGCCGGGTCTCGCGTTCCGCAACATCGTTTGCTAACTTCGCAACATGATGGATGCGCAGCAGGGCTCAGCCCACACCTCCCACACCGCACCAGACACGATCTCGGAGCAGACGGCCAGCATCCCCGAAGCGCTCAGCCGCGTCGCGCCGCGACTCCGGGAGATCCGACAAGCGCGGGGCATGACACTCAGCGAGGTCGCCCACGAGACCGGCCTCAGCGTCAGCACGCTCTCGCGCCTCGAATCCGGCGGACGTCGGCCATCCCTCGACGCGCTGCTGCCCCTCGCGCGCTGCTACCGAGTGCCGCTCGACGACCTCGTCGGCGCGCCCTCCACCGGCGACCCGCGCATCCACCCGAAGCCCGTCAAACGCGGCGACCGCGTCTACCTCGCGCTCTCGCGCGCGACCGACGGCATGCAGGCGTTCAAAGTGCTCGTCGCCCCGCAGAAGCCCGCAGACCGAGACAAGCCCGTCCAGCTGCGAGTCCACGAAGGCACCGAATGGTGCTACGTCCTGGCCGGCCGACTCCGCCTGCAGCTCGACGACGAGGTCACGATCCTCGAAGCAGGGGAAGCCGCAGAATTCGACACGACCCGGCCGCACTCCATGACCAACGACGGCACGACGACCCTCGAGATCCTCTCCCTCTTCAGCCGTCAGGCGGAGCGCAGCCACATCCACGAGACCGGCTGAACGGATCGTCCGAAAATGGACGCATCTCACCCCCAGGACGCCCTACGATATTGATCACCGCGCCGGGGATCTGCGGTGTGCATCGAGGGAGGAGCACATCGGTGAATTCTGTCGTGCACCATAGAACGGCGTCACGGCGCCACCCAACGATGCAAGGTTGGATGCAATGATCGCTCCTCGTCTTCGAGACGTGACACAGCTCACCAGTTCACAAGCCATACTCTTCGACCTCGACGGCGTCATCACGCCGACCGCCGAGGTGCACATGCGCGCATGGGCGAGGCTCTTCACCGACTACCTCACGCTCAAGGGCGTCGGCCCCGCGTACACCGACGACGACTACCTGCGCTACATCGACGGCAAACCTCGCTACGACGGTGTCAGGTCGTTCCTCGCCTCCCGCGGCATCACGCTCGAGAACGGGACCCCCGAGGACTCGCCCGAGCTCGAGACCGTGTGCGGCCTCGGGAACCGCAAGAACGACACCTTCAACTCGGAACTCGCCGAGACCGGCGTCAAGGCATACCCCGGGTCCGTCGAGTTCCTGAACGCCGCCGTCGACCACGGCCTGCGCGTCGCCGTCGTCTCCAGCTCGCGCAACGCGGTACCCGTGCTCACGGCAGCCGGCCTCCTCGACCGCTTCGAGACCGTCGTCGACGGCCTCGTCGCCGCCCAGCACGGCATCGCCGGCAAGCCGGCCCCGGACACCTACCTCTACGCGGCCCAGCTGCTCGGCCTCACCGCGGCGCAGTGCGTCGTCGTCGAGGATGCGCACTCCGGCGTGCAGGCAGGACGCGACGGCGACTTCGGCCTGGTCATCGGGGTGTCCCGCGAGGCGAGCCAGGAAGAGCTCATGTCCTCAGGGGCCGACACCGTGGTCGACGACCTCGCAGAGCTCGTGCCGGTGTTCACGAACTCAGACAGCAAGGCTGTCGCTTCAGACAGCAAGGCTGTCGTCTCTGACAGCAAGGCTGTCATCTCTGACAGCAAGGAAGGCAACGCATGAACCTCTCCACGGAAGACCCGCTGGACCGGCACCGCTTCCCGCTCGACGAGTGGGCACTCGTCGAGCACGAATTCGACGCCAACTCGCAGGGTCTCGTCGAGACGCTCTTCGCCACCGGCAACGGCTACCTCGGCCTCCGCGGCAACCTCGAAGAGAGCCGCGACGGCTACATGTACGGGACCTTCATCAACGGGTTCCACGAGACGTGGCCCATCCGTCACGCAGAGGACGCGTTCGGCTTCGCCCAGGTCGGGCAGACGATCGTCAACGTGCCAGACGCGAAGATCATCCGCCTCTTCGTGGACGACGAGCCGCTCGTCATCAGCGAAGCGGACCTGCTCTCCTACTCACGCGTGCTGTCATTCAAGGACGGCGTCCTGACCCGCGAGCTCGACTGGCGCACGCCGTCGGGCAAGCACGTGCGCATCCGCTCGCACCGACTCGTGTCGTTCACCGACCGCCACTACATGCTCCTCGACTACGAGGTCGAGATGGTCGACCGCGGCGCGTCCATCCTGCTCTCGAGCCAGATCATCAACCGCCAGGACGGCGGCGACGAGTTCCAGCGCGGCAAGAAGGAGACCGAGGTCGCGTTCGACCCGCGCAAGGCGGAATCGTTCACCGACCGGGTCCTCCAGTCCCGCATCGCACGCGAGGAGGGCCTCCGCTCGATGCTCGCCTACCGCACCACGCACTCCGGCATGACCATCGCGGTCGCGGCAGACCACGACATCGTCACCGACAACGAGTGGGATGCGACGACCCGCGTCGACGCGGACTTCGCCGAGACCGCCTTCCGCGTTCGCGCGGAACCGGGCATGCCAGTGCGCATCATCAAGCACGTCGCGTACCACACGTCGAAGAGCGTGCCCACGCGCGAGCTCGCCGACCGTGCCGACCGCACCCTCGACCGCATGCGTGAGATCCCGGTCGAGGATGTCTACACGTGGCAGCGCGAGTGGCTCGACGACTTCTGGGACCGCAGCGACATCATCATCCACGGCCACCCCGTGTACCAGCAGGCGACCCGTTGGAACCTCTTCCAGCTCGCCCAGGCCACGGCCCGCACCGACGGCGGCGGCATCGCGGCCAAGGGCGTCTCCGGCTCCGGATACGGCGGCCACTACTTCTGGGACACCGAGGTGTACGTCCTCCCGTTCCTCAGCTACACGGCCCCGAATGTGGCCCGCAACGCGCTCCGCTTCCGCCACCAGATGCTCGACGCGGCACGCCAGCGCGCGCACGAGATGAACCAGAAGGGCGCCCTCTTCCCGTGGCGCACCATCAACGGCCTCGAGTCGTCCGCCTACTACGCAGCCGGCACCGCCCAGTACCACATCGACGCCGACATCTCGCATGCCCTCATGCAGTACGTCTCAGCCACGGGCGACGATGAGCTCCTCGCGCAGGGCGCCATCGACATCCTCGTTGAGACCGCCCGCCTCTGGGCTGACCTGGGCTTCTGGCGCACCGGCGGGGACGACCACTTCCACATCCACGGCGTCACCGGCCCAGACGAGTACACGACCGTCGTCAACGACAACCTGTACACGAACGTCATGGCCAAGGCGAACCTGCGCGCGGCCTACACCGCCTGCGAGCGGCTCCGCGAGACCGACCCGGCCTCCTTCGAACGCCTCACCATGCGCCTCCACCTCGCCGAGGAGGAGCTCGTCGAGTGGGCAGCCGCCGCCGAGGCCATGTACCTGCCGTTCGACGAGAAGCTCGGCATCCACCCGCAGGACGCCCAGTTCCTCGAGAAGGAGCTGTGGGACCTCGAGAACACGCCGCCGTCGCAGCGCCCGCTGCTGCTGCACTTCCACCCGCTCGTCATCTACCGGTTCCAGGTGCTCAAGCAGGCCGACGTCGTGCTCGCGCTGCTCCTGCAGGGCAACGAGTTCACGCCGGAGCAGAAGCGCAAGGACTTCGAGTACTACGACGCGCTCACGACGGGCGACTCGTCGCTCTCCGCGGTCGTGCAGTCGATCATCGCGGCGGAGGTGGGCTACGCGGATCTCGCGGAGCACTACTTCTCCACCGCCCTGTTCGTCGACATCGCGAACCTGCACCACAACACGAGCGACGGCATCCACATCGCCTCGACGGGCGGCATCTGGAGCGCGCTCGTCTACGGCTTCGGCGGGATGCGCGACCACGGTGGGAAGATCACCTTCGACCCCCGCCTCCCCGCGGACTGGCCGCGCCTCGAGTTCCGCCTCACGCTGCGCGGGTCGCGCATCCGTGTCGCCCTGGAGCAGGACTCGATGACGTTCACCGCCGAGACGGGTTCGGGCGCTGAGGTGTTCGTGCGCGGCCGCCGGGTCGCGATCGCCCCGGGCGAGCCGACCACCGTCAAGCTCTGCGCCGTGCAGGAGCTCGAGGGGTACCCGACGCTGAGCGACATCGAGGGCTCGATCCGGGAAGACGGCTCCGTCATCACGGCGTCCATCCCGACGATCTCGGTCGACCACGCGGTCCTCGATCCCGGCCTCGACTAGCGGATCCTCACCTCCAAGCCCGGCGACGCCGTCTGCATCCGCAGGCGGCGTCGCCGTTTCCGTGCAGGCTCGCGGCATCGCCAGTTCCGCGCGAGCTCGAGACGTTCACCCCGCGATCGCTGCCAGCCAAATGGTCCTTCAGCGCCTGCGTCGCCGAAGCGCTGCCAGTCAAGTGGCCCTTCTCACCCCGCCTCAAGGGCCATCTGGCTGGCAGCGTTCACTGCACGGCCCCGCGCTCGGCGAGGGCACGGCGGATGCTCTCGAAGAGGTTTCGGGGCCACCGCAGATCCGTGTCTGTCACTCGAATCACTCGCCAGCCGGCCCGCTGCAGCGCCTCGGTTCTCTCCAGGTCTCGGCGCGCGGCGGCGGCATCGAGGAAGTGCCCCTCACCCTCGTATTCGATGGCGATCTTGTGTCGGACGTAGGTGACGGCGCTCACTGAAATTCCTCGGTTCTGCTCATCGAAATTCCCCACTCTGGGTCGCTCCGCCGCATGAGGCGGGCCTTCCTCGATGCTGGTGGTCTCTGACCACACACCAGCCCGAGGAAGGCC
>NZ_JBEWYX010000009.1:0-174359 GCF_041366455.1 Pseudoclavibacter sp. JSM 162008
CGGGGTGAGGGGTGCGTTAGCGTGAGTCACGAGAACCTCCGTGGTCAGGATTTGAGTGTGGTAACCCACATCCTGCACGGAGGTTCTCGCTTCACGTCACCCGTTCACAACGTCCCGAGGCCATACATCTAGTCCTCCCGCCAACCTTCGATCACTGGCTGAGCGACATCCGCACGACCGCGACGTACACTAGATGCGTTTGCCGTCGTTCCGGGCGTGCATAGTCGTAGTACGGACTGCCAGAAAGGCACCCACATATGGATCTCACGCTCCTTCTTCCCCTCGTCCTCCTCGGCGTCATGATCTTCTTCATGTGGCGCAGCAACAAGAAGAGGACCCAGCAGCAGCAGGAGATGCGCAGCAGCGCCGTCATCGGCGCAGACGTCATGACGCAGAGCGGCGTGTACGGCACCATCGTCGATATCGACGAGGACAACAACATCACGACGATCGAGTCCGAGCCCGGCACGCGCCTCCGCGTCCACTCGATGACGATCGCGAACATCCTCACCCCGTCTGTCCCGGACGACGCATCCGCGCTCTCCGTCGAGGAGACGGTGGAAGAGTTCCCCGCCACGGAGCCCGAGCACCGCGACGCCGCGGACGCAGACCGCCGCGACGGCGACAACGGCTCCGAGTCCGGACCCAACACCAACAAGGCGTAGGCGACTCCCTCACCTCTCACGCACGGGCCTCGTCTTGAGGTCAGAAGGCAGAACTCTCTTGGCGAAGTCGACAACGTCATCGGCGCGTCGTGGTCGGGGTGCTGGCATCGTCCAGCGCGCCTGGCGCACGCTCACGTGGCTCCTGATCCTCATCCTTGCCCTCGTGGGCCTCAACTGGCTGGCCGTCGCCACGCAGGGCGGTCAGTGGACCCCGCGCCTCGCGCTCGACCTCGAGGGTGGCACCCAGGTGGTGCTCGCCGCTCAGCTTCCAGAGGGGCAGGCCGACCCGTCATCTGAGCAGATGCAGCAGGCGGTCTCCATCATCCGCCAGCGCATTGACGCCTCCGGTGTCTCCGAGGCCGAGATCACCACGCAGGGCGGACGCAACATCGTCGTCTCCGTGCCCGGCGAGATGGACCAGCTCACCCGCGACCGTATCGAGAACTCGGCCAAGCTCGAGTTCCGCGCCGTACTCGTCGCCGACCAGGCTGCGAACACCCAGGCCATCCCGGCAGACCAGCTGCCGGAGGAGCTCTCGACGACGCCGACCGCCGAGCCGACCGATGCGAGCGACCTCAACTGGGTCACCGAGCAGATGTACGTCGACTTCGTGCAGTTCAACTGCGCAGACCTCGCTCCGGCCGCCGACATCGACCCGGCCCAGCCGCTCATCACGTGCGACGACACGGGCACGGAGAAGTACGTCCTCGGACCCGTCGAAGTCACCGGTGAGCGAATCGCCGACGCCACGAGCGGTCTCACCACGACGAGCACAGGCGCCACCACGAACCAGTGGGCGGTGAACATCGAGTTCGACGCGCAGGGCACCCAGGAGTTCGCAGCCGTCACCGAGCGTCTCGTCGGCCTCACGGAGAACCAGAACAGGTTCGCCGTGACGCTCGACAACCAGGTCATCGTCGCCCCGACCACCAACGCCGCGATCACCGACGGCAAGCCGCAGATCTCGGGCAACTTCAACGAGGAGAGCGCGAAGGCGCTCGCCGACCAGCTGAAGTTCGGCGCGCTGCCGTTCAACTTCGTCGCGCAGTCCACCTCCACCATCTCCGCCACGCTGGGAAGCTCGCAGCTTGTGAACGGCCTCATCGCGGGCCTCATCGGACTCGCCGCCGTCGTGGTCTACTCGCTCTTCCAGTACCGGACGCTCGGGCTCGTGACCGTGGCATCGCTGGTCATCGCCGCGGCCTTGACCTACGTCGTGGTCACCTACCTCTCCAACCAAGAGGGGTACCGGCTGTCACTCGCGGGTGTCGCGGGCCTCATCGTCGCCATCGGCATCACGGCGGACTCGTTCATCGTGTACTTCGAGCGCATCAAGGACGAGCTGAGAGACGGCAAGGGACTCGTCTCCGCCGTCGAAGGCGGGTGGACGCGCGCGATCCGCACGATCCTCGCGTCCGACGCCGTCAACTTCCTCGTCGCGATCGTGCTGCTGTTCGTCGCCGTCGGCAACGTGCGCGGCTTCGCGCTGACCCTCGGCATCACGACCATCATCGACATCATCGTCGTGACCCTCTTCACGCACCCGCTCATGCGACTCCTCGCACGGACCTCGTTCTTCGCAGACGGCCACCCGGCCTCCGGCCTCGATCCGCGCTCGCTCGGCGCCGTCTACCGCGGCCGCGGAACGTTCCGCACCCCCGAGCAGAAGAAGCGCGGCGCGTCGCGTGAGGCGTCGAAGCGCCAGACCCTCGCCGAGCGCAAGGCGGAAGCCGCCAAGAAGGGCGGAGCCGACGACCTCGTGAGCGCAGGAACGCCTGCGGCGGAGCAGACGTCGACGACAAGCAAGGGGGAGAAGGCCTGATGAGCAAGTTCCAGACGCTCGGCAACGACCTGTACACCGGTGAGCGCTCGATCGACTTCGTCGGCAGGCGGAAGATCTGGTTCTCCATCGCGGGGCTCGCCGTCCTCATCTCCATCCTCGTCCCGATCCTCCGTGGTGGCCTCGAACTCGGCATCGAGTTCACCGGCGGTTCGGAGTTCCTCGTCTCGCAGCCGGCGA
The DNA here is from genome assembly GCF_041366455.1 of Pseudoclavibacter sp. JSM 162008. Lineage (NCBI taxonomy): Bacteria > Bacillati > Actinomycetota > Actinomycetes > Micrococcales > Microbacteriaceae > Pseudoclavibacter > Pseudoclavibacter sp. JSM 162008. Next base: position 2,686 of record NZ_JBEWYX010000009.1, read on the forward strand.
CCGACGAGCAGGAGCCGGCCATCGCGGCGGCGGCCGAGTTCACGCCGACGCCGGCCAAGGTCGCCGTCCTCGGCGACGGCGGCATCCGAGTCCAGACCGACTCCCTGTCCGAAGAGGCCAACACCGAGCTGCGCGCGCAGCTCGCCGAGGCCTACTCCGTTCCCGTCGAGGACGTCAACCTGTCGACGATCGGGCCATCCTGGGGCCAGGACATCACCAGACAGATGGTGATCGGCCTCGCGGTCTTCGTCGCGGTCGCCGCCATCCTCATGTCGCTGTACTTCCGCACCTGGAAGATGTCCATAGCGGCGCTCGTCGCCCTCGCCCACGACCTCGTCGTCACGGCGGGCGTCTACGCCATCACAGGCGTCGAAGTCACTCCGGCGGCCGTGATCGGCTTCCTCACCATCCTCGGCTACTCGCTGTACGACACCGTCGTGGTGTTCGACAAGATCCGCGAGAACGCCGAGGACTACAACGCGGAGTCCTCGAGGACGTTCGGCGAACTCGTCAACCTCGCGATCAACCAGACGCTGGTGCGCTCGATCAACACGTCGGTCGTCGCGCTCCTCCCGGTGGGCGGGATCCTCTTCATCGGCGCCTTCCTCATGGGAGCCGGCACGCTCCGCGACATCGCGCTCGCGCTGTTCATCGGCATCTTCGTCGGGGCCCTCTCGACGATCTTCGTCGCCGGCCCGCTCTACGCGGCGCTCCGGTCGCGAGAGCCGGAGATCGCACGCACCGACAAGCGCATTCTGGCAGCGCGCGCTCGCACGCAGAAGGATGGCGGCGACGTGGAGGGCGACGCTCTCGACGACGACGCAGAGACCCCGGAGGCATCCGAGTCGGCGTCGAAGGCATCGGCGTCCTGACGACCGTCCGCACGGTGATAACTTGTCATCACCCTGGTCCGCGTATTCACGCAGGCCAGGGTGATGATGCATATGGAGGTGCTGCATGAGCGAAGTTTCCTCGCTGCGCTGGCGAATGCCGAGAATGTTCGCGAAGCAGCCTGTGCACGTTCTCGAGCCGATTCTCAAATCGCTCAGGAAGCACGACCCCCGCGCCAACACCGCGCTCGTGCAGCGCGCCTACGAGGTCGCGAAGGATGCGCACGAGGGGCAGTTCCGACGCAGCGGCGAGCCGTACATCACCCACCCGGTCGCCGTCGCCAAGATCCTCGCCGACCTCGGCATCGGCTCGATCACCGTGGCAGCAGCCCTGCTCCACGACACGGTCGAGGACACGGAGTACACGCTCGACGAGCTCCGCTCCGATTTCGGTGACGAGATCGCGATGCTCGTCGACGGCGTCACCAAGCTCGACAAGGTCAAATACGGCGACAACGCGCAGGCGGAGACCGTTCGAAAGATGGTCGTCGCGATGTCGAAGGACATCCGCGTTCTCGTGATCAAGCTCGCCGACCGTCTCCACAACGCCCGCACCTGGGGCTTCATGTCGCCGGAGAAGGCCAAGAGCAAGGCCAAGGAGACCCTGGAGATCTACGCCCCGCTCGCGCACCGGATGGGCATCCAGGCGATGAAGAACGAGCTCGAGGACCTCTCGTTCGCCGTCATCAATCCCAAGATCTACTCAGAGATCAAGAACCTCGTCGCCCACCGGCAGCCGGAGCGCGAGAAGTACGTCCAGCGCGTCATCGCCGAGGTGCAGTCCGACCTCCGCCAGCTGAAGATGCGCGGCGACGTCTACGGGCGCCCCAAGGAGCTCTACTCGATCTACCAGAAGATGATCGTCCGCGGACGGGACTTCGACGAGATCTACGATCTCACCGCCATCAGACTCATCGTCGACTCGGTCCGCGACTGCTACGGCGTGCTGGGAGCGATCCACGCCAGGTGGACGCCGATGCCCGGCAGGTTCAAGGACTACATCGCGACGCCCAAGTTCAATCTCTACCAGTCGCTGCACACGACGGTCATTGGGCCGGACGGCAAGCCGGTCGAAATCCAGATCCGCACCGTCGAGATGCACCGCCGCGCCGAGTTCGGTGTCGCGGCGCACTGGATGTACAAGCAGAACGCCCAGTCGGGCAAGCAGGACAAGGCGGATGAGACCCAGACCGAGATGGCCTGGCTCAAGCACCTCAGCGACTGGCAGCAGGAGACGACGGACCCGGGGGAGTTCCTCGACTCGCTGCGCTTCGACCTCGGCGCGAAGGAGGTCTACGTCTTCACACCGCAGGGCAAGGTCATCGGTCTCAGCGCAGGGGCGACACCTGTCGACTTCGCGTACGCCATCCACACCGACGTCGGTCACCGGACGATGGGCGCGAAGGTCAACGGGCGGCTCCTCCCGCTCGACTCGAAACTGCAGAACGGCGATGTCGTCGAGGTGTTCACCTCGAAGAACCCGGACGCGGGACCGAAGCAGGACTGGCTGACGTTCGTCGCGAGCGCCAGGGCGAAGAACAAGATCAGGCAGTGGTTCTCGAAGGAGCGCCGCGACGAGGCGATCGAGCAGGGCAAGGACTCCGTCGCGAAGGCACTCCGCAAGGCGGGCCTCCCGCTCAACAAGGACCATGTCCAGGAGGCGTTCTCGTCGGTCGCCTCCAACCTCCGCTACCTCGACGTGACCGCCCTCTACGCGGCCGTCGGCGACGGCCACGTCTCGACGCAATCCGTCATGGAGAAGCTGCAGGCCGCGCTTCGGCAGGAGCAGGACGTCCCGGCCGCCGATGAGGCGCCGCAGTTCACGCCCGGCACCACCATCCCGACCACGAGCGACTCCGGGGTGCTCGTCCGCGGCGCGCCCGACATCCTCGTCAAGGTCGCCAAGTGCTGCACGCCGGTTCCGGGTGACGAGATCCTCGGCTTCGTCACGCGTGGGCAGGGCGTCTCGGTGCACCGAGCCGACTGCAACAACGTGGCGAGCCTGCTCCGCGAGCCGGAGCGCATGATCGAAGTCCAGTGGGCGCCGAGCTCGTCGAGTGTGTTCCTCGTCAACATCCAGGTCGAGGCGCTCGACAGGTCTGGCTTGCTGAGCGACGTCACGCGGGTGCTGAGCGAGCACCATGTCAACATCCTCTCGGCGACGGTGCACACCTCGAAGGCGCGCCTCGCGATCAGCAAGTTCTCGTTCCAGATGGGCGACACGACGCACCTCGACCGGGTGCTGAATGCCGTGCGCCGCATCGACGGCGTCTACGACGTGTACCGCGTCAAGACCCAGTAGCAGCTGTCGCCAACATCGCACGTCTCCTCGCCAGAGCAGCGAACGGCCGGCGCAGCGTGACGTGGGTCGCGAGCAGCTCGACGGGATCCAGTTCAAGTCGCCTCACGGCGAGTTCGATGGTCGCCTGGTCGCCTGTCGGGTCGTGGAGCAGATCGAACAGCGCCAGCCACGGCACGACGACCCGGACGCCTCCGACGAGCCGGACCGCAGCGTCTGGCGGAGCGGTGGACCGATAGCGGACGCCGACGAGATGCTGCCTGGGCGGACGCGCTCCACGCCGCGTGGAGATGGTGAGCTCCGACGGCGCAGGTCCGCCCGCGTGCACCCAGACGGCTGAGGCACCACCCACCGCGGCGGTTCCCATCACCAGGGGAGCGAGCGATGCGGCTCGGTCTCCCGGGGTCAACCGGTCGGCCACGGACGCATACGCGACTGCGCAGGCGTGACCGAAGCGGACGACGACGCCATCGCGCCTCATGACCTGCAGCTCCACATCGGGCAGCAGACGAAGCGGGGCAGGATGCACACTCGCATCCTGCCCCACTTCGTGGTGTTCGCGCCGCTCAGCCTGGTGAGCTGTGGACAGCGCTCGACGGTCTAGCTGCCGATGGCCCCGAGCCACACGCGGCGGGCTTCGAGCGCCTCCTCGGCTTGCTTCACGGCACGCTTGTCGCCACGAGCCTCCGCGGCGGCACGCTCGGCTTCGAGCTTCTCGATCGCCTCGGTGAGCTGGCTGTGCATGCCCTGGCTACGCGCCTGGCGCTCCGGGTTGGACTTCTGCCAGTGGTCGTCGTCGAGCTTGCGAACGTGCTGCTCGATCGCGCGAAGGCGGTCTTCTGTCGACTTGAAGTTCTCGCGAGGAACACGGCCGATCTCGTCCCAGCGTCGCTGGATATCGGCGAGCTTCTCGCGTGCCGCACGGCGGTCGGTGATCTGGAGGATCGGCGTCGCCTCCTCGAGCAGGGCTGCCTTGGCCTCGTAGTTCGCGGCGTACTCGACGTTCTCGGCCGCGTCGACCTCGCCCTTCGCCTGGAAGAGCAGGTCTCCAGCCGCCTTGAACTGGTTCCACAGCGCGTCGTCGTACTTGCGGCCCGCGCGGCCAGCGGCCTTCCACTCGTCGAGCAGGCGGCGGTACTTAGCCACGCCGTCCGCGCCGCGAGGGGCGAGCGCCTCCGCGCGCTCGAGGATCTTCGTCTTCGCATCCCGAGCGGTCTTGTGGCTCGCGTCGAGTTCGGCGAAGAACGCACGACGCTCGCGCTCGAGCGTGCTCCTGGCACCACGGAAGCGCTTCCAGAGCGCATTGGCCTCGGCCTTCGGCAGGCGCGGCCCGTCCTGCTGGTGCGCCTTCCACTTCGTGAAGAGCTCGTCGATGCTCGCCGTCGTCTGCTTCCACTGGATGGAGGCTGGGGGCTGGGCGGCGAGGCGCTCGGCCTCGACCACGATCGCTTCGCGTTCCGCGAGAGCCCCGGCGATCTCCTCCTGCTGCGCTTCGCGCTGCTGCTCGGTGAGCTCGCTGACCGTCCCGCCGAGCGCGTCGAGGCGCGACCGGAGCGCCGCGAGGTCGCCGACGGCGTTCGCGTCGCTCAGCTGCGCGCTGAGGTGCTTGGCCGACTTCGCGATGTCGGAGGCCGGTGCGCCGTTCTTGACGCGCTGCTCGAGCAGCGAGACCTGACCCTCGAGGTCAGAGAACTTGCGGACGAAGTACGCGAGAGCCTCCTCGGCCGTGCCGTCAGGGTACTGGCCGACCTTGCGCTCAGTCCCTTCTTCGATCACGTACACGGTGCCGTCTTCTTCGACGCGGCCCCACGGGTTCTGGGGGAGTGCAGACATGGCGGGTATTCCCTCACGGTAGGCGTTTGCGCAGCTTGCGCGACTGACTCCCCATGCTAGGACACTGCGGACGCTTCGTTCACCAGCGCATGCCCAGTCTCTGCAGATGACGGGGAGTCCCGTCGCCGCGTCGGCGCGGTCCGACCCGCTACTCGAGCGTGAGCGACGTGATCACCGCGGGTGCGACCGGCGCACCATCGCCGCCCCCTGAAGCGGGGTCGACGCCGGCATCCACGATGCCCGTGATGAGCTGGTCCAGTCCGTCCGTGACCTGACCCATGACGGTGTACCCGCCTGCGGCGTCACCGGGTAGGGTCGTGTCCTCGTAGACGATGAAGAACTGGCTCCCCATGCTCTCGGCGTTGCCGCCCTGGCGGGCCATGGCGATCGTGCCGGCCGGGTAGACCCCGTCCTCCGGTGCGTTCTCGATCGGGCCCCAGCTGTAGCCGGGCCCACCCGTCCCGGTGCCGGTCGGATCGCCGCACTGCAGCACGAAGAGCCCCTCGGTCGTGAGGCGGTGGCAGGAGGTGTCCGTGAAGTAGTTCTCACCGCTGAGGGAGACCATGTTCGCGACCGCCTGGGGAGCTGCCGCGCCGTCGAGCTCGATGCCGAGCGTGAGGTCGTCGTTGAACGTCAGCTCGCCCGTCCAGGTGCGCGCCTCGGCGATGGCCGGGTCTGGCACCTCGCCGGCGGGCGTGGCCGCAGGCGTCGAGGTCGCGTCCGCTGCGGGTGCTGGGGCGCCGGGGCCGCCGGTGAAGTAGAAGACCTGCAGGGCGCCGACGACCAGCGCCACGACGACGAGGGCGACGGTCCAGACGCGGTTGTCTCGACTGCGACGTCGGACACCCCGTTCGTGGACGGCGACGCGCGCCTCGTACTCGCGGGTACGCCGACGCTGTTCACGCGTGTTCTTCTCCGAAGTTGCCACTGTGCCTCATTCGCTTGTCCTCAGCATGCCGTGCAGGCACCAGAGGGGAGTTTACTAACATCGGGCCTCATGACCGGTGACGCGCCAAGCCTGGCGGGTACAACCGCGCCCCTCGCGGTGCGGATGCGCCCGCGTTCCCTCGACGAGGTCGTCGGTCAGCAGCACCTCCTGCGCCCGGGCTCACCCCTCCGCGCGCTCGCATCCCCCGAGCAGGACGCTCGGGCTGGCACCTCCGTGATCCTCTGGGGTCCGCCCGGAACGGGCAAGACGACGCTCGCGCAGGCGATCGCGCATACCTCGGGCAAGCGCTTCACGCAGCTCTCCGCGATCTCGGCCGGTGTCAAGGACGTGCGCCAGGTGATGGACGAGGCGCTCACGCAACGCGATCTCTACGGCATCCAGTCGGTGCTGTTCCTCGATGAGATCCACCGGTTCACGAAGGCGCAGCAGGACGCGCTCCTGCCAGGCGTTGAGAACGGCTGGGTGACGCTCGTCGCAGCCACGACGGAGAATCCGTCGTTCTCGGTCATCAGCCCGCTGCTCTCCAGGAGCCTGCTGCTCACGCTGCAGCCGCTCGACGAGGCGGATCTGATCGAGCTCATCGACCGCGCCTCCACCGACAAGCGAGGACTCTCAGGGGTCTTCGAGGTCGCGGACGACGCCAAACGGGCCATCGTGCAGTTCTCCTCCGGAGACGCGCGGCGCGCGCTCACCACACTCGAGGCCGCGGCCGCCGCAGCGCAGGCCTCCGAGCAGACGACCATCGACGCCGAGATCGTCGCGAGCGCCTCCGATCAGGCGCTCCTGCGCTATGACAGGGACGGCGACGAGCACTACGACGTCATCAGCGCGTTCATCAAGTCCGTCCGAGGGAGCGACCCGGATGCTGCGCTCCACTACCTGGCGCGGATGATCGTCGCGGGGGAAGACCCGCGCTTCATCGCCCGGCGCCTCATCGTGCTGGCGAGCGAGGACATCGGACTCGCGGAGCCACGTGGGCTCGAGATGGCAGTCGCCGCGGCAGACGCCGTGCAGCTGATCGGCATGCCGGAGGGGCGGATCCCGCTGGCTCAGGCGACCGTGTTCCTGGCTACGGCACCGAAGTCCAACGCCGCCTACTCCGGCATCAACGCCGCCATCGCCGATGTCAAGGCGGGCGGCATCGGCCGCGTTCCCAAGCACCTCAGGGACGCGCACTACGCAGGAGCGAAGCGCCTCGGTCACGGCAAGGGGTACAAGTACCCTCATGACGACGCGCGCGGCGTCTCCGAGCAGCAGTACCTCCCCGACGAGCTGAGCCAGCGCGAGTACTACTCGCCGACCCGCTTCGGCGAAGAGCGCGAGATCGCTGCCAGGCTCGAGAAGCTCCGCGCCATCACCAAGCCGGGTACGTGACGGTACGCCGCACTGTGCTAGTCTTTCTCGGTCTACGTCCCGGGACCGTGCGGCTGCGCGTCTGGGAGTAAGGCGTGCAGTCTGTAGCCGACGCACGCGCGACACTGCTCAAGTTTGACGCCGGGGCATGGCCTTGGCGGAGAGCAACTTCATTTCTGCGCGCTCACGCGCGCCAAACTTCGCTCGGAAGGCAATTGTGTCCAAGACCTCACGTTCACGCAGCAAGGTGCGCCTCAGCCGCGCACTCGGCATCGCGCTCACCCCGAAGGCTGAGCGCGCGCTCGAGAAGCGCCCGTACGCACCGGGCGAGCACGGCCGCACGCGTCGCAAGACCGACAGCGACTACGCCGTCCGTCTGCGCGAGAAGCAGCGCCTGCGCGCCCAGTACGGGCTCCGCGAGAAGCAGCTTCGCATCGTCTTCGAAGAGTCGCGTCGCGCGGCAGGCCTGACGGGTGAGAACCTCGTCGAGCTGCTCGAGATGCGCCTCGACGCGCTTGTCCTGCGTTCGGGCTTCGCCCGCACGACGGCTCAGGCTCGTCAGCTCGTGGTGCACCGCCACATCCTCGTCGACGGCAAGCTCGTCGACCGCCCCAGCTTCCGCGTGAAGCCGGGACAGCTCATCCAGGTCAAGCAGCGCTCGGAGGCCCTCGAGGTCTTCCAGGTCGCCGCAGCCGGTGGCCACGCGGACGTCCTCCCGAAGCTCCCCGCGTACCTCGATGTCGACCTCGCAACGCTCCAGGCGCGCCTCGTGCGTCGCCCGAAGCGCGTCGAGGTCCCGGTCACGTGTGAAGTCCAGCTCGTCGTCGAGTACTACGCTGCTCGCTAGCCACGCTGGCGCTCCGGTTCGCCGGAACTGGCAGTTCGGGGCAACCCGCGCCGCCGGAGCCAACTAACATAGGGGCGGGTCATCGCAAGATGACCCGCCCTTTTGTCTGTCCTGCGGCGCTGCGGCGTTCGTCTATCCGTGCGGCGACGCGCCGCGCTCACTAAGGAGCAAGCACCATGTCTGGTGGCGACATCGCCGGCCTCATCGCGGCCGCAGTCTTCCTCATCCTCGTCCTCCTGCTCGCTGTTCCCCTGCTGAAGCTTGGCGGGGTGCTCGACGAGGTGCGCAGCGGCATCCGCGAGTCCGTCGACGCGATCACGCCAACCCTCGCCGAGACGCAGGTCACCGTGCTCGAGGCCAACAAGCAGCTCGCGAAGATCGACAGCATCACGACCCACGTCTCCGAGACCACGAGCAACGTCTCAAGCCTCGTCGCACTCACCGCGGCGACCGTCGGCGGCCCCCTCATCAAGCTCGCCGGCTTCTCAGCCGCCGTGCGCGCCGGCATCTCCAGCCTCAAGAGCGACGGACCTGCGACGGTCAAGTCCACCTCGAAGCCGAAGAAGTCGAAGAAGCGCGCAACGCGCTGACCCGCCAGACACCCGCTCACCACGTTCCAGGAGATCTCATGCGCACAGCGCTCAGCATCATCGGCGGTATCGCCGCAGGCTTCGCCCTCGCCCACCTCGTCAACTCGACCCCAGCAGGCCGCACGTTCTTCTCCGGCGTGAACGGACGCGTCGACGAGTTCACCGAAGCCGTGGCGGAGGGCTACCGCGCGCGCACGCAGGACCTCACCGCGGCTATCGCCGACATCAAGTAGCGCGACACCCCACCCACATCCCGGGGGGCCTCGTCGCCCGTCGCCAGTCGCCACAGAAAGAGCCACACAGCACGATGCAAACCGCCGAGATCCGTCGCCGCTACCTCGACTTCTTCGAGAAGCGGGGGCACACCGCAGTCCCCTCAGCGCCCCTGGTGAGCGACGACCCGACGATCATGTTCACGATCGCGGGCATGGTTCCGTTCATCCCGTACTTCACGGGAGTGGTCCCGGCCCCGTTCGACCGCGCGGTCAGCGTGCAGAAGTGCATCAGGACCAACGACATCGAGGAGGTCGGCAAGACCCCTCGACACGGCACCTTCTTCCAGATGTGCGGGAACTTCTCGTTCGGCGACTACTTCAAGCAGGGCGCGATCGAGTTCGCCTGGGAGCTGCTGACCACGCCGGAGAGTGCGGGCGGGCTCGGATTCAAGCCGGAGGACCTCTGGATCACGGTCTACGAGAAGGACGACGTCGCACGCGGCATCTGGCGTGAGGTCACGGGGTTCCCGGATGCACGCATCCAGGGCCTCGGCATGAAGGACAACTTCTGGTCGGCGGGCGGCCCCGGCAGCCCCGCCGGTCCCTGCTCCGAGATCTTCTTCGACCGTGGCCCCGCATACGGAGCCGACGGGGGACCGGCAACCGACGACGACCGCTACGTCGAGATCTGGAACCTCGTGTTCATGCAGTACGAGCGCGGTGAGGGAACCACGAAGGACGACTACGAGATCGTCGCCGACCTCCCGAAGCAGAACATCGACACGGGCATGGGCCTCGAGCGCATCGCCTTCATCAAGCAGGGCGTCGACAACATGTACGAGATCGACCAGGTTCGCCCGGTCCTCGACAAGGCCGCTGAGATCTCCGGCAAGGCCTATGGTGCCTCCCACGCGGACGACGTTCGCATGCGCGTCGTCGCCGACCACGTGCGCTCCTCGCTCATGCTGATGGCCGACAGGGTCGAGCCGGGCAACGAGGGACGCGGGTACATCCTGCGACGCCTCCTGCGCCGGGTCGTCCGAGCCATGCGCCTCCTCGGGTTCGAAGGCGCCAGCCTCCCGCAGCTCCTGCCAGCTTCCAAAGACGCGATGAAGGACGCCTACCCAGAGCTCGTGGACGAGTTCCCGCGCATCGCGCGTCTCGCCTACGCAGAAGAAGAGACCTTCCTCCGCACGCTCGCAGCTGGCACGGCCATCCTCGAGACCGCCGTCACCGAGACGCGTGCGAGCGGGGTGCAGCACCTCTCCGGTGAGACCGCGTTCAAGCTCCACGACACCTTCGGCTTCCCCATCGACCTCACCGTGGAGATCGCCGAGGAGGCGGGCGTCAGCGTCAACCGCGAGGCTTTCGAGCGGCTGATGAGCGAGCAGCGCACGCGTGCGAAGGCGGATGCGAAGTCAAAGCGCTCCGCCCTCGCCGACGTCTCGGTGTACAGCGAGTTCCGCTCGCTGGGCGAGACCACGTTCGTCGGCTACACCGACCTCGCCCACGAGAGCGAGGTGCTCGGGCTCATCGTCGACGGTCACCCCGCCGTCAGCGCCAGCTCCGGACAGCAGGTCGAGATCATCCTGGCCAGCACGGCGCTGTACGCGGAGTCGGGCGGGCAGGAAGCGGACTCTGGCCAGATCACCTCAGCCGCCCGTGGACTCGTCGCGGACGTCGTCGACGTCCAGCGGCCCATCGCGGGCCTCGTGAGCCACACCGTCACCATCGTCTCCGGTGAGGTCGCCGTCGGCGATCGCGTCGAGACGATCGTCGACCCGGCATACCGTCGCAGCGCCAACCAGGCCCACACGGCGACGCACCTCCTCCACGCCGCGCTCCGCGACGTGCTCGGACCCGACGCGCACCAGTCCGGCTCATACAACAAGGCCGGGTACCTGCGCCTCGACTTCTCCTGGAGCCAGGGGCTCACGAACGACACGAAGGCCGAGCTCGAAGGCATCGTCAACGACGCGATCCGCGCCAACCACGTCGTCACGACCCGCGAGATGGACCTCGACGAGGCCAAGTCGCTCGGAGCTCGCGCCCTGTTCGGCGAGAAGTACGGCAGCCGAGTGCGGATGGTCGACATCGGCGGCCCCTGGTCGCGAGAGCTGTGCGGCGGCACGCACGTCGGAAGCTCGTCGGAGATCGGGATCGTCAACCTGGTGGGGGAGTCCTCCGTCGGCTCGAGCAACCGCCGCATCGAGTCGCTTGTCGGGCGAGACGCCTTCGCGGACTTCGCCGTAGAGCGCGCCATCGTCTCGCAGCTCACGAGCAACCTCAAGGCCCCACGCGAGCAGCTCGCCGACCGCGTCCAGGACCTGGCGACGAGCCTCAAGGCCGCTCAGAAGCGCATCGCGGAGCTCGAAGCCGCCGAGGCCATGCGGCGCGTGCCCGCGATCGCCGCCGAGGCCAGCTCCGCTGGGAGCGTCCTGCTCGTGGCGAAGCACCTCGGCGAGGTCCGTAGCGCGGACGAGCTCCGCTCGCTCGCGCTCGCCGTCCGCGAGCAGCTCGGCGACCGACCTGCCGTCGTCGCGCTCGGCGCCGCCTCCAACGGCAAGCCGATCGTGCTCGTCGCCACCAACCCGGCCGCGCGTGACGCTGGGGCCGCAGCAGGCGCCCTCGTTCGCATCGCGGCCCCGATCCTCGGCGGAGGCGGCGGCGGGAAGCCGGACGTCGCGCAGGGCGGCGGCACCGACGTCGAGCGCCTCGACGACGCGCTCGCCGCGATCCGCACTGAACTCGCGAATGGCTGACATCCGTCCAGGCACGCGCCTCGGCGTCGACGTGGGCAAGGCCCGCGTCGGCGTGAGCAGGAGCGACCCGCACGGAATGCTCGCGACGCCGCTCGAAACGGTGCCGCGGGACGGAGCCAAGGGCGATGCCCACGCCAGGCGGATCGCGGAGCTGGTCGTCGAGTACGGCGCCATCGAGATCGTCGTGGGCCTCCCGCTGTCGCTCTCAGGTGCCGAGACCGCATCGACTGCGGACGCGCGGGCGGTGGCCGAGCAGATCGCCGCCCACTCTCCGGTTCCACTCAGGTTGGTGGACGAGCGTCTGACGACGGTCAGCGCGAGCCGGCAGCTTCGCGACGTGGGCCGGAAGGCCTCCAGATCTCGGAACATCATCGACCAGGTGGCGGCAGTCGTCATCTTGCAGACCTCGCTCGACGCGGAGCGCCAATCCGGACGTGCGCCGGGTGAGCTCCTCTCCCGAAAGGATCAGGACTCTGACGGACAACCAGCCCCCAGGTAGCCAAGAAGGTCGCAAGCGATTCACCCCGGACGATCCGTTCGGTGACCTCTTCTCCGACGAGACCGCGAAGCAGGCGGACGCAGGCGACGGCAGTCCGCGAAGGTCCGGCGGGAACCGCAGGCGCCAGTCGGCCGCGGTCAAGCAGGGCAAGCGCAGCCTGATCGTCATCCTCGTGCTCGTCGTTGTCGTGGCAGTGAGCGCGGCGGTCGTCTGGTTCGGCTTCGGCTCCCAGCTGCGCAGCCTGTTCGGGGGTGGTGCGTCCTCTGCGGACTTCGAGGGCAGCGGGAACGGCACGGAGATGGCGTTCACCATCGAATCCGGCGACACCGGCACCTCCATCGGCGAGCGACTCGCCGAGGTCGGCATCGTGAAGTCCCCTGGCGCCTTCGTGGATGAGGTGCTCGCGCAGCCCGAGGATCCGGTCTTCATCCCAGGCAGCTACGGAATGCAGGAGGAGATGAGCGCCGAATCCGCGCTCGCCTCGCTGCTCGACCCCGCGAACCGCCAGGAGTCGACCGTCGTGATTCCGGAGGGCACAGCGCTCCAGGACGTCTACGCACTCATCGAGGGTGGCGTCGGCATTCCCGTCGCCGATCTCGAGGCGGCGGCCATCCCGGCGAACTTCGGACTCCCCGCCGAGGCGACGACCCTTGAAGGGTTCCTGTTCCCGGCGACCTACAGCTTCGACCCCGGCGTCGACGCGAACACGGTGCTGAAGACGCTGGTCGACCGCATGTTCCAGTCACTCGACGAGCACGGCGTCGCTCCAGAGGCACGCTGGGACACGATCCGCCTGGCCTCGCTCATCCAGAAGGAAGCGGGCCTCCGCGAGGACTACTACAAGGTCTCGCGGGTGTTCCTCAACAGGCTCGACATGGGCATGCTCCTGCAGTCCGACGCGACGGTGGCCTATGGCACCGGCAACACGCACCGAGTCTCGACGAGCGATGCGGAACGCGCCGACGCTGCGAACATCTACAACACCTACGTGCATCCGGGGATGGTCGCGGGGCCGATCTCGAACCCGGGTGACATCGCTATCGATGCTGCCGTGAACCCCGCCGACGGGCCGTGGGTGTACTTCGTGACCTGGAACCTCGACACGGGGGAGACCATCTTCTCCGAGACGTTCGAGGAGCACGAGGTCGCGGTCGCCAAGTGGCTCGCGTGGATGGAAGATCACCCCGAATATGGCTGAGGCAGGCGTGGACTCGCCGGAGACCAGGCTCGCCGTCCTCGGCTCGCCCATCGACCATTCGAAGTCGCCGGCGATCCATGCCGCGGCGTACAGGGAGCTCGGGCTGGACTGGCGCTACGAGCGATTCGACGTTCCGGAAGGCGAGCTCGCCGGCTTCATGTCGACGCGCGGACCGGGGTGGCGGGGGTTCTCCGTCACGATGCCCCTCAAACAGGAGGCGCACGAATTCGCTTCCTGGCTCGCCCCGGCCGCTGTCGAGATCGGGGCCGTCAACACGCTCGTCTTCGACGATCCGGACGCAGGCGGCGCCGCTCGTGGGTGGAACACGGACGTGCTCGGGTTCGTCGCCGCGCTGAACGGTGCGGGGATGGAGGCTGCGCCGAGGGTCTGCCTGCTCGGGGCCGGTGGCACGGCGGCGGCCGTGGTCGCAGCGCTGCCCTCCCTCGGCACGTCTGAGCTGCGTGTCGTCGTCCGCGCGCCCGAGCGCGCGCGGGAGCTGGCCACGCTGGCATCATCGCTCGGGGTCGGCGTCGACGTGCTGACCTTCGCCCAGTTCGACGCCCTGCCGGCCGAGTCCAAGCACGCCGAGCTCGTCGTCAACACCATCCCGGGTGACCAGGACCATCTCCTGGTCGATGAGGCCTGGGTCGACGGAGCACTCCTGTTCGACGTGCTCTACGACCCGTGGCCGACGAATCTCGCGTCGCGCTGGCTGTCTGCTGGCGGACGGGTCGTCTCCGGACTCGAGCTCCTGCTCGAGCAGGCTCTCGTGCAAGTGCGTCTCTTCACGGGACGCGGGGTGTCCGAACGGCTGCCGCGAGAGGCCGAGGTGCGGGCCGCGATGCGGAGCGCCGCGCTGCGCGTGTCAGAATAGTCCAATGCTTCGATGGCTCACGGCCGGGGAATCCCACGGCCCAGAACTCCTTGCGATCCTCGAGGGACTCCCAGCTGGTGTCCCGCTGTCCCTCGACGATCTCCGCACCGACCTCGCGCGGCGAAAGCTCGGCCACGGCCGGGGAGCGCGAATGAAGTTCGAGCAGGACGAGCTGACGCTCTCCGCGGGCGTGCGCCACGGCGCCACGATGGGTTCGCCCATCGGCATCCGCATCGGCAACACGGAGTGGCCCAAGTGGGTCGAGGTCATGAGTCCGGAGCCGGTGGATCCCGCCGTGTTCGACACTGGCCGGGGTGCGAAACTCACGCGTCCACGCCCGGGACATGCCGATCTCATCGGCATGCAGAAGCACGGCTTCGACGACGCCCGCCCCGTCCTTGAGCGCGCGAGCGCCCGGGAGACAGCGGCGCGCGTCGCGCTCGGTGCGATCGCGAAGCGCTTCCTGGCCGAGCTGGGGATCACCACGCTCAGTCACACGCTGGCCATCGGCACGGTTCGCGTTCCAGACGACGCGCCCCTGCCCGTCTACGCGGACCTCGCGGCGATCGACGCCGATCCCGTCCGCGTCTTCGATGCGGAGACGTCGGCGGCGGCCGTCGCGCTCATCGACGAGGTCCGCAAGAGCGGCGACACGCTCGGCGGGGTCACGGAGGTCCTCGTGTGGGGACTGCCGCCTGGCATCGGCTCCTACGTGCACTGGGACCGTCGACTCGACGCGCGTCTCGCGAAGGCGCTCATGAGCGTCCAGGCCATCAAGGGCGTCGAGGTCGGCGACGGGTTCGAGACGACTCGTCGTCCGGGAACCTCGGCGCACGACCCGCTCTACGTCCGGGATGGCTCCATCGTGCGCTCGAGCGACCGCGCCGGCGGTATCGAGGGTGGCATGGCGACGGGCACGGTCCTGCGCGTGCGCGCGGGCATGAAGCCGATCGCGACCGTTCCGAAGGCGCTGCACACCGTGGATGTCGCCACCGGTCAGGACGCGGCGGCACACCACCAGCGCTCCGACGTGTGCGCGGTCCCGGCTTCCGGCGTCGTCGTCGAGGCCATGGTGGCCCTCACGATCGCGGACTCGATCCTGGAGAAGTTCGGCGGGGACTCGGTGGCGGAGACGAAGCGGAACATCGAGAGCTACCTCGGGAGCATCCCACCCCTGCTGCGCACGTCCCACGAGTCGGTCTCCGAGTCCGAGCTGCAGGCTGGTCCCGTCGACGAGACGCCGATGGGGGACTCGCTGAGCGAGTGGCGCGTATGAGCGTCGTCCTCATCGGCCCGCCGGCGGCCGGCAAGTCGAGGGCCGGGCGCCGCCTCGCGAAGGTGCTCGGCGCGAGCTACGCCGACACCGACAAGGTGATCGTGGCGCGTCACGGGGCGATTCCCGACATCTTCGCCGCGCACGGGGAAGTCGAGTTCCGGCGACTCGAACGCGACGTGATCGCGGAGCACCTCGAGACGACCGAGGTCCTCTCACTCGGGGGCGGGGCGGTCATGGACGCCGAGACGCAGTCGCGGCTCGACGGCCACACCGTCGTGCTGCTGACCGCGTCCCCCGCTGCCATCACGGAGCGCATCACCGGCAACTCGAAGCGGCCGCTCATCACGGGCATCGAGAGCTGGACGCAGATCTACGAAGCCCGTCGCGAGACGTACGAGCGTCTCGCGGACGTGAGCTTCGACACCTCATTCCGGCCCATGGTCCGCGTCGTCGACGACATCGCCGAGTGGCTGGAGCAGAACTCCAAGGAAGGACCAAGCGACGTTGCCTGAGATCATCGAGGTTCCCGGCGCCCACGGCGACATCATCATCGGGGGCGGCCAGTTCCGCGACGCGGCCGCCGTGGTCCCGGCGCTGCTCGGTGAGGGCGTCGCCAAGGTCCTGATCGTGCACGCCCCCCACCTCGCGAATGTGGCGGAGCGTGTCCGGGAGCAGCTCGTCGGCGAGTACACCCAGGTCCTGATCGCCGAGATCCCGGATGCGGAGGGCGCGAAGCGCATCGAGGTGGCCGCGTTCTGCTGGCAGATCCTCGGCCAGGCGGACTTCACGAGGTCGGACGCCGTCATCACGATCGGCGGAGGCGCGACGAGCGATATCGGCGGCTTCATCGCCGCGACGTGGCTGCGTGGCGTCAAGGTCGTGCACATGCCCACGACGGTGCTCGCGATGGTCGACGCAGCGATCGGCGGCAAGACAGGGCTGAACACGAACGAGGGCAAGAACCTCGTCGGGTCCTTCCACCCTCCTGCTGGCGTCGTCATCGATCCGGAGATCCTCGACAGCCTGCCGCGAAACGAGCTCCTGGCCGGCTTCGCCGAGGTCGTGAAGGCCGGCTTCATCGCGGAGCCGGAGATCCTCGACATCATCGAGCGTGACCCGGAGCGGGCTACCGACCCCACGACCCCCGAGTTCCTCCGGGTGCTCGAGCTCGCGATCCGCGTCAAGGCGAGGGTCGTCGGCGAGGACTTCACCGAGCAGGGGCTGCGGGAGATCCTCAACTACGGCCATACGCTCGGGCACGCCATCGAGAACGCGGAGCGCTACCAGTGGCGCCACGGTGCCGCCATCTCCATCGGCATGGTGTTCGTCGCCGAGCTGGCGAGGCTCTCCGGGCGCCTGGACGACGCGACCGCGGACCGCCACACGGCGATCCTCGAGCTCCTCGGTCTCCCCACGAGCTATCCAGCCGGCCGCTGGAAGACGTTGCTCGCCACGATGCGCCGCGACAAGAAGGCGCGGGGCGCCATGCTCCGGTTCGTCGTCCTCGATGGCCTCGGGCGTCCGACGATCATGCGCGCGCCGGACGAGAGCCTGCTCTTCGCCGCGTACCAGGAGATCGCCAGCTAGGCGCCCCGGCGTTCGTCGCACCGAACATACTCATCAATCGTCACGCCCGATTCGAAGCGCCGCGTCGCGCTCAGGGTGAATGCCTGCGGTGAGTATCCAGCGTGGCCGAAGAGCGGAACGCCGGCACCGAAGACGACCGGGTTCCGCTTCAGCACGAGGCGGTCGATCTCACCGCGCAGTGAGCCGGCGAGCTCCCCTCCGCCGCAGAGCCAGATCGGCAGCCCGTCCTCGTCCTTCAGCCGCCGGACGGTGTCGACGGGGTCGCTCGTGAGCGTCATGTCATCAGCGACGCGCCGGTCGCCGCGGCTCGCGACGACCTGACGCAGATGCGGGTACGGGCTCTCGATGCCGACATCGAGAGCTGGGCGGAGGGTGTTCCAGCCCATGATGACGGTGTCGAACCTCGTGCCGGGGGCCCGCATTCCGAGCGCTTCAAGGACATGCGCAGGGAACGCGTCGGGGTAGTCCGCGAGCAGGGTGGCCATGTGGTCGCCCTCCATCGGGAAGGCGTCGAAGCCTCCGCTCGGGTCGGCGATGAAACCGTCGATGCTCGTCGCGACGTAGTACACGAGCTCTCGCATGGGCTGCTCCTCTGTCTCACTGGTGCGAGGACCCTACGACGCACCCCTGGGCACCGTTGCCAGGGCGGCGTTCAGCAGCAGCCGGTCCGCTCTGGACCCTCCAGGTATCGGAACGCCCCGAGCCGGTGGTAGCCCAGCCGGTCGAAGAGCCGGAGCGAGGCGTCGTTGCCGTCGACCACCATGGCGAGGCACGACGAAGCGCCGAGCGCGAAGGCGTCGTGCTGCGCGCGCTCGAGCAGCAGACGGGCGTACCCACGGCCCCGGCTCGCGCGAGCCGTGACCAGGCAGTCGACGACCCCGATGCCGTCGAGCACCGAGAGCCGCGCGGTCGCCACGTTGGAACCGTCGACGCTCACGCTGAGGAAGCTCGGCGTGCCCTGGCGCAGGATGCGCGGGGCGAGGCGGCGGTCGCTCGGCAGGCGTCGGCCGCTCCAGGTCAGCCAGGCGTCGAGCCAGTCGGGTGGGAGCTGCGGGGTGGATGCCGAGAGGACCGCGGATGGATGTGAGCCAGCGAGCGACTGGTGAGGGCCGTCTGCTGGGCCGAGCGCACGCGCGAGGACTCCGCCGGAGAGTGACGTCACGTAGCCGAACGCCCGCAGCGCCACCACTTCGTCCGAGTCACTGGAGTCGGTCGTGAGGAAGCGGCTGGGGAGGCCACGCACACGGTACGCCTCCTCGACCGTGCCGATGGCCGTCTCCACGTCCCCCACCTCGCCGAGCATCCACACGCTGTTCGCACGCCGCGTGAACCCCTCGGAGAACCCGAGGGCCCAGCCGCCGAGACGCTGTTCGTCCAGCGCGGGCCAGCTGGCGCGCAGGGCTCTGCTCGCGTCCTCGACGGACGGCGTGGACGACCCCGTGGTCGCCAGGGTCTCGAACTCGGCGGACATGGTCCGAGGCTAGGTTGTCAGGGACAGCGCCGCCAGCCCTCAGGTGCCGTCCGCGTGCTGGCATCGTCTAGCCTGGTGGACGGCCCAGCTGCAGCGTCATCCTCGTTCGACGAGGCGCCGGAGCTATCGGCCGCACTCATGAGCAGAAGGACACAGTTGACCAGGCGCATCGTCTTCCTCGACATCGACGGCACTCTCATCGACGATCAGGAGCGCATCCAGCCGTCGACGGTCGAGGCCGTCAGCCGCGCGAGGGCCGCCGGCCACCTGGTCTTCATCTGCACCGGCCGGTCGCGCGCGGAAATCTACCCCCAGATCCTCGACATCGGCTTCGACGGAATCGTGAGCGCCGGCGGCAGCTTCGTGTGGTTCGACGGGGAGACACGCGTCTCACGCACGATGTCGCTCGACGACGTCACCTTCGCCATCGACGTGTTCACCCGGTCTGGGATCGACTTCTACGTGCAGAGCGACTCGGCAGTCGTCGCAAGTCCCGGCTTCCGCGCACACCTCCGGACGCTGCTCGCCGTCGAGCTCGCCGACTCCGACCGTGTCGAGGCCGACGGAGCGCTGCAGTTCGAGACGTTCTTCGAGGAGGGTGGCGAGGTGCTGCGAGACGACATCGGCAAAATGTGCTTCCTGAGCGCCGAAACCCCCATCGACGCGATCCGCGAGGCCTTCGCCGGACGCTTCGACGTCATCAACGCCACGGTCCCTGTTCTCGGCCCCCACAGCGGCGAGCTCCTGCAACTCGGCGTGAACAAGGGGAGCGCCATCCTCGAGGTGTGCCGCCTGAAGGGGCTCGAGCGGGCGGACACGATCGGGATCGGCGACAGCATCAACGACGTCGAGATGCTCCAGCTCACGGGAGTCGGCGTCGCGATGGGCAACGCACCCGATGCCATCAAGGCCTACGCCGACCAGGTGACGACCGGCGTCGACGACAACGGGGTCTGGAACGCGTTCGTGCGCAACGAGCTCATCTCGGCGGACGATTCGGTCGTCCCGACCGCGGCCTTCGCCTGACCCCGTCGATAGACTGACCCGCATGCGCATCCTCGTTCTCGGCGGCCCCAACCTCGATCGACTCGGCACCCGCGAGCCGGAGACGTACGGCACGCAGACGCTCGCCGACATCGTCGAGCTCCTCCGCGCTGCCGCTGGCGGCGGCGTCGAGATCGACGCACGGCAGTCCAACTTCGAGGGCCAGCTGGTCGAGTGGCTGCATGAAGCGGCGGATGCGCGCACCCCGGTCATCCTGAATCCCGCCGCGCTCACCCATTACTCCATCGCGCTCCGCGACGCGGTCTCGATCGTCACGGAGACGGGGACCCCGGTCATCGAGGTGCACCTGTCGAACCCGCACGCACGCGAGGCGTTCCGGCACACGAGCGTCATCTCGGCGGTCGCGACGGGCCTCGTCGCCGGTCTCGGCGCAGGCTCGTACCTGGCGGCACTCGAAGGCATCCGCGCCATGAGCGAGGCGAAGCAGGCCTCTTCGGAGACCCTGCACTAGACTTCTCCGGGGCCGCTGGGGCAAACGCCTCGCGCCGAACAGCTCGCGCGTACCTCAACCAGGTGGCGATAACTGAAGAATCCCGCTCTTGCGCGGGATGGACACGGAGAAACTTCCATGGCAACTACGGCAGACATCAAGAACGGCGTTGTGCTTCTCATCGAGAAGCAACTCTGGCAGGTCATCGACTTCCAGCACGTCAAGCCCGGCAAGGGCGGTGCCTTCGTGCGCACCAAGCTCAAGCAGGTCGTCAGCGGCAAGACCGTCGACCGCACGTTCAACGCCGGCGCCAAGATCGAGACCGCCACGGTCGACCGCCGCGACTTCCAGTACCTCTACCGCGACGGCGACGGCTACGTCTTCATGGACCAGACCGACTACGACCAGATCACGCTCGACGAGCGGATCGTGGGTGACGCGGCCAAGTACATGCTCGAGCAGCAGAGCGTGCAGATCGCGCTGAACGAGGGCGAGCCGCTCTACATCGAGCTCCCGCCGTCGGTGGTGCTCGAGATCACGTACACCGAGCCGGGCCTGCAGGGCGACCGCTCCAACGCGGGCACCAAGCCCGCGACCGTCGAGACCGGCGCGGAGATCCAGGTGCCGCTGTTCGTCGACGCCGGCACGAAGGTCAAGATCGACACCCGCACGGGCGACTACCTGGGCCGCGTCAACGACTAGTGAGCGCGCGCACGAAGGCGCGCAAGCGCGCCATGGACATCCTGTTCGCCTCCGACGTTCGCGGGACCCCGATCCCCGAGCTCCTCGGCCAGGAGGCGGAGCGGGCCGCCGATGAGCCCGACCGCGCGGCGAGCTGGCGCTACGCCAGGGAGATCGTGCTCGGCGTCATCGAGCACGCAGATGAGATCGACGGCTACATCGTGGAGACCGCGCGCGACTGGACGCTGGAGCGCATGCCCGCGCTCGACCGCTCGATCCTCCGCGTCGCGATCTGGGAGCTCAAGTACAACGACGAGATCCCCGCCGCCGTGGCCATCACCGAGGCCGTCAGCGCCGCCGGTGAGTACTCGACGGACGCGTCGGGCAAGTTCATCCACGGCGTGCTCGGCCGCATCAGCGAGCAGTAGCCGATGCTAGGCTGGGGGCTCGAGCCGAGACCGCCACAGGCGAGACGGCCCGGCCCCCAGTTCCAGACATCCTTTAACACCGTCCAGTGAGGCGGGGAAGGAGGTCGACGTGCCCCAGCGAACCGTGCTGAATCACGACGACGTTCAACGAGCCCTCGTGCGAATCGCGCACCAGATCCTCGAGCAGAACCGTGGGTCGAAGGACCTGCTCCTGCTCGGCATCCCGAGCCGAGGAGTTCCCCTCGCGAAGCGCCTCGCCAGCCTCATCGCCGGCTTCGAGGCCTCGAACGGGACGCACGTCGACGCCGCGGAGATCGCTGGCGCACTCGACGTGACGATGTACCGTGACGATCTGCGGCGCGGACCGGCACGCGTCTCGCAGCCCACGCACATCCCCGTGGGCGGCATCGACGGCAAGACCGTGGTGCTCGTCGATGACGTGCTCTTCTCCGGCCGCACGGTGCGAGCCGCCCTCGACGCGCTCAGCGATACCGGCCGGCCTCGTGCCGTGCAGCTCGCCGTCCTGGTCGACCGCGGGCACCGCGAGCTCCCGATCCGCGCGGACTACGTCGGGAAGAACCTGCCCTCCGCCCGGAGCGAGCGCATCGGCGTCGAGCTCACGGAGCTCGACGGCGGCGACCGCGTCGTCATCACCGACGGGGGACGCGCATGAAGCACCTGCTCTCCACGAAGGGCATGAGTCGCGAGGACGCGATCATGCTGCTCGACGTCGCCGAGGACATGTCGGATGTCGGCGACCGCGAGGTCAAGAAGCTGCCAGCTCTTCGAGGCATCACCGTCGTGAACCTGTTCTATGAGGACTCGACGCGCACCCGCATCTCGTTCGAAGCCGCGGAGAAGCGACTCTCCGCTGACGTCATCAACTTCGGCGCCAAGGGATCGAGCGTCTCCAAGGGAGAGTCGCTCAAGGACACGGCGCAGACGCTCAAGGCCATCGGCGCCGATGCCGTCGTCATCAGGCACCCCTCGAGCGGCGCGCCGCAGCTCCTCGCCGAGCGTGACTGGATCGACGCCCCCATCCTGAACGCCGGCGACGGCATGCACGAGCACCCCACGCAGGCGCTCCTCGACGCGTTCACGCTGCGACGTCGCGTCCACGGACGCGCCGCGGCCCGGGGAAAGGGACTCGACGGCTGCCACATCGTCATCGTCGGTGACATCCTGCACTCGCGAGTGGCCAGATCGAACGTGTGGCTCCTCACGACGCTCGGGGCCGAGGTCACGCTCGTCGGCCCGCCGACCCTCGTCCCCGTGCGCACGGAGTCCTGGCCGGCGACGATCACGAGCGACCTCGACGCGGCGCTCGCCACGCACCCGACCGCGGTCATGCTGCTCCGCATCCAGGCGGAGCGGATGCACGACGCCTTCTTTCCGAACACGCGCGAGTACGCCAAGAACTGGGGGCTCGGCGAGACCCGGTTCCGGAGCCTGCCCGAGGCTACGATGGTCATGCATCCCGGCCCCATGAACCGCGGTCTGGAGATCTCCTCGATCGCCGCCGACTCACCGCAGTCGACCGTCCTCGAGCAGGTCGCGAACGGCGTCGCCGTCCGCATGGCCGCGCTCTACGTGCTCTGCTCCGGCGAGCGCGAGGGGAGCGGCTCGTGAACCAGGGCCCAGGAAACGAGAAAGGCACCATGACCACGCTGTATCGAGGCGCCAAGCTGCTCGGCGCCGACCCCGTCGACGTGCTCGTCGCCGGAACCACGATCGCCGAAGTCGCCCCGGTCGGATCCGTCTCCGTGGACGGCGTGGAACGCGTCATCGACGTCAAGGGCCTCGTGCTCCTGCCCGGCCTCGTCGACCTCCACACGCACCTGCGCGAACCTGGCTTCGAGTCGAGCGAGACGGTGCTCACCGGCACCCGCGCTGCGGCGTTCGGCGGGTACACGACGGTGTTCGCCATGGCGAACACCTCTCCGGTCCAGGACACGGCGGGTGTCGTCGAGGCGGTCGCCGCGCTCGGTCGCGCCGCCGGATACGCCGATGTCCGGCCCATCGGGGCCGTGACGGTCGGGCTCGAAGGCGAGCAGCTCTCCGAGATCGGTGCGATGGCGCAGTCGAACGCCGGCGTCCGCGTGTTCTCCGACGACGGCAAGTGCGTCTTCGATCCGCTCATCATGCGTCGCGCCCTCGAGTACGTGAAGGCGTTCGGCGGAGTCGTCGCCCAGCACGCCCAGGACCCTCGCCTCACGGCAGGGGCCCAGATGAACGAAGGGGCGCTCTCGGCCGAGCTCGGCCTCGGCGGGTGGCCGGCGGTGGCCGAATCCTCGATCATCGCGCGCGACGCACTGCTCGCCGATCACGTCTCCTCACGCCTGCACGTCTGCCACGTCTCCACCCGCGAAGGTGTGGATGTCGTGCGCTGGGCGAAGACACGCGGCATCGACGTGACCGCTGAGGTCACGCCCCACCACCTCCTCCTCACCGAGGAGCTCGTGCGCGGCTACGACGCCCGGTTCAAGGTCAACCCGCCGCTTCGGACGCAGGATGACGTGCTCGCGGTGCGAGAAGCGCTGGCCGACGGCACGATCGACATCGTCGCCACCGACCACGCGCCGCATCCCGTCGATGCCAAGGAGACCGAGTGGGACCAGGCCGCGATGGGCATGGTCGGGCTCGAGTCCGCCCTGCGCGTCGTGCAGCACACCATGGTCGACACGGGCACGCTCGGCTGGGAGGACGTGGCGCGGATCATGTCCGAGACTCCCGCTCGCATCGGGGGCGACTCCGCATCTGGGCGCCCCGTCGCGGCCGGTGAGCTCGCCAACCTCGTCTTCTACGACCCAGCCCCGACGGCCGACTTCACGACGGCCGCACTCGGAGGCAAGAGCATCAACTCGCCATTCCTCGGCATGCCGCTGCCCGGCAGGGTCGTGCACACCGTCTACCGCGGAACCCGCACGCTCGACGACGGCGTTCTCCTCTCGGCCGAAGGTGCGGCCGCCGCCGCCCGAGCGCGCGAGCAGGAACTCGCCTGATGGACGACCGCGTACTCCCCGCCGCCCTCACAATCGTCGCGTTCCTCGTCATCGTCGCGCTCATGTGGCTCGGCTGGCGACGCCGGACACGGGCGCAGGCCGGCATCGCCACGCCCCTGAGCCCCCCGCAGTCGACGGAGCAGCCGCTCGGGCACTGGCACGACGTGCACTACGTGTCGACGAGCCGCACGGGTGACACCCTCGACCGCATCGTCGTCCCGCCGCTCGGATTCCGGGGGCGGGCTGAGGTGACCGTGCTCCGGGAAGGACCCGTCGTGCGCATCGCAGGCGAACGAGCCTTCTTCATCCCCGCGGCCGACATCGAGGCCACCCTCGACGGCACCGTCACGATCGACCGAGTCGTCGAGAACGGCGGGCTGACGATCATCCGGTGGCTCCTGCCCGCGGATGACGCGGCGAACGACCGCGTGAGCGTCGAGACCTCCCTCCGAGTTGTCGACGCCACCGCGCGAGAACAGCTCAAGACCGCGCTGCACTCGCTGCAGCGAACACCAGCCCCCACGACCGAGGAGTCCTCATGACGCCACCAATTCCCGCCGTGCTCGTCCTGGAGGACGGGACGCGATACGAGGGCGACGCGTACGGCGCCGTCGGCGAGACGCTCGGCGAAGTCGTGTTCTCGACCGGCATGACCGGCTACCAGGAGACCCTGACGGACCCGAGCTACGCAGGCCAGATCGTCGTCCAGACCGCCCCGCACATCGGCAACACCGGGGTCAACGCGGAGGACATGGAGTCGCGCCAGATCTGGGTCGACGGCTACGTCGTCCGCGACCCCTCCCGCGTCGTCTCGAACTGGCGCTCCGAGGACACGCTCGAAAACGCCCTGACCGAGACCAGCATCGTCGGCATCGCCGGCGTCGACACCCGTGCGCTCACTCGACGCATCCGCAGCGAGGGCTCGATGCGCGGCGGGATCTTCTCCGGCGAGGCGGCCTCGGCCGACGAGACCACGCTGCTCGAGAGGGTGCGTTCGCAGCCGAGCATGGCGGGCCGCAACCTCAGCGACCGCGTCTCGACGCCGGAGCCCATCGTGCACCCGTCGACGGCCGACGAGCGGATCGGCTCCGTCGCCATCATCGACCTGGGCATCAAGACGGCCACGATCAAGGCGCTGGCCGAGCGCGGCTTCGACGTGCACGTGCTGCCGCACGCCACGACCATCGACCAGCTCCGCGAGCTCGCCCCCACCGCCGTCTTCTACTCCAACGGGCCGGGCGACCCTGCATCCAGCGACGCGCACGTGGAGCTGCTGCAGGACGTCCTCCGCGACGGCACACCGTTCTTCGGCATCTGCTTCGGCAACCAGCTGCTCGGCCGTGCCCTCGGCTTCGACACGTACAAGCTGCCCTTCGGCCACCGCGGCATCAACCAGCCCGTCGTCGACACGTTCTCCG
The DNA here is from genome assembly GCF_041366455.1 of Pseudoclavibacter sp. JSM 162008. Taxonomy (NCBI): domain Bacteria; kingdom Bacillati; phylum Actinomycetota; class Actinomycetes; order Micrococcales; family Microbacteriaceae; genus Pseudoclavibacter; species Pseudoclavibacter sp. JSM 162008. The sequence continues at coordinate 28,353 of NZ_JBEWYX010000009.1, forward strand.
GCCGCATCGAGATCACCGCCCAGAACCACGGCTTCGCCGTCCAGGCGCCGCTCGACGGCCCCGTCGAGACGCCAGCCGGCTTCGGCCGCGCGCAGGTCAGTCACATCGGCCTCAACGACCAGGTCGTCGAAGGCCTCCGCTGCCTCGACATCCCTGCGTTCAGCGTGCAGTTCCACCCAGAGGCGGCGGCGGGCCCCCACGACTCCGCTCCGCTCTTCGACCAGTTCAGGGAGATGGTGCGCGAGCACCTCGCCTCCTCACCCACCCCCACCAACGGCCAGGAGAACGCGTAAGCATGCCAAAGCGCACAGACATCTCGAGCGTCCTCGTCATCGGCTCGGGCCCCATCGTCATCGGCCAGGCGGCCGAGTTCGACTACTCGGGCACGCAGGCCTGCCGCGTGCTCCGCGAGGAGGGCGTCCGCGTCATCCTCGTGAACTCGAACCCCGCGACGATCATGACCGACCCGGACTTCGCCGACGCCACGTACGTCGAGCCGATCACCCCGGACATCATCGAGTCGATCATCATCAAGGAGCGCCCTGACGCGATCCTCCCCACCCTCGGCGGGCAGACGGCGCTCAACGCGGCCATCGCGCTCCATGAGGAGGGCATCCTCGAGCGTCACGGCGTCGAGCTCATCGGCGCGAAGGTCGACGCGATCCGCCGCGGCGAGGACCGCCAGATCTTCAAGGACCTCGTGATCGAGGCCGGCGCCGAAGTCGCCCGCTCCCACATCGCGACGAGTGTCGAGCAGGCGATCGGCTTCGCCGAGGACCTCGGCTACCCACTCGTCGTCCGCCCCTCGTTCACGATGGGCGGCCTCGGCTCCGGCTTCGCCTACAACGAAGAGGACCTGATCCGCTTCGTCGCCGACGGCGTGCAGTCGAGCCCCACCGGAGAGGTGCTCCTCGAGGAGTCGATCCTCGGCTGGAAGGAGTACGAGCTCGAGCTCATGCGCGACACCGCCGACAACACGGTCGTGGTCTGCTCGATCGAGAACGTCGACCCCGTCGGCGTCCACACCGGCGACTCCATCACGGTCGCCCCCGCGCTCACGCTGACCGACCGCGAGTACCAGCGCCTCCGCGACATCGGCATCGCGATCATCCGCCTCGTGGGCGTCGACACCGGTGGATGCAACATCCAGTTCGCCATCGACCCATCGAACGGTCGCATCATCGTCATCGAGATGAACCCTCGCGTGTCCCGCTCGTCGGCGCTGGCGTCCAAGGCGACAGGCTTCCCGATCGCGAAGATCGCGGCGAAGCTCGCCATCGGCTACCGCCTCGACGAGATCCCCAACGACATCACGAAGGTGACGCCCGCGAGCTTCGAGCCGACGCTCGACTACGTCGTCGTCAAGGTGCCCCGCTTCAACTTCGAGAAGTTCCCGGCCGCCGACACGACGCTGACGACCACCATGAAGTCGGTCGGCGAGGCCATGGCCATCGGCCGGAACTTCTCGACCGCGCTGCAGAAGGCGCTGCGCTCGCTCGAGAAGCGGGGATCGTCGTTCACGTGGGCTGCAGACGAGGTCTCCGTCGAGGAGCTCCTCGAGACGATCAAGATCCCGACCGACGGCCGCATCGTCAACGTGCAGCGCGCGCTCTGGAAGGGTGCGACGCCGGAGCAGATCTTCGAATCCACGGCCATCGACCCCTGGTTCATCGACCAGATCGTGCTCATCAACGAGGTCGCGGCCGAGATCAGCTCCGCAGACGTCGTCGACGCCCGCCTGCTCCGGCACGCGAAGCGCCACGGCTTCTCCGATGCCCAGATCGCCGAGCTTCGCGGGAGCCGCGAGGACGAGGTCCGCGCGATCCGCCACAACTTCGGGGTCCGTCCTGTCTTCAAGACCGTCGACACGTGCGCCGGCGAGTTCCCCGCCTTCACGCCGTACCACTACTCGAGCTACGACCAGGAGTCCGAGGTCACGCCGAGCGACCGCCGCAAGGTGATCATCCTCGGCTCGGGCCCGAACCGCATCGGCCAGGGCATCGAGTTCGACTACTCGTGCGTGCACGCGTCGTTCGCGCTCTCGGACGCTGGCTTCGAGACCATCATGATCAACTGCAACCCGGAGACGGTCTCCACGGACTACGACACGAGCGACCGCCTCTACTTCGAGCCGCTCACGCTCGAGGACGTCCTCGAGATCGTCGAGGTCGAGCGCGGTGCAGGCGAGCTGCTCGGCGTCGTCGTTCAGCTCGGCGGCCAGACTGCGCTGGGACTCGCGAAGGGGCTCGAGGCGGCTGGCGTCCCGATCCTCGGCACGAGCCCGGCAGCGATCGACCTCGCCGAGGAGCGCGGACTCTTCTCCGGCGTCCTCGACCGCGCCGGCCTGATCTCGCCGGAGAACGGCACCGCGACCGACCTCGACGGCGCCCTCGATGTCGCCACGGGCATCGGCTACCCGGTGCTCGTGCGCCCCAGCTTCGTGCTCGGCGGACGCGGGATGGAGATCGTGTACGACGCAGAGCAGATGCAGGACTACTTCTCGCGCATCGAGGGTCAGGCGATCGTCGGACCCGCTCATCCGCTGCTGGTCGATCGGTTCCTCGACGAGGCCACGGAGATCGACGTCGACGCCCTGTTCGACGGCGACGAGCTCTACATCGGCGGCATCATGGAGCACATCGAGGAGGCCGGCATCCACTCCGGCGACTCGGCGTGCACCCTGCCTCCCGTCACCCTCTCGAGCGCTGTCCTGGACAACGTGCGCGACGCGACCCTCGCCATCGCCCAGGGCGTCGGCGTCCGTGGCCTGCTCAACGTGCAGTTCGCGCTGTCGGGCGGCAAGCTGTACGTGCTCGAAGCCAACCCGCGCGCCTCCCGCACCGTGCCCTTCGTCTCGAAGGCCCTCGGTACGCAGCTCGCGAAGGCCGCCGCCCGTGTCATGACGGGGGTCTCCATCGCCGAACTGAAGGCCGAGGGACTCCTCCGCGACCAGGACGGCACGCACCAGTCGGCCTCGAGCCCCGTCGCCGTGAAGGAGGCAGTGCTTCCCTTCAAGCGCTTCCGCACGAAGGACGGACGCATCGTCGACTCGCTGCTCTCGCCGGAGATGCGCTCCACCGGCGAGGTCATGGGCATCGACACCGACTTCCCGACCGCATTCGCCAAGAGCCAGCTCGCGGCCTACGGCGGCCTGCCGAAGTCGGGCACCGTGTTCGTCTCGGTCTCCGACCGCGACAAGCGCGCGATCGTCCTTCCCGTCGCCAAGTTCGTCGAGCTCGGGTTCTCGATCGCGGCCACCGAGGGCACAGCAGCCGTCCTCGCGCGCCACGGCATCACCGCCAAGGTCGTCGGGAAGTTCACGCCGGATTCGCCCGACGGCACCACACCCGGCCAGGACCGCAATATCGTGGACATGATCCACGGGGGAGAGGTCGACATGGTCATCAACACCCCATCCGGCCGCGCGTCACGGGCCGACGGCTACGAGATCCGCACGGCGGCAGTCTCCGCCGACCTGCCCATCTTCACCACGATCTCGGAGCTGTCCGCCGCTGTCGGTTCGCTCTCCGCGCTGCGAAGCGGCTTCACGGTGACGAGCCTGCAGGAGTACAACACCCAGAGGGGGGACAGCTAGTTGACTGAGGCGTTCGCGGCGCGTGCTGGAGGGAGCGGGTTCGGAGCCCGACTCCAGCACGCCGTGGAGAACCGGGGCAGGCTGTGCATCGGCATCGATCCGCATGAGTTCCTGCTCGACGCGTGGGGGCTGCCGAACACCGCGGCGGGTGCCAGGGAGTTCGGACTCCGAGTCGTCGAGGCATCGGCGGAGCGCGTCGGCGTGATCAAGCCGCAGATCGCGTTCTACGAGCGATTCGGCTCCAGCGGATTCGCGGCGCTCGAGTCGGTGCTCGGCGCCGCGCGGGAGGCGGGCCTGCTCGTCATCGCCGACGTCAAGCGCGGGGACGTCGGCACGACCCTCGAGGCCTACGCCAAGGCGTGGCTCGACGAGGGCTCGCCGCTCGAAGCGGACGCCATGACGGTGAACCCTTACCAGGGCTTCGACTCGCTCGCCTCGGCGCTGGAGCTCGCCGACCGTCTCGGCAAGGGACTCTTCGTGCTCGCCGCCACCTCGAACCCGGAGTCGACCTCGATCCAGACGGCCCGCCGGGACCGCGGGTCCCAGCTCGGAGAGACCGTCGCCGGGGGAGTCGCGAAGCGCGCGGCCGCCTGGAATGCCGAGCACACGACCGGCGCGCTCGGCTCAGTCGGCGTCGTCCTCGGCGGCACGGTCGACTTCGACCTCCTCGGCGTCGACCTCGCGATGCTCGGCGCCTTACCCCGGACCCCGATCCTCGCCCCAGGCTTCGGCCACCAGGGTGCCGAGTTCGCGCGCATCAAGGAGACGTTCGGCGCAGCAGCTGAGTCCGTCATCGTCAACGTCTCACGCAGTGTCCTGGCCGCAGGGCCAAATGGCATCGCCGACGCCATCGACCAGCAAGCCGCTGAGCTGGAGGACGCCCTCTCATGACCCAGGTCCCACCTCCGGTCGATCGCGTCGCCGCGTCGCGCGCGGCGGTCCTCGCACGCCAGGCTCGCGCTGAGGTCAAACGCGCCCTTGCGAACGGAACCCGCTCGCCGATCTCCGTGCTCGACGCGAGCCAGTCCGCCGAGCACGCCGCCGAGCACTCCCTACGCGTGACGCAGTTCCTGCTCAGCATCCCGCACATCGGAGCCACGAAGCAGGCGCGCATCCTCGAAGAGCTCGCGATCTCGCCGTCCAAGCGCCTCGGCGGTCTCGGCCGCAACCAGCGCATCCGTCTCCGCTCGTTCCTGGAGGAGCGGCTGGGCGCGCAGACCGGCAACAGTCGTCTCGTCGTGCTGGCCGGCCCCACGGCGGTCGGCAAGGGCACCGTCGCAAACTACATCCGAGAGCACTACCCGGAAGTCGAGCTCTCGGTGTCCGCCACGACGCGTGCCCCGCGTCCCGGTGAAGTCGACGGCGTGAACTACCACTTCACCGACGACGAGGGCTTCGACCGGCTCGTCGCCGACGAGCAGCTCCTCGAGTACGCCACCGTGCACAACGCCTTCAGGTACGGAACCCCGCGCGGACCCATCGACGACGCCATCTCCTCGGGATGCTCGGTCCTCCTCGAAATCGACATTCAGGGCGCAAGACAGGTCCGATCGCGCATGCCAGAGGCTAGACTGGTATTTTTGTTGCCTCCGAGCTGGGACGAGCTCGTGCGGCGCCTCGTCGGGCGCGGCACGGAATCGGCCGAAGAACAGGCTCGGCGCCTCGAAACCGCGAAGGTCGAACTCGCCGCCCAGGACGAGTTCGATGCACTGGTCGTCAACGACTCCGTGCCTGAGGCTGCGGCACGCGTAGTCGAACATCTGGGACTGAACAAGGAGCACGCATGATTGAGAAGCCAAAGGGCATCATCGACCCGCCCATGGACGAGCTGCTGCAGCGAGTCGACAACAAGTACCAGCTGGTCATCTTCGCATCGCGTCGCGCGCGTCAGATCAACGACTACTACTCCGACCTGCACGACGGAGCGATCTACCAGAACGTCGGCCCGCTGATCGACTCCTCGATCGACGACAAGCCCCTGTCGATCGCGCTGCACGAGATCAACGAGCAGAAGATCGTCATGGTCGAGGCTCGCCCGCTCGAGACCCCGGACGACGTCATCGTGTTCGATGACGAGATCAACTTCGAAGACGACGCCCCCCAGGCATAGCACGACCGTGAGCGAGACCGCCGGCGCGCATCCGGCTGACCACGGGACCGACGCGTCCGACGGCCAGCCGATGCGCGTCGTCGTCGGTGTGACCGGCGGCATCGCCGCCTACAAGGCTGTCCAGGTCATCCGCGACCTCGTCCTCCTCGGTCACCACGTCGACGTCGTCCCCACGGAGTCCGCGCTGCGATTCGTGGGCCGTCCGACGTTCGAAGCCATCTCACGCAACCCCGTGCGAACGGACGTCTTCGACGACGTGGCCGAGGTGCGGCACGTCGCATTGGGTCAGCAGGCCGACGTCATCGCAGTGGTCCCGGCCACCGCGAACTCCATGGCGAAGATCGCCGCTGGGCTCTCCGACGACCTGCTGGGCACGACCATCCTCGCGTCGACGGCTCCGCTCATCCTCGCCCCGGCCATGCACACCGAGATGTGGCTCAACCAGGCGACACAGGCCAATGCGGCGCGGCTCGATGCACGCGGCGTCGTCCTCGTCGGGCCTGCCGAGGGTCAGCTGACGGGCAACGACTCGGGCCCGGGACGTCTCGCCGAGCCCGGTGAGATCGTCGCGACGATCCTGAGCGCCGGCCGCGGCGAGCGACGCCGTCGCAGGGACGCCGAACTCGCCAGCGATCTCCGAGGCAGGCGGGTCCTCATCACCGCCGGCGGCACGCGCGAGCCGCTCGATCCTGTCCGGTTCATCGGCAACCGATCGAGCGGACGGCAGGGCTTCGCGCTCGCCGAGCGGGCACTCGCCCGTGGCGCGGAGGTCACCCTCGTGGCGGCCAACGCCGAGGTCCGCCCGCCAGACGGCGTCAAGCTCGTCACGGTCTCGAGCGCCCAGCAGCTCGCGCAGGCCTGCGCCGAGATCGCCCCACGACACGACGTCATCATCATGGCCGCCGCAGTTGCCGACTACCGTCCGGTCACCGTGGCGGAGGGCAAGATCAAGAAAGAGCAGGCTGGCGAGGAGCTGACGCTCACGTTCACTCGCAATCCCGACATCCTGCAGGATCTCGCCTCCGCCCGCGGCAGCGAGCAGGTCATCATCGGCTTCGCCGCGGAGACAGAGACGGACGACGCGGCACTGCTCGAGCTCGGTCGCGCGAAGATCGCTCGCAAGGGGTGCGACTACCTCGTCGTGAACCGGGTCGGCTGGAACCTCGGGTTCCAGTCGGACGAGAACTCGATCTTCGTCCTCTCAGCGTCCGGCGACGTTGTCTCGCGTCACACTGGCGACAAAGTGTCGGTGGCCGATGCCATCCTGGACCTGCTCGTCAACGTCTAGCCGTACCGGCCGGTCCAAACCGTCCGGCCGCAACTTCACCGCAAGGGGTTCTTCTTGTCTACGCTTCGCCTGTTCACCTCGGAGTCGGTCACCGAGGGTCACCCCGACAAGATCTGCGACCAGATCTCCGACCGCATCCTCGACGACCTCCTCGCCCAGGACCCGGCTTCACGTGTCGCGGTAGAGACACTCGTCACGACCGGCCAGGTGCACGTCGCCGGGGAGGTCACGACCAACGCCTACTCGGACATCGCGGGCATCGTCAGGCGCACCATCAGCGAGATCGGTTACACGTCGAGCGATGTCGGCTTCGACGGCTCGTCGTGTGGTGTCTCGATCTCCGTGGGCGAGCAGTCGCCGGAGATCGGCGAGGGCGTCACGACCTCGCTGGAGCACCGCTCTGAGAGCTCGGAGGACGAGATCGCCAAGCAGGGCGCCGGCGACCAGGGCATCATGTTCGGCTACGCGACCCGAGAGACGGACGCGCTCATGCCGCTTCCGATCCACCTCGCCCATCAGCTCGCCCAGCAGCTCGCCGCGGTGCGCAAGTCCGGCGAAGTCGCCTACCTGCGGCCCGACGGCAAGACCCAGGTCACGGTCGGCTACGAGGGAAGCGTGCCGCGTTCCATCGAGACGGTGGTCCTCTCGACCCAGCACGACCCGGGCCTCGAGCAGGCACAGATACGGGAGGACGTCATCGCGCACGTCGTGCGGCCCGTCCTGGAGCGGAACGGCTTCGCGGGGGCCGAGCCCACCTTCCTCGTGAACCCGTCTGGCAGCTTCATCGACGGAGGCCCCCGCGCCGACGCGGGTCTCACGGGGCGCAAGATCATCGTCGACACCTACGGCGGCATGGCCAGGCACGGCGGTGGGGCGTTCAGCGGCAAGGACCCGTCGAAGGTCGACCGCTCTGCCGCCTACGCCATGCGGTGGGTCGCGAAGAATGCCGTCGCGGCCGGGCTCGCGGATCGACTCGAGGTCCAGATCGCCTACGCGATCGGCAAGGCCGAGCCTGTGGGACTGTACGTCGAGACGTTCGGCACCGGCGCCGTCGCGGATGACAAGATCATCGCGGCGATCCTGAAGACCTTCGACCTCCGCCCCGGTGCGCTTGTCGATGACCTCGATCTCCGCCGCCCCATCTACGCGCAGACCTCGGCGTACGGGCACTTCGGACGCGAGCTGCCCGACTTCACGTGGGAGCGCACCGACCGGGCTGAGGAGCTCCGCCAAGCGGCAGGCCTCTGATCAGCCGACTCACCATGAACGACACGCTTCCGCGGGTCGCGCGAGTTGTCGTCGCCTCGCCGCTCCCGCAGCTCGATCGGGAACTCGAATACGAGATCCCCGTCGAGATGCGCGAGCGGATCGGCGTCGGCATGCGCGTCGCGGTGCCGCTTCGCACCTCGAACCGCCAGCTGCAGGGGTTCGTGGTCGCGCTCGAGCAGGCGGCCGAGTACGGGGGGAAGCTCGCCTCGATCACCGAGCTCGTCTCGATCGCTCGCGTGCTGACCCCGGAGATCGCCGGGCTCGCACGAGCGGTTGCGGACCGGCAGGCGGGATGTGCGGCCGATGTGCTGCGTCTCGCGATCCCGGCCCGGTCCGTGCGCGTCGAGCAGCGGTGGCTGGAAGCACAGGCGGCGCGAGACGACACGGACGACCAGACGGCGCCGGCCAGCACCGAGGATCAGGCCTCGGAAGACCAGGCCGCGACTTCGGTCGCAGCGCAGCCCACCCCCGCAGACGCCGCCGTGCGCGAGGACACCGAGGCCGTGCTTGTGCCCATGTACGGCACGGACGCGGCTGCGCTCCTTGCGAGGGGTTCGGCAGCGAGGCTCGCGATCGATGCGCCCGTCGGCGTCGACGCTGGCGTGCCTCGCTCGCTCCTCGCTCTCGCAGCCGTGGCCGCGGCGAGGGCTCGTGCGGGGGAGTCCGTCATCCTCGCCGTCCCGGACTACCGAGACGTCGAGCTCGCGCTGAAGGCCCTCGGACGATTCCTCGAGACGTCCCGCATCCGCCGCCTCGACACGCGGGCCAAGCCCGCCGAGCGGTACGCCGCCTTCCTCGCCTGCCTCGATGACACCCCGGGCGTCGTCGTCGGGACGAGAAGCGTCATCTACGCCCCAGCTTCGCACCTCGGCGCAGTGCTCGTGTGGGACGACGGAGACGAGAGCTTCACCGAGCAGCTCGCCCCCTACGCGAGCACGCGCGACGTCGCCCTGCTGCGAGCAGAGCGGGAGTCGCTCACGCTCGTGTTCGCCGCTCACACGCCGAGCCTCGAGGTCGCGCGTCTTGTCGGCATGCACTGGCTCACGCCCGTGCCGCTGGCCCGGCCCGAGGCCCCGAAGGTCATCTCGGGAAGCCAGGCGCTCGCCGAGGAGACGCCAGCCGCGCACGCTCGCATCCCAGCCCTCGCGTGGCAGGAGGCACGACGTGCACTCGAGCACGGGCCCGTGCTGCTGCAGGTCGTCAGGGCCGGCTACATCCCGAGTCTCAGCTGCGCCAGGTGCCGCACGCCAGCTCGTTGCACCGTCTGCGGCGGGGCGCTCGAGTTCGCGCGTCCGTCCGCGCCGCCGTCGTGCCGGGTGTGCGACGCCCTCCACCCCGAGTGGCAGTGCCCCGAGTGCGGAGACAAGCGCCTTCGCAACACCTCGCTCGGAGCCGAGCGGACCGCCGAGGAGCTCGGTCGTGCGTTCCCCGGTACCCGTGTGGTCGTGGCCGACGGAGCGTCAGAGACGGTGTCCATCGACGACCGCCCCTGCCTCGTCGTCGCGACACGAGGAGCTGAGCCCGTGCCGACTTCCGGCTACGCCGGCATCGTGCTGCTCGACACGGAGCGCTCCCTGGCGCAGGAGCGACTCGACGCGGGCGTCGACGCGCTGCGCGGGTGGTCGAACGCCGCCGCGCTCGCGCACCCGAACGCCAAGGTGGTCATTGTCGGCGGCGAGACACCGGCCGCGCACGCCCTCCGCACCTGGCAGCAGCCCGAGTACGCGACTCGTGAACTGTCCGAACGACGTGAGCTGCACTTCCCACCGGCCGTGCGCGTCGTCGCGCTGACGGGAACTGACGAGGAAGTTCGTCGGGCCCTCTCTACCCTCGAGGCGGTGCCAGAGCTCCAGCCGGGCGGCGCGCTGCAGGTCCTCGGACCGACGCCACAGGAGGTCGGGAGCAGGGCCGTCATCACGTTCGGCTATGCGCTCGGCACGCCACTCGCGAAAGCGCTCAAGAGCGAGCTCGTGCGTTCGGCCACCAGCAGGCGCCCGCGGGTCGCCGGCAGAGGAGGCGGCCACGCGTCGACCCTGCGCGTACGATTTGACCCGCCGGGGATCTTCTGACCCTCGGCCCAGCTCCACGTTCCACACAACCTCGAGAGGCACCAGCTATGCGGCTCGTCTTCGCCGGCACACCCACCACCGCCGTCCCCAGCCTCGATGCGCTGGTCGACGACGGCCACGAGATCGTGGCTGTGCTGACGCGCGACGATGCGAAGGTCGGTCGGTCCAGGGCGCTGACGCCGTCCCCGGTGGCTGCCCGCGCCCATGAGCTCGGGCTGCATGTCATTAAGAGCAACCGGATGACGCCTGAGGTGACGGAAGAGCTCACGGGGCTCCGGGCCGAGCTCGGGGTCATCGTGGCCTACGGCGCCCTCATCGACGCTGCGACCCTGACGGCGCCGTCGCTCGGCTGGATCAACCTGCACTTCTCCCTCCTCCCCGACCTCCGCGGCGCCGCCCCGGCCCAGCGCGCCGTGATGCGAGGCGACACCACCACCGGCATGACCATCTTCCAGCTCACCGCCGGGCTCGACGAGGGGCCGATCTTCGCTGTGCAGCACTCCCCGATCGGCGAAGAGGAGACCGCTGGCGACCTCCTGGAGCGTCTCGCGGGGGAGGGCGCGGCCTTCCTCACCCGGACTGTCGGCGCCATCTGCTCCGGAACGCTGAGCGCCGAGCCGCAGACTGGCGAGGCGACCTTCGCGCCGAAGCTCGGCAAGCACGACTCGATCATCGACTGGGCGGCTCCCCTCGACCTCGTCGAAGCCCACATCCGCGGAGTCACTCCAGAGCCAGGAGCGGTGGCCCAGGTCGACGGACAACCGCTGCGCATCCTGCGCGTGGCGCGCCCCGATGTGGCGGCGGACGCGCCCACGCTCACCCCCGGCCAGCTCGGTGCGGTCGGCAAGGACGTCTTCGTGGGCACGGGAACCGGCCCGCTCCGGCTGCTCTCCGTGCAGCCGGCGGGAAAGAAGCCGATGCCTGCCAGAGACTGGCTCCGCGGCCGCCGCGACGCAGCGACGCTGGTGCTCGCATGAGCCCCGCAGGAGCTGGTGGCCGCGGCGGCAGCCCCTACCAGGGACGGCGGCGACCAGATCAGCCTCCGGCCGGGCGCGGAGTGACTCGCTCACGCCAGGTGGCGTTCGAGGTGCTGAGGGCCGTCGACGAGGACGACGCCTACGCGAACCTGCTGCTTCCGCATCGCATCGCGGCGGCGCGGCTCTCGCCGTCCGACGCGGGGCTCGCCACCGAGCTGACCTACGGCACGCTCCGACGCAGGGGGACCTACGACGCCATCATCGCGGAGGCCTCCGGTCGCGACCTCCGGGACATCGACCCACCTCTCCTCGACGTGCTGCGCCTGGGAGCGCACCAGCTGCTCAGCATGCGCACACCGAGCCACGCGGCGGTCAACGAATCCGTCGAGCAGGCCGCGCGCATCGCGTCCCGCGGTGCCTCTGGCTTCGTGAACGCGATCCTGCGCAAGATCTCCCGCACGGACCTCGACGACTGGCTCGACCAGGTCTCCGAGGGCCTGACCGAGGAACGGGCGCTCGCCGTCCGAAACTCGCATCCGGACTGGATCGTGCGCGCGCTCCGCGATGCCCTCACCGCGGAGCATCGCGGCGACGAGCTCGCGGCGAGCCTCGCCGCCAACAACGAGTCGCCTGCGGTCAGCATCGTGGCGCTGCCAGGATTCGACACGCCGGATGAACTCGTCGCGTCCAACCCCGACCTGCTGGTCCCGGGTCGCGTCTCACCGCGCGGCCTGACGCTCGCGTCGGGCGACCCCTCGTGGGTGCCGCAGGTCAAGGCCGGGCGCGCCCGCGTGCAGGACGAGGGCTCGCAGCTCGTCACGCTCGCGCTGCTCGAGGCGGAGCCCGTGCGGGCGGGGGAGCGCTGGCTCGACATGTGCGCCGGCCCCGGTGGCAAGGCAGCCCTGCTCGCCGCAAGCGCCACGGAGCTGCAGGCGAAGCTGACGGCCAACGAGCTCGTGCCGGCGCGCGCTGGGCTCGTGCGCGCCGCCCTCGCACCCCTCGCGGCCCCCGTCACCGTCACGAACGAGGACGGCCGCGCCTTCGCAGACACGCACCCGGGCACGTTCGATCGCGTGCTGCTCGACGCACCCTGCACGGGCCTCGGCGCGCTACGTCGCCGACCGGAGGCGCGATGGCGCAAGCAGAGCAGCGACGTCGCCGAGCTCGTCCAGCTGCAGGAGGAGCTGCTCCAAGCAGCACTCCTCGCCGTGCGGCCGGGCGGGATCGTGGCCTACGTCACCTGTTCGCCGCACCAGGCAGAGACGACGGCCGTCGTCCGCCGAGCAGTTCGGCTCTCGGGCGCGGAGGTGCTGGACGCCGCGGCCATCGTGACGCGCGCATCGCACGCTCCCGATCTCGATCTCGGAGCCCGCCCTCTCGGCGACGGCACGCTCGTGCAGCTGTGGCCGCACCGCCACGGCACCGACGCGATGTTCCTGGCGCTGCTGCGTCGTGCGCCTGCCGCGAATCCCGACGAGCAGACGACGCGGACCCCGTAGGATCGGCCCGTGAACGCGCGCATCAACCCCAGCATCCTGGCCGCCGACTTCGCGAACTTCGAGCGCGATCTCAACCTGATCTCCACTGCTGACGCTGCCCACGTCGATGTCATGGACAACCACTTCGTCCCGAACCTCACGTTCGGGCAGCCGATGGTCGAGCGCCTGCAGGAGATCACTCCCGTCCCGCTTGACCTGCACCTCATGATCGAGGACCCGGACCAGTGGGCACCGCAGTTCGCCGAGATGGGGGTCTTCTCGGTGACGTTCCACGCGGAGGCTGCGACAAGCCCAGTGACGCTTGCGAGAAAGCTCAGGGAGCGAGGCGCGCGAGCCGGAATCGCAGTCAACCCGGCAACCCCGCTGAGCGCCGTCGAGGAGATCCTTCCCCATTTCGACCAGCTGCTGATCATGACCGTCGAGCCCGGCTTCGGCGGACAGTCCTTCATGGCGGACATGATGCCGAAGCTCGCCAAGGCCGACGCGCTGCGGCGCGCACACGGCCTGGAGACCTGGCTGCAGGTCGACGGCGGGATCTCCCTCGACACCATCGAGCTCGCGGCGGCGAACGGGGCTGACACGTTTGTCGCAGGATCCGCGGTCTTCCGAGGCGACCCCGGCGAGCAGATCGCCGCGCTGCGCGCCGCGGCGACGGCGGCTGGGCACGCGCACTGACCGGCAAGCGACTACGCTGTGCCTGTGAAATCCTTCGACACGCTGTTCGCAGAACTCTCCGAGAAAATCAGCTCCCGCCCCGAGGGTTCCGGGACGGTCCGAGAGTTCGACGCCGGCGTTCATACGATCGGGAAGAAGATCGTGGAGGAGGCCGCCGAGGTCTGGATGGCCGCGGAATACGAGAGCGACGAGGAGACAGCCGAGGAGATCTCGCAGCTGCTCTACCATCTGCAGGTCCTCATGCTGGCCAAGGGCCTCACCCTCGACGACGTCTACAGCAAGCTCTAGGCAGCAGGACCCGGCCAACGCTCCAACCAGCGCGCACGAGCCAGCGCAGCACGCGCGCCGCTGAGACGGCGCCCCGGGTGCACACCCGGCGCCGCGCATCCACCCCCGACGCACACTTCCAGAACCAAGGACGTTCCCACAATGCTTCGCATCGCCGTGCCAAACAAGGGCATGCTCGCCGAGACGGCCAACGAAATGCTCCAGGAGGCCGGATACCGCGGCCGCGGTGACAGCCGAGAGCTCGTCGCCATCGACCCCATCAACGACGTCGAGTTCTTCTACCTGCGCCCGCGCGACATCGCGACCTACGTGGGGTCCGGTGTCCTCGATGCCGGCATCACCGGCCGCGACTTCCTCCTGAACACCGAGTCGGCCGCCAAGGAGGTGCGGGCGCTCGACTTCGGCGACTCGACCTTCCGCTTCGCGGGGCCAGCCGGGGAGTTCACGGACGTGAACCAGCTCCAGGGCAAGCGCGTCGCGACGAGCTACACGGGTCTCCTGGGGTCCTGGTTCGCTCGGGCCGGCATCGAAGCCGAGCTCGTGCCGCTGGAGGGCGCCGTGGAGTCGGCCATCCGCCTGGGCGTCGCTGACGCCGTCGCCGACGTCGTGTCAACCGGTGGGACGCTGCGCAAGGCCGGCCTCGAGGTCTTCGGCCCCGTGATCCTCGAGTCGACCGCCGTGCTCATCTCCACGCCCGAGAAGGAGCACGCAGCGAGGCGTCTCCTCGGTCGCCTGGACGGGGTGCTCGTCGCGCGCCGCTACGCGATCATGGACTACGACATCGAGTCCTCGAAGCTCGACGCGGCCCTCGCCATCACGCCCGGCTTCCAGTCGCCGACGATCTCGCCCCTGCGCGACTCCGACTGGGTCGCCGTGCGCTCGATGGTCCCGCAGAACGAGCTCAACCAGGTCATGGACCGGCTCCAGGACGCCGGCGCGAAGGCCATCATCGTGACGGCCCTGCAAGCCGTCCGGATGTGATCTCGATGACCGCCTCATCCTCCACGCAGAAGTCGACCGGCCTCGCGACGCGTGTCATCCCCTGCCTGGACGTCGCAGCGGGGCGCGTGGTGAAGGGGGTGAACTTCCTCGACCTCCAGGACGCCGGTGACCCGGTCGAGCTCGCCGCCCGCTACGCAGAAGAGGGCGCGGATGAGCTCACTTTCCTCGACGTCACGGCTTCGACGGAGGGGCGGGGCACAACCTACGACCTCGTCACCCGCACGGCGGAGCAGGTCTTCATCCCCCTCACCGTCGGGGGTGGCGTGCGCAGCGTCGAGGATGTTCGCGTCCTGCTGGCGTGCGGCGCGGACAAGGTCGGCGTCAACTCGGCGGCCATCGCCCGCCCCTCGCTCCTCGACGAGATCTCGTCGACCTTCGGCAACCAGGTGCTCGTGCTGTCGCTGGACGTCAAGCGCTCCGCCTCGACCGAGTCCGGGTTCGTCGTGACGTCGCATGGAGGCCGCACTGACACGGGCATCGACGCGCTGTCCTGGGCCAGCGAGGCCATCGAACGCGGCGCGGGGGAGCTCCTCGTCAACTCGATGGACGCCGACGGCACCAAGGCCGGTTTCGATCTGGAGCTGACCAGACTCGTCCGCGAGATCTCCCCTGTCCCGGTCATCGCCTCAGGCGGTGCCGGAGCGCTCGAGCATTTCGCGCCGGCCGTGGAGGCGGGCGCTGACGCGGTCCTCGCTGCGAGTGTCTTCCACCACAGGCAGTTCACGATCGGCGAGGTCAAGGACTCCCTGGCCGAGGCCGGGGTCACCGTGAGGAGGAGCGTCCGATGAACGCCGCCAGCTTCCCAGTGCCGTCCGAGCAGCTTGACCTGATCGTGGCCAGGACCTCCTTCGACGACCGCGGGCTCGTCCCCGTCATCGTCACGCAGCACGACACCTGCGAGGTGCTCATGCTCGCCTACATGAACGAGGAGTCGCTCCGCATGACGCTCACGGAGGGCCGGGTCGTGTACTGGTCCCGGTCGCGTGCTGAGCTGTGGCGCAAGGGGGACACCTCGGGCAACACGCAGCGGCTCGTGAGCTTCGCACTCGACTGCGATGCCGACACGATCCTCATCCGCGTCGACCAGCACGGCCCTGCCTGCCACACCGGCACGCGGACGTGCTTCGACGGCGACCAGCTGGCCCTGGACTTCGAAGCTCATGAGCGCGCCTGACGCCGCCGGAAAGCGAGGCAAGCGCACGGCGCTGATGTCGATCGTCGTCGGCGCCGGGCTGGCGATCCTCGCGTGGTCGCAGGCGTGGTTCTCGTTCGACCTCGTCCTCGGACCGGAGGGCTACAGCGGTGAGGTCCGCGGAGACGTCGCAGCTCCCGCCGTCATGGCGCTCGCACTCGCCGCGCTTGCCGTGCTCGCCGCGCTGGCGCTGGCTGGCCTCATCTTCCGTTACGTTCTCGGCGGTCTGCTGACGCTCGTCGGCGCCGTCCTCGTGCTGCAGTCGTTCATCGCAGTTGGGAACCCGGCTCCGGCGATCGCGCCTGAGGTGACGGCGGCGTCCGGCCTCGCGGGGGAGCAGACGATCGCGGACGCGGTCGCGGCCGGCACGGTGACAGTCACGTTCTGGCCTTGGCTCGCGGTTCTCGCCGGAGCGATCCTCGTGCTCGCGGGCCTCGCCGTCATCACCACGGCTCGCAGATGGCCGACCGGGGGACGGCGTTTCACGACCACCTCGCTCGAGCCCGCGGATGCGACTGCGGGCGGCGACGATGAGCCGGCCGCCGCACCGGCTGTCGCACCGACCGACAGCGACCGGCGGGTCGAGCAATGGGATGCGCTCAGTCACGGGGACGATCCCACCGACACCGGTGGCACACGAGCATCCAGCTAGACTTACCCAAGCGCACGTGACAAGGAGCACCCTCATGACTGAAATGTCCGCGAAGACGTCCCACGAACCCACGAACATCGCCGAAGCCGAGGAGGTGCAGGAAGCTCCGCTGCAGGAGCCGCACGAGAGCCACGGGCACTCGGTCGCCGCCTGGACCGGCGTGCTCATCATGCTCGCGGGCTTCACGATCGGCACCCTCGGGATCTGGTTCGATCAGGCCGTCCTGACCTGGGTCGGCGTCGCCGCCGTCGCGGTCGGTGCCGTCGCCTGGCCAGTGCTCGCGCGCCTCGGCTTCGGGCCGAAGGCGCACTAGCTTGCTCGAGTCGCTCTACCACGGCGCACTCGAGGACGCCGCAGAACGGCGGGAGCGGACGCCGGCACGTGCGCTCGAGGCACGAATCGCCGACGTTCCGCCAGCGCTCGACGCCTATGCGGCGCTCGCGCGCTCGGAGCGCGTGAACATCATCGCCGAGGTCAAGCGCGCCAGCCCATCGCGCGGCCGTCTCGCTGACATCCCGGACCCGGCCGTCCTCGCCGCCTCCTACGAGCGTGGGGGAGCAGCCGCGATCTCGGTCCTCACCGAGCAGCGCAAGTTCCTCGGCTCGCTCGACGACCTCCGAGCCGTGCGCGACACGGTAGCCGTTCCGGTGCTGCGCAAGGAGTTCATCGCCGAGGAGTACCAGCTGCTCGAGGCTCGTGCCTGCGGCGCCGACCTCGCCCTGCTCATCGTCGCCGGCCTCGACCAGTCAACGCTGGTGCGACTCGCGGAGTTCACCGAGCAGCTCGGCATGACGGCCCTCGTCGAGGCGCACTCGAAGGACGAGCTGCTGCGTGGCCTCGATGCTGGCGCTCGCATCCTCGGCGTCAACGCGCGCAACCTGGCAACGTTCGACCTGCACCCCGAGCTCTTCGGAGAGCTCGCCCCCCTGTACCCGAGTGACGTGGTGAAGGTCGCCGAATCGGCCGTCCTCGAGCCAGCCCACGTCCGCCGCTACCGCGATGCGGGCGCGGACGCAGTACTCATCGGGGAGGCCCTCGTCACGGGCGGCGACCCCGAAACTACCTTGGAGACCTTCCACCTCGCATGAGCATTCAGCCCCCCAGCACGACATCGTTGCGCGACGCCTCAGGCCCCTACTTCGGCGAATTCGGCGGGAGGTTCGTTCCCGAGAGCCTCATGGCCGCTCTCGACGAGCTCGCGACCGCGTGGGAGGCGGCGAAGGCGGACGACGAGTTCTGGGCGGAGCTCGGTCGCCTGCACCGCGACTACTCGGGACGCCCGTCGATCATCACTGAGGCCCCTCGGTTCGCGGCGCACGGCGGCGGAGCGCGCATCATCCTGAAGCGCGAGGACCTCAATCACACGGGCTCGCACAAGATCAACAACGTGCTCGGCCAGGCGCTCCTGACAAAGCGCATCGGGAAGACACGGGTCATCGCCGAGACCGGTGCCGGCCAGCACGGTGTTGCGACCGCCACCGCCGCCGCGCTCTTCGGGCTCGACTGCACGATCTACATGGGGGCCGTCGACACGGCCCGTCAGGCCCTCAACGTCGCCCGGATGCGCCTCCTCGGCGCCGAGGTGGTCGCGGTGGAAGCCGGCTCAGCCACGCTGAAGGATGCGATCAACGACGCCATGCGCGACTGGGTGGCGTCCGTCGACACCACGAACTACCTCTTCGGGACCGCCGCCGGGCCGCATCCGTTCCCCGCGCTCGTGCGCGACCTGCAGGCAGTGATCGGCGAGGAAGCTCGTCAGCAGGTCATCGACCTGACGGGGTCGCTGCCCGATGCGGTGGTGGCCTGTGTCGGCGGTGGTTCGAACGCCATCGGCATCTTCAGCGCCTTCCTCGACGACGAGAAGGTCGCCCTGTACGGCTACGAGGCGGCGGGTGATGGCGTCGACACGCCGCGCCACGCTGCCACGATCGGCGGCGGACGGCCAGGAGTGCTCCACGGCGCGCGCACGCTGCTGCTGCAGGACACGGACGGGCAGACGGTCGAGTCGCATTCGATCTCGGCCGGCCTCGACTACCCCGGGGTCGGGCCTGAGCACGCCTACCTCGCGTCCATCGGGCGCGCACGCTACCTCCCGGTGACCGACGCCGCGGCCATGGACGCGTTCCGACTCCTGGCTCGCACCGAGGGCATCATCCCGGCGATCGAGTCGAGCCACGCGCTCGCCGGGGCGCTCGAGCTCGGGAAGGAGCTCGGGCCAGACGCCACGATCCTGGTCTCGCTCTCCGGGCGCGGTGACAAGGACATGGAGACGGCCGCCGAGTACTTCGGGCTCGGAGACCCGGACCGCACCGAGGGCCTCGACGCATCAGAAGGACAGGGCAAATGACCTCAGCACCCTCCGCACTCGAGAGCGTCATCGACGCCGCGAACCGGGACCGCAGGGGCGCGCTCGTCGCGTACCTACCCGTCGGGTTCCCCGATTTCGAGACCTCCGTCGCGGCGGCCATCGCGGTCGTGAAGGCCGGGGCGGACGTGCTGGAACTCGGCATGCCGTACTCCGACCCGGTCATGGACGGCCCCGTCATCCAGGCTGCGGCCGTGCAGGCGCTTGAGGGCGGCTTCCGCACGGAGCACGTGTTCGAGGCCATCAGACGGATCCGCGCCGAGGTCGACGCGCCGATCGTCGTCATGAGCTACTGGAACCTCGTCATGCAGTACGGCGTCGACGCGTTCGCGCGGGACCTGGCCGAGGCTGGTGGCAACGGGCTCATCACCCCGGACCTCGTGCCAGACGAGGGCGCCGAGTGGATCGCGGCGGCCAAGAGCCACGACCTCGACCGGGTCTTCCTCGCAGCGCCCAGCTCGAGTGACCCTCGACTCGACCTCGTCATCGACTCCAGCAGGGGCTTCGTGTACACGGTCTCCACGATGGGCATCACCGGCGCCCGCACTGATGTCGACCAGGCGGCGCGGACGCTCGCAGATCGACTGCACGCGCACGGCTGCACTCGGGCCTGCGTCGGACTCGGCATCTCCAGCGCGGAGCAGGTGCGCGAAGTCCTCGAATACGCCGAGGGAGCCATCGTCGGCTCCGCCCTCGTCAAGGCCCTCGCCGCCGGAGGCGTCGAGGCGGTCGCGGAGACCGCGGCCCAGCTCGCGCGCGGCACGGCCCTCGAGGCCACGACTTCGAAGGAACACGCATGACGCCCCTGACCGGAATTCCCAGCCCGCCCCTCGATTGGGCGAGCTTCGAGGTCGGCCCCCTGACGGTGCACCTCTACGCGCTGTTCATCGTCGCCGGCATGGTGCTCGCGGTGCTGTGGACCGACCGGCGCCTGACCGCTCGTGGTGGGGAGAAGTGGATCACGGTCGACTTCGCCATCTGGGCCGTCCTGCTCGGCCTGCTCGGCGCGCGTCTCTATCACGTGTTCACGCACCCCGCCGACTACTTCTTCGAGGGCGCGAACTTCTGGCGCATCTTCTTCATCTGGGAGGGCGGCAACGCCATCATCGGCTCCCTCATCGGCGGCGCGATCGGCATCTTCATCGCGAGCCGCATGACGGGCATCCGGATGCTCGCCTTCTCCGACGCGCTCATCCCCGGACTGCTGCTCGCGCAGGCCGTCGGACGCCTCGGAAACTACTTCAACCATGAGCTCTACGGGTGGCCGACCGATCTGCCCTGGGGCCTGCAGATCGAGGCGAGCAACCCGGCGTTCCCCGTCGGGCTGCCGGAAGGCACGCTCTTCCACCCCACGTTCCTCTACGAGATGCTGTGGAACCTCGCGGGCATCGCGATCATCGTACTCCTCGAGCGCATGTTCCGGTGGCGCGCCGGCAAGACGCTCGCCTCCTACCTCATCTGGTACGGCACGGGTCGCATCTGGATCGAGTCGATCCGCGTCGACTACTCCGAGGTCATCCTCGGCATGCGCTCGAACGTCTTCGGTGCCCTGTGCCTCGTCATCGTCGGCATCGCGCTGTTCGTCTTCGTCTCACGCCTCCCGGTCTCGCAGCTGAGCGACAGCGTCTATCTGCCCGGGCGCGACCCGGAGTCGGAAGCGGCGGCCAAGGCCGCCGAGGAAGACGAGCTGGGTGAGCAGGAGTCGGATGAGGGCGACGAGGACGAAGCGGACGCAGAGGAAACCTCCGCGCAATCTGAGGTTCACGACGAGGAAACTTCCGTAGTCAAGCCTAACTCGGCCGACGGTGAAGAAACACCTGATGAGCACAAGGAAGCTTCCGATTCGTCGAGGGTATGATCCGCCGGGCACGACCCTCCTGGGCTGCCTGGAGTCGCACGCGAAACACAGAAGTAACACAGCGGTCGTACTCTGCTGAATGGACCGACGGACGCCTGTAGGCACCCGCCCCCACGGGCTCCGTCAACATCAGTCTTCTGTCGAGTCCGCCAAGCGACCCATGGCACCACCGACGAGGGGACGAGTTATGACCTCCGCCGCCTTTCCAACGAATGGCTACCCAGAAGCAGCCGGTCTCTATGACCCTGCGAATGAGCGCGATGCTTGCGGGCTCGCGATGGTCGCCACCCTGCGCGGCACGCCGGGCCACGACATCATCGATCACGCGCTCGACGCGCTGCGCCACATGGAGCACCGCGGCGCGGTCGGCTCGGACGCCGGAACGGGTGACGGCGCCGGCATCCTGACCCAGATCCCCGACGAGTTCTTCCGCGCGGTGAGCGGGTTCGAGCTTCCGGCCGAGGGGCGCTACGCCGTCGGCAACGCCTACCTTCCGGTCGACCCTGACGAGCGGGCGCGCGTCAAGGCCGGAATCGTCAAGCTCGCGGCAGAAGAGGACCTCCGGGTCATCGGCTGGCGCGAGGTCCCCGTGCAGCCGGATGAGCTCGGCAAGCTCGCACGCGCCGCGATGCCGGTCATCGAGCAGCTCTACGTGCGCAGCGAGCGCCAGAACTTCCGGGGCAACCCGCGCAAGGGTGCGTCCCTCGACCGTCAGTGCTACCGCCTGCGCAAGCGCGCGGAGCACTCGCTCGGGGTCTACTTCATGTCGCTCTCGTGCCGCATGATCACCTACAAGGGCATGGTGACGACGCTCCAGCTGGAGCCGTTCTTCCCCGACCTCGGCGACGAGCGCTTCGCGTCCAAGCTCGCGATCGTCCACTCTCGCTACTCGACCAACACGTTCCCGTCGTGGCAGCTCGCGCAGCCCATGCGCATGATGGCCCACAACGGCGAGATCAACACCGTGCGCGGCAACCGCAACTGGATGCGCGCCCGCCAGTCGCAGCTTCGATCCGAGATCCTCGGTGACGTCTCCGATCTCTTCCCGATCGTGACCGAGGGCGCGAGCGACTCCGCGTCCTTCGACGAGGTGCTCGAACTCCTCACGCTGTCCGGCCGCTCGCTGTCGCACGCCGTGCACATGATGGTGCCGGCCGCATGGGAGACCGCAGAGGACCTGAGCGCCGAAGTTCGCGACTTCTACGAGTACCACTCGCTGATCATGGAGCCGTGGGACGGCCCCGCCGCCATGGCCTTCACCGATGGCCGCTACGTGTGCGCGACCCTCGACCGCAACGGTCTGCGCCCTGGACGCTTCGTCCAGACCGCCGACGGGCTCATCGTCCTCGGCTCCGAGGTCGGCGTCGCCAGCCTCGACCCAGCCACCGTCATCCGCAAGGGGCGCCTGCGTCCCGGCCAGGTGCTCCTTGTTGACACCGAGGTCGGCCGTCTCATCGAGGACGAAGAGGTCAAGCACGATCTCGCCGAGCTCCAGCCGTGGGGCGACTGGCTCGACGAGGGCCGCATCAACCTCGCGGAGCTGCCCGAGCGCGAGCACGTGACGCACACCCCCGCATCCGTCGAGCGCCGCCAGCGCACGTTCGGGTACACGGAGGAGGAGCTTCGCATCCTGCTCGCCCCTATGGCGAAGAACGGCGCGGAGCCGATCGGCGCCATGGGCACTGACACGCCCATCGCGATCCTCACCGACCGACCGCGCCTCGTCTTCGACTACTTCACGCAGAACTTCGCGCAGGTCACCAACCCGCCGCTGGATGCGATCCGCGAGGAGGTCGTGACGAGCCTCACGACGAGCATCGGCCCCCAGGAGAACCTCCTGAGCGCGGGCCCAGAGCACGCTCGCCAGGTCGTCCTCGACTTCCCGGTCATCGACAACGACCAGCTCGCGAAGATCCAGCACATCGAGCAGCGCCCAGGCATCGACGCGGCCGAGACGCTTCGCGGCTGCTACCGCGTCGACGACGGCGTCGAGGGACTGCGCAAGCGGCTCGAGGAGCTGTGCGAGGAAGCAGACCGCGCCATCGACGCAGGCGCGGGATTCCTCGTGCTCTCCGACCGCGACTCGAACCGTGACTACGCCCCCATCCCATCGCTGCTCATGACGAGCGCGGTGCACCACCACCTGATCCGCACCGAGCGCCGCATGCGTGTCGGGCTCGTCATCGAGGCGGGCGATGTGCGTGAGGTCCACCACGTCGCCGTGCTGCTCGGCTACGGCGCGTCCGCAGTCAACCCGTACCTCGCCATGGAGTCCTGCGAGGACATGGTGCGCCAGGGCAAGCTCACCGGGGTCACCGAGGAGAAGGCGGTCGCGAACCTCATCAAGGCGCTGGGCAAGGGCGTCCTGAAGATCATGTCGAAGATGGGCATCTCAGCAGTCGCCTCGTACGCTGGTGCGCAGTGCTTCGAGGCCGTGGGCCTCTCGAACGAGCTCGTCAGCGAGTACTTCACCGGCACGGCGTCGAAGATCTCCGGCATGGGGCTCGAGGGCATCGCTCGCGAGAACGAGCTGCGTCACCGCCACGCCTACCCCGCCCAGGCGGCTCCGGCATCGCACCGCCCGCTCGACATCGGCGGCGAGTACCAGTGGCGCCGCGAGGGGCCGCCCCACCTCTTCAACCCGAACACGATCTTCCGCCTCCAGCACTCCACGCGCGAGGGTCGCTACGACATCTTCAAGGAGTACACGAAGCTCGTCGACGACCAGGCAGCCGAGACGATGACGCTGCGAGGCCTCTTCAAGCTCAAGGTCGGCGAACGGCCTCCCGTGCCGATCGACGAGGTCGAGCCAGCCTCCGAGATCCTCAGGCGCTTCCAGACCGGAGCGATGAGCTACGGCTCCATCTCGAAGGAAGCGCACGAGACGCTCGCGATCGCGATGAACCGCATCGGCGGCAAGTCCAACACGGGCGAGGGCGGCGAAGATGTCGAGCGTCTGCTCGACCCGGAGCGCCGCAGCGCGATCAAGCAGGTCGCTTCCGGGCGCTTCGGCGTCACGAGCATGTACCTGACGCACGCCGATGACATCCAGATCAAGCTCGCGCAGGGCGCGAAGCCGGGCGAGGGCGGGCAGCTGCCCCCGACGAAGGTCTACCCGTGGGTGGCCCGCACACGCCACGCGACGCCGGGCGTCGGGCTCATCTCGCCGCCCCCGCACCACGACATCTACTCGATCGAAGACCTCAAGCAGCTCATCTTCGACCTGAAGCGGGCCAACCCGTCTGCGCGCATCCACGTGAAGCTCGTGAGCGAGAACGGCATCGGGGCAGTGGCCGCCGGGGTCACGAAGGCACTCGCCGACGTGGTCCTCGTCTCCGGCCACGACGGCGGAACCGGCGCCTCGCCGCTCAACTCGCTCAAGCACGCAGGAACGCCCTGGGAGCTCGGCCTCGCCGAGACCCAGCAGACGCTCATGCTCAACGGCCTCCGCGACCGAGTGGTCGTGCAGGTGGATGGGCAGCTCAAGACGGGCCGCGACGTCATCGTCGGCGCGCTGCTGGGCGCCGAGGAGTTCGGCTTCGCGACGGCCGCCCTCGTCGTCTCCGGCTGCATCATGATGCGCGTCTGCCACCTCGACACGTGCCCCGTCGGCGTCGCGACTCAGAACCCTGAGCTGCGTTCGCGCTACACCGGCCAGGCGGATCACGTCGTCAACTTCTTCGAGTTCGTGGCGCAGGAGGTTCGCGAGTACCTCGCGGAGCTCGGCGTTCGCTCGCTCGACGAGATCATCGGCAAGCGCGAGCTGCTCGAAGTCGACGACGCCATGCATCACTGGAAGACCGAGGGCCTCGATCTCTCCCGCGTCCTCACGGGGCACGAGTTCGGCGACGCGCCCACGCGCAGCCTCGTCACCCAGGAGCACGAGCTCGACCAGCACTTCGACCAGAAGCTCCTCGAGCTCGCCGAGCAGGCACTCGAGAACGGCGAGTCGGTCAAGGTGTCGATGGACGTCATCAACACCGACCGCGCCGTCGGCACGATGCTCGGACACCACGTGACGCGCGGGCACGGCGAACACGGTCTCCCGGCCGGCACGATCGACATCGAGCTGCGGGGCACCGCCGGGCAGTCGCTCGGTGCGTTCTTGCCGAACGGCATCCGCATCCGCCTCGTCGGCGACTCGAACGACTACGTCGGCAAGGGGCTCAGCGGTGGGGAGATCATCCTGCGCCCTGACGAGCGCGCGCCGTTCAAGTCCCACGAGAACGTCATCGCCGGCAACGTCATCGGCTACGGCGCGACAAGCGGCACGATGTTCCTCAGCGGCGTCGTCGGCGAGCGCTTCCTCGTGCGCAACTCCGGTGCGACTGCCGTCGCGGAAGCCGTGGGCGACCACGCGCTCGAGTACATGACGGGAGGCCTCGCCGTGATCCTGGGCGAGACCGGCAAGAACTTCGGCGCTGGCATGTCGGGCGGCATCGCCTACGTGCACAAGCTCGACCCGAAGCTCGTCAACCCCGACATGCTCTCGACGGGCGAGCTCGGTCTCACGACGCTCACGAGCGCCGATGCGGACATCCTCCGCGACATCCTCGAACGGCATGCCACGGAGACCGACTCGCAGCTGGCCCGCGAGATGCTCGACGACTTCGACGCGGTGTCGAAGGAGTTCACGAAGGTGCTCCCTCGCGACTACGCGAAGGTCACCGAGATCCGCAACGCCGCCGTCGAACGCGGTGGCGACCCCGACGACAGCACGACCTGGCACGAGATTCTGGAGGCGACCCGTGGCTGACCCGAGAGGATTCCTCACCAACCGCGAGCGGGAGCTCCCGACGCGCCGTCCGGTGCCCGTGCGGATCATGGACTTCAGTGAGGTCTACGACCCGCAGGAGCCAACCCAGCTGCGCCGCCAGGCGGGGCGCTGCATGGACTGCGGCGTGCCCTTCTGCCACCAGGGCTGCCCCCTCGGCAACATCATCCCGGAATGGAACGACCTGACGTTCCGCGGTGACATGGCCGGAGCGAGCGAGCGACTGCACGCCACGAACAACTTCCCAGAGTTCACGGGCCGCCTGTGCCCGGCGCCGTGCGAGTCGTCGTGCGTGCTCGGCATCAACCAGCCGGCCGTGACGATCAAGCGCGTGGAGCAGTCGATCGCTGACACGGCGTTCGCCGAGGGCAACGTGCGTCCGCACCCGCCCGAGCGTCTCACGGGCAAGACGGTCGCCGTCGTCGGCTCGGGCCCCGCCGGCCTCGCCGCCGCCCAGCAGCTGACGCGTGCGGGCCACACGGTCGCCGTCTTCGAACGCGACGACCGCATCGGGGGACTCCTCCGCTACGGCATCCCGGACTTCAAGATGGAGAAGTCAGTCCTCGACGCCCGCCTCTCGCAGATGCGCGCCGAGGGCACTCGGTTCCGCACCGGCATCGAGATCGGCCGGGACATCACGTGGGACAACCTGCGACAGCGCTACGACGCCGTCGTGGTCTGCACGGGGGCGATGGTCCCGCGCGACCTGCCCGTTCCCGGGCGCGAGCTCAAGGGCGTCCATTACGCGATGGACTTCCTGACGCAGTCGAACCGCGTGGTCGCAGGCGACGACCTCGCCTCGCAGATCCACGCTGAAGACAAGCACGTCATCGTCATCGGCGGTGGCGACACGGGAGCCGACTGCATCGGCACGTCGCACCGCCAGGGCGCAGCCTCGGTCACGAACCTCGCCATCGGCAAGGAGCCGCCGACGGAGCGCCCGGCGCACCAGCCCTGGCCGACGACGCCGACGCTGTTCGAGGTGTCGACCTCGCACGAAGAGGGCGGCGAGCGAGCGTTCCAGGCGTCGACGGTCGAGTTCATCGGCGACGAGTCGGGGCGCGTGCGCGCGATCCGCCTCGCCGAGACGGAGTTCCGCGCGGATGGCTCGCGCGGTCCGAAGGCGGGAACCGAGCGTGAGCTGCCCGCCGACCTCGTGCTGCTCGCCATGGGCTTCACGGGACCGGAGCGGCACACGATCGAGCCGCAGCTCCAGCTTCCCTTCACGTCCCGCGGGGCGCTGGATCGCACGGCGGAGTACGAGACGGAGCTGCCCGGCGTGTTCGTCGCGGGCGACGCGGGCCGCGGCCAGTCGCTCATCGTCTGGGCAATCGCCGAGGGACGTGCGGCGGCCGCCTCCGTCGACCGGTATCTTGAACAGTCGACGGAACTTCCCGAGCCGATCCTCGCCACCGAGCGCGCGATCTCGCTCTGAGTCCGCCACCACGCGCCGCAGGGCGCACCTTAGTCTCGACGAACCGGAGATATGCATGAGCCGTAGAGCGAAGATCGTCGCCACCCTCGGACCAGCCGTCAACACCCCTGAAGGGATCCGCGCCCTCATCGCCGCTGGCGTCAACGTCACGCGCTTCAACCTCAGCCACGGTGACCACACCGTGCACACCGACAACTACAAGCTGGTCCGGGATGCGGCCGAGGAGCTCGGCGTTCCCGTCGCCATCCTCGTCGACCTCCAGGGCCCGAAGATCCGTCTCGAGAAGTTCGAGAACGGCCCTCACGACCTCGCGGTCGGTGACATCTTCAAGATCACCAGCAAGGACGTGCCCGGCACGAAGGAACTCGTCGGCACGACCTACAAGGGCCTGCCCACCGACGTGAAGCCGGGCGACCCGCTCCTCATCGACGACGGCAAGGTGCTCGTGCGCGTCGTGGAGACCGACGGCGTGACCGTCACGACCCGCGTCGAGGTGCCAGGCAAGGTCTCGAACAACAAGGGCATCAACCTGCCCGGCGTCGCCGTGAACGTGCCGGCCCTGTCCGAGAAGGACGAGGACGACCTGCGCTGGGGTCTGCGCATCGGCGCCGATATCATCGCGCTCTCCTTCGTGCGCTCGGCGGAGGACATCAACCGCGTGCACGCGATCATGGACGAGGAGGGCATCCGCCTCCCCGTCATCGCGAAGATCGAGAAGCCGCAGGCAGTCGAAAACCTCAACGAGATCGTCGACGCGTTCGACGGCATCATGGTCGCCCGCGGCGACCTCGGCGTGGAGCTGCCGCTCGAGCAGGTCCCGATCGTGCAGAAGAACGCGATCCAGCAAGCCCGCCGCTGGGCGAAGCCCGTCATCGTCGCGACGCAGATGCTCGAGACGATGATCGAGAACCCGCGCCCCACCCGCGCGGAGGCATCCGACTGCGCGAACGCCGTCCTCGACGGCGCCGACGCGCTCATGCTGTCCGGTGAGACGAGCGTCGGCGCGTTCCCGATCGAGGCGGTGCGCACCATGGCGCGCATCATCGAGTCGACCGAGACGCACGGCCTCGACCGCATCCCGCCGCTCGGCACGAAGCCCTTCACGCAGGGCGGCGCGATCACCCTCGCCGCATCGGAAGTGGGCGAGTTCCTCAAGGCGAAGTACTACTGCGTGTTCACGGAGTCCGGTGACTCCGTGCGCCGCATGGCGCGCCTGCGCACCGAGATCCCTGTGCTCGGGTTCACCCCGTCACCCCACATCGCTCGTCGCATGAACCTCTACTGGGGCGTCACGGCAGCGATCGTCGACCGCGTCACGCACACGGACGAGATGATCGGGCAGGTCGACAAGTACCTCATGGAAAACGGCCTCGCGCAGGCGGGCGACGTCGTCGTGGTCGTGGCAGGCATGCCGCCGGGACGCGCCGGCACCACCAACGACCTCCGGGTGCACCGCGTGGGCGTCGACGACGACCGCGTCGTGCCCGCGTACGAGGGCAAGCACACACGCTGAGCCAGATCGGCAACGCGGAGGCCGGACAGCACCAACATGCTGTCCGGCCTCTGTGCATCCCCGGCGCGCGCTCGCCTTCGCGCGCCCACGCTGCACCCGGTGCGACGGGTATCGTTTCACCATGGTGAAGTCCGAGACGGAACAGACGACATGAGTCCGCTGCAGGGATCCGTCGGCACGGACCCGATGGACTCGCTCGCCGCCGCGACGTCCTGGCGTCCCGACGTCCTCGGCGCTGGCTTCGCCGCGCTCGATCTTCCGCTCAAGCCCGACCATGAGGGCGAGGTGCTCGCCACGCTCGTCCGCGGGCCGAGAGCTGACCGCTTCGCACGCGGTCCCGCCCGGGGCGCCGACGTGCTCTACGTGCACGGCTGGTCCGACTACTTCTTCCAGAAGCATCACGCGCACTACTGGGCAGGGGAGGGAGCGCGGTTCTTCGCCCTCGATCTCCGCAAGTACGGTCGCAGCCTCCGCGACCACCAGACACCCGGGTTCGTCACCGATCTCGCCACCTACGACGAGGAGCTGGACCGCGCGCTGGAGATCATGGGGCATGGGCCGGGCGGGCATCGCCGCGGTCGCCATCCGCTCATCCTCATCGGCCACTCCACTGGCGGTCTGACCCTGAGCCTGTGGGCCGACAGGCACCCTGGGCGAGCCAGCGCGCTGATCCTGAACAGTCCTTGGCTGGAGCTGCAGACGCGCGCCGCGGTTCGCACGGCCCTCATGCCGCTCATGACACTCGCGGCCCAGCTCCGCCCGACGGACACGTTCAACAACATCGATTTCGGCTTCTACACGAGGGCAGTGAAGAAGAGCCTCGGGGGAGAGTGGGAGTTCGACGAGCGCTGGCGGCCGACGCCGAGCTTCACCGTGCGGGCTGGCTGGCTCAACGCCATCCTCGCGGGCCATGCGGCCGTCGCCGTCGGTCTCGACATCAAGGCGCCGGTCCTGACGATGCTCTCGGCGCGCAGCACGCTGTCCCCGATCTGGCACGAGGCGATGAGGCGGACGGACTCCGTGCTGCGCGTCGACGACATCGCGAGACGCACCCTCAATCTGGGTGACACCGTGACCGTTCGCCGTCTGGATGGCGCACTCCACGACGTGCTCCTCTCGGCGCCACCCGTCCGAGCGAAGGCGTTCGACGCGATGACCACCTGGCTCAAGGGATACCTGGACTGACCGGAGCAGGGAACAACGCAGGCTCGCGGACTGTTGGACTGCGTGTACCCAGCGCCACCGCACCCGAAAGGTCAGTATGAGCCGCCTCCTGTCGCCGATCACCCTCCCGAGCATCGATGGCGACGGCCTGCCGCTGCGCAACGCCACGTTCCTCGCTCCCATGTGCCAGTACTCCGTGACGGAACGCGACGGCCTGCCGACCTCATGGCAGCTGGTGCACCTCGGCGCGCGGGCCAGCGGTGGCTTCGGGCTGGTCTGGACGGAGGCGACCGCGATCGTCCCAGAGGGACGCATCTCCCCAGAGGACGCGGGCATCTGGAGCGACGAGCACACCGAGGCGTGGCGCCCGATCGTGGAGTTCATTCATGCGCAGGGCGCGGCGGCCGGCATCCAGCTCGCGCACGCCGGCGGGAAGGCGTCCACGTATCCTGCGCTGCCCGAGACGGTGCGCGGCCGGGTTCCTGCTGACGAGGGTGGGTGGACGGCGGAAGCACCGTCGAGCAACGATGCACTCGGCCTTGAGCCCCCGGTCGCGCTGAGCGTCGAAGAGATCGCCGAGATCGTGAGCGCTTGGGGCATCGCGGCCCGTCGGGCGGATGCGGCCGGTTTCGACGCGCTGCAGATCCACGCAGCCCACGGATACCTGGTGCACGAGTTCCTGTCACCGCGCTCGAACCAGCGGAGCGACGAGTACGGCGGATCGTTCGACAACCGCATCCGCTTCGCCCTCGAGGTCGTGAGCGAGGTGCGACGCAACTGGCCTGCCGAGAAGCCGCTCGCGATCCGCTTCTCGGGTGAGGACTGGGTCGAAGGCGGTTGGACCATCGACGAGACCGTCGAGCTCGCCAAGCGCGTGCACGGACTCGGCGTCACTGTGTTCGACCTGTCGAGTGGTGGCATCGGCGCGTTCACCGGGCCGGTCGGCCCCGGGTACCAGGTGACACTGGCGCGCGCCGTGCGCTCGGCGCTGCCACAAGAGGGCACGTTCGTGACGGCGGTCGGCCAGATCACGGATGCGCGCCATGCTGAGGCGATCCTCGTGGCCGGTGACGCCGACGGGATCACGATCGGCCGTGCGGCACTCGCGAACCCGAACTGGCCTGTCCATGCCGCAGTCGCGTTGGGGGACGGCCAGGAAGGACTCGTCGCGCCCCAGTACTGGCGCGCGAACATGGCCTAGCCGCTGAGTGCGGCCGACTCGGGAGCTCGGCCCCGCAGGTGGGCGTCAGCTCTCGTCGCGACCGTCTCCGCCGCGGTCGCTCCGTGCGGACGTGGAGTCGGCCAGCAGCTGCGTGAGCGTGTCCTTGAGCGCCTCGAGTTCTGGAATGCTCCAGCCGAGCTCGGCAACGACCTTGACTGGGACTCCCTCTGCCTTCCGCCTGAGGCCGCGCCCCGCGTCCGTGAGCCGGATCTCGACGGCGCGCTCGTCCGCTGGCCTGCGGTTCCGCGTGATGAGTCCCGACGCCTCAAGCCGCTTCACGAGCGGGCTCAGGGTCGCCGGTTCGAGATGCAGCGCTCGGGCGAGCTGACCGAGCGTCTGCCCGTCGTCCTCCCAGAGGCCCAGCATCACGAGGTACTGGGGGTGGGTGAGACCGAGGGGCTCGAGGATGGGGCGGTACAGTGAGATGACGCTCCTGCTCGCAGCGGCGAGGGCGAAGCACAGTTGCTTGTCGAGCGCGAGGAGATCCACGAGTCCAGACTAGCCGAAGCAACCGAGTCCACGAATAGTTAGTACACTAACAACATGCCGAGCGACAGACTCCCGAACCCGTACAAGGGCCAGCCGGGCTGGTGGAACCGAATCAACCAGGCCCTCTTCCCCTTCATGGGCCCCGCCCAGGTGGGTACCGGGGGAGTCGCGCGCACCGACCCCGTGCGCGCACCGTCCGCCTGTCGCGAGTGCGGGCACCCCTATTCGGAGCATCAGGTGCGCCGTGGTGTCGGCGCGAACCAGCCGAGCAGCATCCTCTGCCCAGCGAACCCTTCCGCCGACAGCTAGAGCGAGACCACCAGCACCACGAGACCGGCCGCGGCAGTCAGCTTGATGACGATGAGCGTCCACCACCAATCACGCGGGAAGCGCACGCCGTCGAGGCAGTCCCGGATGAACTCGGGCGGTTTGAGCGACATCACGGCGTCGGCGGCGAGCACGACGGCGAGCGCGAGAGTTGGCCACCACGGGTCTGGGAGAAGTATCACCCTTTCTCCTTGCAGGTGCAGATCGCGGCGAACGCGCGGTGCAGATCCGCGGAGAGATCAGCTGGGTCGGCGGTGCGGCGGGCCGACGCCGTGAAGAGCAGGCCCACGAATGCGAAGTACAGCGCGCCGGCCTTCTGGGCGGCTTCTGCACGCGGAGTGCAGCCCCGCACTGTGATCGCGGTACGGTTCTCCTCGGTGAGTCGCGCCGCGAGCTCTGAGAAGAGACTCGACGAGTGGCCGCCGGAGACGAGGATCGACGCGTAGACGCGCGCGAGGTCGTCATCCCGCATGAAGACGGCGACAAATGGGGAGGCCAGAGCGACCAGGCGGCCTGAACAGGTGCTGTTGCCCGCGAGGCGCGATTCGATGCGAGGAGCCGGCCTTGGTCGGGCCGTCTCCCACTCGACGATCGTGCCCGCTGCATGCCGGTCGCGCTCAGCTTCGATGAGGCGATCGAAGACCCGGACGAGCAGCGCGTTCTTGTCGCCGACCGACATGACGGTTCCAGCGCTGACGCCCGCTGACTTGGCGATACCGCGGATGCTGGCTCCAGCGAACCCTTCCTCCTGAAAGATCTGTTCGGCGGCGTCGAGCACGCGGGTCTGAGTGTGCCTCTTTATCTCCGCGCGCGTGCTCGACATGGGCCAAGCCTCTAGCGAACGGGTTCAGTGAACTCGTTCACTGACGTCAGGGGCCGGGGTGCGTCGAGATGCTGCGCCGACCAAGTGTTGTCAGGTGATCAGTCCGGCGTCGAACACAAGTTCTGAGTTTTTCCACAATCCCTGGTCAACGACTGGTTTCTGGTGCGGTCCAGTGCTAGGCTGGTGGTGATCTTGGGGGAGGTTATCGTGGCATCGCAGTTCGAGCAGGAGGCGTATCGCGAGTCGTCAGTGGAGTCGTCAGTGGAGACGGCGGTGGTTGATGCGCTGCTCGAGGCCAGGTGTCAGTTGGCGGGGCTTCCGGATGCGGAGATCGTGGTCGCGTTGCGGGAGCTGGCGGCTCGTCGGCGTGTGTTGGATGCGGCGTTGGTGGAGGTCGCTGGGGAGTTGCTGCGGCGGGAGGATGAGTCGCCGCGTGCGGAGTCGGTGGCGCGGAAGTCGGGGTTCCGGAACCTGACGGCGATGGTGGAGCAGGTGCTCGCGGTGCGGCCGTTCGAGGCGAACACGCTGGTGCGGGTGGCGGCGGCGACGCGGGAGCGGATGAACGTCACGGGCGAGCCGATCCCGGCGAGGTATCCGGCGGTGTCGCAGGCGGTCGGGTCGGCGGTCATGTCGATCGCGCAGGCGTCGGCGATCACGAAGGGCTTGGATCACACCGGGAACCGCGTGGGCGTCGACGAGCTCGAGCGGGCCGAGAGAGAGCTGGTCGCGTCAGCGTGCGGGGTGAACCCGGAAGACGAGCAGCCCGCCGTACCGAAGGTGCTGGAGGTGCAGGCGGCGACGTGGGTGTCGTACCTGGACCCGGACGGCGACGAGCCGCGGGCCGACAAGATCGCGGAGGAACGCGGGCTGTGGATCTCCCGGCGCGGCGACGGCGCGGTCACCGGGAAGTTCGTCGCGACACCCGAGCAGGGCGAGCAGCTGCTGTCGGTGTTCGACGCGCTGCTCTCGCCGCGGCGCAGGGTGGAGTTCCCGGCGGCGTCCGAGTGCGGGGAACCCCTCGCCCCGGCCCTCGGCGCCAACGAGCTCCCGCTGGACAACGACAACGCGCACACCGACAGCGACAACGACAACGACAACGTCGAGGTTCCGCTGGCGGACCCGCGGTCGATCGAGCAGCAGCGCATCGACGCGCTCACGATGCTCGTGCGCGCCTACGCCGAATCCCCAGACGCGCCCCGAACGGGCGGGGAAGCGCCCACCGTCATCATCGTGACCACCAAGGCCGGCATCGCCGGAACCGCGACCCGTCCCGAGGACGTCCCGCACCTCGAGCGCACCGGGGAACCAGTCCCGCCGAGCGTCGCCGCGCAGCTGCTGTGCGACGGGTTCATCCGCGTCGCGACCCGCAGCAGCACCGGGGAGATCCTCGACCTCGGCCGCAAACAACGACTCTTCACCACCGCCCAACGCCGAGCCATCGCGATCCGAGACCGGCAATGCCGGGCCCCCGGCTGCAGCGCACCCGTCCGCTGGTGCGAAGTGCACCACGCACAGCCCTGGAGCGAAGGCGGACCCACCGACGCGAAACACGGCATCCTGCTGTGCTTCTTCCACCACCACGAAGTCCACCGCGGACGGCTCGTCCTCACCAACGGCAACAACGGCGACAACGGACGCAACGGCAGCGGACGCTGGCACGTCGTCCCCGCCCTCGGCCACCACGCCCCACGCAGAACCGCCCGCCGCCGCAGCTACACCACCAGCAGCGTCCAAACCGCACGCCCAGCAATCAACCGAAGACCCTGAAACCACTCACCAGCAACCAAGCAGCCGCGGCTCATGTGGCGGGCAGCGACTCCATCATCTGCTCCCATGCGCGGTGTTTTTCGGCGCCGACGAGCTCGAGCCGCGTCACCACGGCCACGCACTGCGCTCGCACGTCGGACATCTCCAGCGTGGAGGTGCGGCCATGCGGACCGAGGACGTCACCGGCAAGCACGACCGAACGGCCGCATGAGTCAATACACGTCCCTCACGTAGCGCTTCTGGCGCTTCAGGGCGCCGACGTACTCGGCAGCCACCTCAGCCGTCACTCCGCGCTCCCGCGCGACCACGGCATGCAGCGCATCATCGACGTCCCTTGCCATGCGCGAAGCGTCGCCGCACACGTAGAAGTGGCCACCCTCCTCGAGCCACGCGTACAGCTCTGCACTGTGCTCGAGCATCCGCGTCTGCACGTAGATCTTCTCGGCCTGGTCGCGCGAGAACGCGAGGTCGAGGCGGTCGAGGACACCCCGTTCGCTGAGCCCCGTCAGCTCGTCCTCGTAGATGAAGTCGCTCTCCCGATGCTGGTCACCGAACAGCAGCCAGTTGCGACCGGAGGCGCCCCGCGCCTCGCGCTCGTGCAGGAAGCCACGGAACGGCGCGATGCCCGTGCCAGGGCCGACCATGATCATGGGCGCGTCATCGTCCTCGGGCACGCGGAACGCAGCGTTCGGCTGCAGGAACAGGTGCACCGGGTCGGCCTCACCCACACGGTCAGCGAGGAACGTCGAGCAGACGCCGCCGTACCGGCGGGCCTCGCTGCCGTAGCGGACGGAGGCGACGGTGAGGTGGATGCGGTCCGGGCTGGCCAGGGGGCTCGACGAGATCGAGTACGCACGGTGCTGCATCGGGCGCAGCAGCGCCGCGAACTCGTCCGCACCAAACGCCACGCCCTGTGCGGCCTTGAGGACGTCGAGCGTGTCCTTCCCCCACAGCCAGCTGTCGAGCTGCGCCTTGTCGCCGCGCTGCACGAGCTCCGCGACGGCGCCGCTTGGCTCGCGCGCCGAGAGCTCCGCGAGCAGGTCCTTCGACGGCGCCGTGATGTCGAGCTCACGTTCGAACGCCGTGCGCAGGCTGGAGCCGTTCTCGAGCGCCTCGTCTCCCGAGAATCCGAGGTGTCCGAGCAGCTCGTCGACGAGTGCCGGCGCGTTGACCGGGACGACCGCGAGGGCGTCGCCCGCCGCATACGTGATGCCGCTGTCGCCGAGCTCGAACTCGTAGTGGCGGATCTCCTTCGAGCTCCGCGGCCCGGAGAGCACGCGGTTCACGGCGAGCCGCGACGGGTACGGGGTCTTCTTGTTCCAGGGAGAGCGCACGCGGGCAGGGGCGGCCGCGGCGGCGGGCGCCGGGGCTGCCGTGTTCGGCTGCAGCGCAGCGAAGTGCTCGACAACCTCGGCGATCCAGGCGGCGGCTGCGTCCTCGTAGTCGACGTCGCAGTCGACGCGCTGCACCACCCGAGTGGCGCCGAGCTGCTCGAGGCGGGTGTCGATGAGCTTGCCTGCCTGGCAGTAGTCGTCGTAGCTGCTGTCACCGAGCGCCAGCACGGCGAACTTCGCAGACTCGAGACGCGGCGCACCGTCGGCAGAGAGCTCCTCCCAGAACAGCTCCGCGTTGTCCGGCATCTCGCCCTCGCCGTACGTGGACGTGACGACGACGATGTTGCGTTCCCCGCCGAGCGCTTCGGGCGAGACGGAGTCGAGCGGGGCGAGCGTCGCCGCGAGACCCGCGCCGCGGGCCGCGGCCGCGAGGTCCTCAGCCACGAACTCGCAGTTGCCGGTCTGCGTGCCGATCAGGATCTCGAGCGTGAGCGTCGCCGACTCCACCTCCTTGTCGGCCGTCGGGATCGCGGCCAGGCCCGCCATGAAACCTGAGAGCCAGGCCTGCTGCTCCTTGGTGAACGGGGCGTCCACCGGGATGAACGGCGCGCTCATGCCAGACCTCCGGCGGTTGCCGTGAGACCCGCCATGGCGGCCGAAGGCTGCTGACGTTTCTCCGTGACGACGAGGTCGCGGGCGATGTCCACCAGCGCCGCGGTCGCCAGGATCTCGTCGGTGCCAACCGACTCGAGCAGGCGGCGGTTCTTCACGTTCTGGTGCATGATCCATCCCGTCGTTCCAGGCGCGTCGATGCTGCGCACGTTGCGCAGACGGAGCGCGTCCTTGTAATCCTCCAGGCGCTTGGCAGCGATGAGGGCCGCCAGCGCAGCGTCCTCGAAGCGCTCGAGCTCCCCACGCAGGTACTTGTTGACGCGCTGCATGACGAAGAAGTCCTCGGTGAGGATCAGCTTCCGCACCGCATCCACCACCCGGGGGTCGTCGGGTCCGCTCGCGTCCGGGACGCGTGTGAGCGCGATGCCCTGCGAGATGTTCAGCACGGCGTAGGAGGCGAGCAGCGCGAACCGGTCGTCGCGGTCCGCTTCGGAGCCACTCGGCGTGCGCCCGCCGATGACCGGGTGAGCGCCGCGGTAGGCCTCCTTGAAGAGGCGGATGCGCTGGGTCGCGATCGACGCCGAGAGCTCGTCGAGGAGCTCCTTGCGGCCCTTGGCCGCGAGGATCTCGTCCGCGTCCTGGTACAGGAGCAGCGCCCGGGGCATGCCGCAGAAGAACTTGCTGCGCTCCGCCTCCCAGTCGCCGAGGATCCGCGCGGCGAGCGGAGACCCGGTCGCGTCGAGGTGCCAGTGCAGCAGGAGCTTGACGGCCGCCTCGTGGAAGTCCCCGTGGCTCGTGTCGGTGATGGGGAACACCAGCAGCGAGTCGGCGCTGACGTTGGCGCGAGTCGACCCGTCCGCGTCGTACTGGTAGACGAAGCCGCCGCTCATCCCGTTGCCGAGGCCCTTGCCCGCGCTCCCGAGGTTGAGCACGGCTCCGTTGGTCATGTACTCGCAGCCGAAGTCGCCGATGCCCTCGACGACGGCCGTCGCGCCGGAGTTGCGCACCGCGAAGCGGTCACCCGCCTCGCCCTGCACGAACGTGCGTCCGCCGGTCGCACCGAAGAGGGCGAAGTTGCCGATGAGCACGTTCTCGCCGGGCTGCGAGCCCCCTCCGCCGGGGGAGAGGATGACGATGGTGCCGCCTCCCTGGCTCTTGCCGACGCCGTCATTCGCGGTTCCGGTGTGCACGAGGCGCATGCCGTCGTTGCTGAACGCGCCGTACGACTGGCCCGCCGACCCCTGGGTGGTGACGGTCACGCTGCCGTCGACGAGGGAGCGCCTGCCGCGCTCGTCCTCGACGACCGAGGGAAGACCTGCAACGGTCTCGGCGTCGAGCTCGTAGTTGAGCATCCGCTCGATGTCGATGGACAGCTGCCCACCGACGGACTTGAAGCGGTTGCCCATCTCGACGCCTTCGATCCGGACCCCGGGCTCAGCCCGCTCGACGAGCGCGGCCCGGATCTGTTCGACGAGCGAGTCGTCGATGCTGAAGTCCTTCTCGAGGGAGATGGGGTCGGCGACGATCTTCTCCGGCACCTTCGCGAGCATGTCGCGCACGTCGAGGTCGCCGACGCTCGCAGGGTGGGCGAGGAGCTGCAGCAGGTCGCCGCGACCCCGCGCCTCGCCGAGGGAGCGGAGACCGAGGGAGGCGAGGATCTCGCGCACCTCGTGGGAGATGTTCAGCAGGTACTGCGCGAGCGCGCGCGGGTCACCGTCGAACACCTCCGGGTTCGTCGTCAGCCCGGCCGGGCACTTGATGTTGCAGTTCTTGGCCATGACGCAGCCGAGCATCATGAGCGCCGTCGTGCCGAACTCGAAGCTGTCCCCGCCGAGGAGCGCCGAGGTCACGACGTCGCTCGCCATCTGGTGGGCGCCCGAGCAGCGCAGCACGACCTTCTGCCGGAGTCCGTTCGCAAGGAGCGCCTGGTGCACCTCGGCGACGCCGATCTCGGCCGAGCGGCCCGCGTACTTGAGGCTCGTGACGGCCGCAGCCCCCGTGCCGCCCGTGTTGCCTGCGACGTTGATGACGTCGGCACCCGCCTTCGCGACGCCCACGGCGATCGTGCCGATGCCCTCCGACGAGACGAGTTTGACGACGACGCGAACTCTCGCCGCCTTGCAGTCGTGGATGAGCTGGGCGAGGTCCTCGATCGAGTACGTGTCGTGATGCGGGGGCGGGGAGACGAGCTCGACGCCGGGGGTTCCGCCTCGGGCCGCGGCGATGTCGACCGTGACCTTGGGGGCGGGCAGCTGCCCGCCCTCGCCGGGCTTCGCGCCCTGGCCGATCTTGATCTCGAGCTCTTGCAGCATCGGGTCGGCGAGGTAGCCGGCCCAGATGCCGAAGCGACCGGAGGCGAACTGCTTGATGCGGGAGCCGCGGATCGTGTTGTAGCGGGTGATGTGCTCGCCGCCCTCACCGCAGTTCGACATGCCGCCGACCATGTTCGTGCCGTGCGCGACCGACTCGTGGGCCGTCGCGACGAGCGCCCCGTGGCTCATGGCGCCGGAGGCGAGCGTGCGCGCTATCTCATGCGCAGGCTGCACGTCGTCGAGCGAGATGCTGTCCGGGGCCGTCCTCAGCAGGCTCAGGACGCTGGAGGTTCCGGGCGCGACCCGGACCTCGAGCCCCGCATCCGTCGCCGTGGTCTCGACGATGGCCTCGCCACCGAGTGCGGTGAGGACCTGCGCGAGCGCGTTGTAGCGCGCGGCTTCGTCGTCGAGGGGACCCGTCAGGGTGAGCAGGTAGCGCTCGTTCTCGACGCGCTCGATCTCGAGGCCGCGCACGCGGACGTCGCTGTTCCCGTCGAGCGAGAACCGACTGAGCTCGCGCGCGAACTCGGAGGGGGTCGACGCGAGGCGCACGTCGGCGGGCAGCGAGAGGACATCGCGCAGCGCGGATGGTCGGCGCGTGCGCTCCTGGATCGTGTTGGTGACGAAGTCGCGGTAGCCGGGGGTGATCTCGAACGCGTCGATCTGCTCGGGGGTGAGCGCCCCGTATCCGTTGTACGTGTATGCCTTGTCGTCGAGCCCGAAGGCGTCGCCGAGCTGGCCGAGCGTGAGGAGGCGCAGCGAGTCGTGGCCCGGGTGCGGCTCGGCGGCCGCCTCGCCCGGTTCCGTCGCCTCAGCAGCCCCCGGCGACTCGAGGACGCGCGGCTCCTCTGTCATGTCGATGAACCCGCGAACGGCCGTGGTCCCGAAGGAATGGCCTGCACCTTCCTGGCGCTCCTTGAAGAGTCCGAGGAGCGGGATCTGCTTCTCGTCGGCGACGGCGACGGCCCGCTCGTGCCACTCGGCGACCGCGAGGGCGATGCGCTCGAAGCGCACCCCGCCGACGGGCGCCGCGAGGTGCGGGAAGTAGCCGGCGAGCACGGGGTCCTTCGTGTCGAGGTAGTTGGGCTCGAAGAACTCGCCGCCGATGTAGCTCTCGACCGTGCACAGGCCGACGCGACCCATCGTCTTCATGAGCGACTTCTCCGCCGCCTTCGCGAAGCGCGCGACCGCGAGGTCCGTCTCCGTGATCGTGTCGACGGATGCGGCGCCGCTCGGGTAGCGCTCCTCCGCGCGCAGGCGCACGCAGAGCGGGTAGACGGCGGCCGCGCCGAAGCCCAGGGCCGACGCGATGTGGTGCGAGGAGGGCAGCTGCCCGGACTCGGCGATGAGCGAGACCCGGAGCCTCAGTCCCTCTCGGATCAGCCGCTGGTTGACGGCCGCGATGACCAGGATGAGCGGGATGGCCGCCGCATCCCTGGACACGTTGCGATCCGTGAGGACGGCGATGCCGCCCTGTGTCCGCGCGAACTCGGCCACGGCGTCGCAGACGCCTTCGACCGCGTCGCGCAGCGATGCGGCGTTCGCCGCGGCGTCGCCCTGCACTGGCGTGTAGAGGATCTCGAAGCGCTCGAGCGGTGCGAGGCGCTGCTCTCGGAGCGCGACCATGTTGAGGTGGCTGAGGATGGGCGAGGGCACGACGATCTGCCTCGTGCGGTTGCCGCCGTCCGGCTTCGCTCCGAGGGCCACGCGAAGCGTCATCCCGTCGGCTTCGCGGATGCTGTCGAGCGGCGGGTTGGTCACCTGTGCGAATCGCTGCGAGAAGTACTTCGCGAGGCCTCCCTCCTGGTCGGAGAGCGCGTTGATGGCGTTGCCGTAGCCCATGGCCGAGATGCGCTCGGTGCCGTTCGCGAGCATCGGGTCCATCATGAACTTGAAGCTCTCCTGGTTGAGCGAGTACGCGACGTACCTGCCGGCGGGGGAGAGGTCGCCGTCGTAGCCGAGCGTGGAGCTGCCTCGGGTGATCTCGGGCAGCTCGATGTCCTCGATGTTGACTCTGGCCGCTTCGAGCTCCGCGCTGTAGTCGCGGCGCCTGGCGAGCTGCTCGAGCGCCTCTCTCGTGCGGTAGCTGCGTCCCTGACGGTGATCGAAGTACAGCATCCCGCCAGCCTCGATGCGGCCGCGGCGGATGATCGTGCCCGACGCGAACTGGATCTGTCCCGCCTCGGAGCTCACGACGAGGTAGTCGTCCGTCTCGACGGTACGCAGCGGCCGCAGGCCGAGGCGGTCGAGCCGGGTGCCGATGATGTCGCCGTTGCTGAAGACGAGGGCGGCCGGACCGTCGTTCTTCTCCTCGTACAGGGAGAAGAACTCGAGCATGTCGCGCACCTCGGGGGTCAGCGTGCGGTCGTTCTCCCACGCCGGCGGCATGGTCGAGACGACGGCCTCGACGAGCTCGAGCCCGTCGTCGAAGACACGGCTCTGGAGGGTCTGGTCGAACCGGCTGCTGTCCGACTGGCCGGGCGGATGCACGATGACGCGTCCGCGGGCGGTCGCGAGGGCGTTCTCGGAGAGGCGGTTCTTGCGGTCGGTGTTGAGCTCGCCGTTGTGCGCGAGCATGCGGAACGGCTGCGCCATGCTCGGGTGCGGTTCCGTGTTGGTCGAGAAGCGCGTGTGGAAGAACAGCGTGCGCACCGACTGGCGCTCGTCGAGCAGGTCGGTGAAGTAGGGGATGACCTCGTTCGAGTTGAGGCGCCCCTTGAGGGTCTGCGTGCGCGCGCTCAGGGAGAGGGGGTAGAGGCCCTGGAGCGCGGGGTCCGCGTACGCGACGCCCTCGATGTCGAGGAGTGCGGCGTTCGCCGCCGAATCCATCTCGGCTCGGCTCCATCCTTCCGCGGCCTCGAACACCCACTGCACGATGGGGAGCTGGTAGCGCGCCGCGGCCGGGCGCGCGACGGAGGGGTCGACGGGAACGTCGCGCACGAGCACGGGCTCGATGCCGTTGGCCCGCAGCGTGCCAGAGATGAGCTCGTGAGCGGCCTCGAGCTGTGCCTCGTCGCTCGGCATGAAGAAGTTGCCGACCCCGAAGAGGCCGGCCGTGAGCTGTCGGCCGACAAGCGCACTGAAGAACTCCACCGACAGGTCGACGTTGACGCCGGCGCCGTCCCCGACACCCTCAGCTGACATCCCTCCGCGGTGCGGGATCGCGCAGAGCGCCTCGTTGCCGAGCCGGATGACGTCGTGATGCTGGACGCCGTCCTTCCGCGTGATGAAGCCGACGCCACAGTCGCTCTTCTCGAGCTCGGGACGGTACAGACCGGTGATTTTTTGCGACACGAAGATGCCTCCAGGGGACAGCAGCGAGGGGAAAGGCGACGCGAACACTGCAACGTTGGAGGTTTCGTCTGCGGGAGTCGGCACTTGGTGCGGTGCGAGCTTCCCAGCGGCAAAGCGGTATACGTACGGTAAGGGGTGCCTAAGGCTGATGCAAGGCCACGCGCCGTGCGCGCGCACGATCGCTGACCTACCACCTGGTGGGGTAAGGAGTACGATCCGGAGCGCGCACCCGCGTCAGCACCAACAGGGAAGAGGCACCATGAGCACCATCTTCATCACGGGGACTTCGACCGGACTCGGCCGTGCGGCCGTCGAGCTCTTCTCCGCCAGGGGCTGGCGAGTGATCGCCACCATGCGGGCGCCGGAGGAGCAGACGGAGCTCGGTGACCTCCCGGGGGTGACGCTCAAGCGGCTCGACGTGACGGACCCAGACGCCATCGTCCGCGTCGTGGCCGAGACGCTTGCCGAGGAGCCCGTCGACGTCCTCTTCAACAACGCGGGCTACGGGCTCGCGGGCCCGTTCGAGGCCGCAACGGACGAGCAGATCGTCCAGAACATCACCACCAACCTCCTCGGCGTCATGCGCGTCACGAAGGAGTTCATCCCGCACTTCCGTGAGCGCGGCGCAGGCGTGATCCTCACGACGACGTCCATCGGCGGCAAGGTCACGATGCCCTTCAACTCCGTCTACCACGCCGCGAAGTTCGGCGCCGAGGGGTGGAGCGAGGGCCTCGCCTACGAGCTGGCTCCGTTCGGCATCCGGGTCAAGACCCTTGCACCTGGCGGCATCCGCACCGACTTCGGCGGCCGCAGCCTCGACCAGACCGCTCACCCCGACTACCTGGAAGCGCTCATCCGGGCGACATCGCGGTTCCGGGACCCGTCCCGCGACTCGACGCGCTCGTCCGCCGAGCAGGTCGCCCAGGCCGCATTCGACGCGGTGACGGACGGGACCGAGCAGATCACGTACGTCGTCGGCCAGGACGCGCGGGAGTACATGGGCATGCGTGAGCAGCTCGGGCAGTCAGGCTTCGTCTCGGCATCCACGAGACTCTTCTTCGGCTGAGATGGTCGCGGTGGCTGAGATGATGGACGCATGAGCGAAGTCAAGACATATATGCGCACCGCCTCTGCCGAGGCGGATGCTGGCGAAGAGGCCCTCACGGAGGTCACCGACAAGCTGGTGCAGCGCCTCGTCGAGGCAGGGGCCTCCGATGGCGTCACGATTCCCCAGAGCGAAGTCGAGGTCGACGTGCTGGTCGACGACACGCTGAACCTCTGGGACGCGACCGCGACCTGGTCGGGAACCGGT
The DNA here is from genome assembly GCF_041366455.1 of Pseudoclavibacter sp. JSM 162008. Taxonomy (NCBI): domain Bacteria; kingdom Bacillati; phylum Actinomycetota; class Actinomycetes; order Micrococcales; family Microbacteriaceae; genus Pseudoclavibacter; species Pseudoclavibacter sp. JSM 162008. Next base: position 71,570 of record NZ_JBEWYX010000009.1, read on the forward strand.
GCGACCTCGTCGGAACCTGAGGAGACGCCCATGACGGGCGAGTAGCGCCGAGCACGAACACCGAGAACGAGACAAGCCCCGGTTCGGCCAGTGATTCACTGGCACGACCGGGGCTTCCCGTCTGGTGCCGGCTGTGGGATTCGAACCCACACGCCCTCTCGGACAGAGCATTTTGAGTGCACCGCGTCTGCCATTCCGCCAAGCCGGCGCAACACCACGGACACAGTATCGTAAGCTCACTACGTGACTGAACAGGAAACCTCTCAAGCCCCGCGACGTGTTGTCGTCGCTGAAGACGAGTCGCTCATCCGGCTCGACATCGTGGAGATCCTCCGCGACAACGGCTTCGACGTGGTCGGAGAGGCCGGCGACGGGGAGACCGCGGTCGCCCTCGCGAAGGAACTCCGCCCCGACCTCGTCATCATGGACGTCAAGATGCCGCAGCTCGACGGCATCTCCGCGGCCGAGCAGCTGTCGAAGGACAGCATCGCGCCCGTTGTGCTCCTCACCGCGTTCAGCCAGAAGGAACTGGTGGAGCGCGCGACTGAGGCGGGCGCCCTCGCGTACGTCGTGAAGCCGTTCACGCAGAACGACCTGCTCCCCGCGATCGAGATCGCGCTCGCTCGCCACGCGCAGCTCATCGCGCTCGAGGCCGAGATCTCCGACCTCAACGAGCGGTTCGAGACCCGCAAGCAGGTCGACCGCGCGAAGGGCCTCCTCACGCAGAAGATGGGTCTCAGCGAGCCAGAGGCGTTCCGCTGGATCCAGAAGGCGTCGATGGACCGCCGTCTCACGATGCAGGAGGTCGCGCAGGCGGTCATCCAGCAGCTCTCGGCCAAGAAGTAGCCGAGCCTCGATCAGCAGAAGCCCTCACCGCGTTGTCGCGGTGAGGGCTTCTTCGGCTCTGCGTGGAACTACTTCGCGGTTCGGATGAGGTTGGTGATGCGGATCGTGGAGCAGCGCTTGCCCGCCTCATCGGTGACCACGATCTCGTGCACCGTCATGGAGCCGCCGAGGTGGATCGCCGTGCACACGCCCGTGACCCAGCCGCTGACCGCGGATCCGGTGTGGGTGGCGTTGATGTCGATGCCGACCGCGAAGCGCCCGGGGCCGGCGTGCACGTTGGCGGCCATGGAACCGAGGGATTCGCCGAGCACGCAGTAGGCGCCGCCGTGCAGCAGGCCGATGGGCTGGGTGTTCCCGTCGACCGGCATGACGGCGACCGAGCGCTCTGGACTCAGCTCGACGCAGAGGATGCCCATCCGCTCGGCCAGCGCGCCGAAGCCGCGACCGTAGGTCACGTCGTGCTGGTCGGGGATGGCGAGCCCGTTGACCGTCGTCGGGGGCGTTTCCAGGTGAGTCATCAGGCTTCCTCCTCGAAGAACGCCCCACAACACGCGCGCATCGGCGCAGTGTCTGGGGCGGCAAGTAGGCTGACCGTGTGTCAGCGCAAAATCAGCCTACCCTCATGGTCATCGACGGCCACTCGCTTGCCTTCAGGGCGTTCTTCGCCCTGCCGGTCGACAGCTTCGTGAACTCGGAGGGGCAGCACACGAACGCCATCCACGGCTTCGTCTCTATGCTCCTCAATCTGCTGCAGAACGAGAACCCGAGCCACATCGCCGTGGCCTTCGACATCTCGCGCAGCTCCTTCCGCACCCGCGAGTACCCCGAGTACAAGGCGGGCCGCGACGCGACTCCCGTCGAGTTCAAGGGGCAGATCCCGCTGCTTCGCGACGCCCTCCACGCGATGGGCATCAAGACCGTCGTGAAGGAGGACTTCGAGGCCGACGACATCCTCGCGACCCTCGCACGGCAGGGGCGCGAGCAGGGCTTCAAGGTGCTCGTCGTCTCGGGCGACCGCGACTCGATCCAGCTCGTCACCGACGATGTCACGCTGCTCTACCCGTCGACGCAGGGCGTGACGAAGCTGACCCGCTACGACCCCGCGAAGGTCGAGGAGCGCTACAGCGTGCGCCCGGAGCAGTACCCGGACGTGGCGGCCCTCGTGGGGGAGAAGAGCGACAACCTCCCCGGTGTCCCCAAGGTCGGCGAGAAGACCGCGGCCAAGTGGCTCGCGCAGTACGGCTCCCTCCAGGGCATCCTCGACCATGCCGACGAGATCGGCGGCAAGGTCGGCGAGTCCTTCCGCGAGCACCGCGAGAACGCGGTCCGCAACCGCAAGCTCAACCGCCTCGTCGATGACGTCGAGCTGCCGGTCGCACCGGATCAGCTCACGCGCGGGTCGATCGACGCGGATGCCGTCCGCGAGATCTTCACGAAGCTGCAGTTCCGCACCCTGCAGGACCGGGTGCTGAAGCTCGCCGACGAAGCGGGTGACGACATCGCGCCCGCCGAAGCAGTCGCTGCGCCCGTTCGACCGGAGCTGCTCGACGAGGAGCTCGAGCAGTGGCTCGAGAAGGCCGTCGCCGCGACCCCGGAGGGCCTCGGCCTCGCGGTCTCGCACAGCGCCGAGGGTGGCATCATCGCCATCGGCGTGTCGACGGCCGCCGAGGCGACCGAGCTCCGCTGGATTCCGGAGCGCGTCGACTACGCGCCCCTCGAGGCGTGGCTCGCGAGCGATGCTCCCAAGCTCATGTTCGACGCGAAGCCCCAGCTCAAGGCCCTCACCGTCGCCGGCCTCGCGGTCGGCGGCCAGGTCAAGGACGGGCAGCTCGCCGCGTGGCTGTACCGCCCCCAGAACGCCCCCAAGCGCCTCGCCGAGCTCGTGCAGATGCGACTCGACGAGCAGCTCCCAGAGGGCGACCCGAACCAGCTGCAGCTCGGCGACGAGTCGTCGCTCGTCGCGAGTGACGCCTGGTACACGCAGCGCGCGACGACTGCCGCCCTCGGCATGCTCGAGCCAGGCACGCTCGACGTCTTCACATCCATCGAGACGCCCCTGCTCGCCACGCTCTCGAGCATGGAGCTGCAGGGCGTCGCCATCGACCGCGACTTCCTGCAGGGCCTCGCCGACGACCTGACCGAGCGCATCCGCACCTACGAGCAGGAGGCGTTCGACGCCATCGGCGGCACCGAGATCAACCTCGGCTCCCCGAAGCAGCTGCAGGTCGTGCTCTTCGAGACGCTCGAGATGCCGAAGACCCGCAAGACGAAGACGGGCTTCTCCACGGATGCGGAGTCGCTCGCTGACCTCGAGCGCAACAGCCCGCATCCCTTCCTCGGCGCCCTCCGAAAGCACCGCGACTCGGTGAAGCTGCGACAGATCATGGAGTCGCTGCTCAAGGCCATCGACGAGAGCTCGCGCATCCACACGAGCTACCACCAGATCGGCTCCGCCACGGGCCGCCTGTCGTCGAACGACCCGAACCTGCAGAACATCCCCATCCGCTCCGATGAGGGTCGCCGCATCCGTCGCGCGTTCGTGCACGGACCCGAGTTCGAGTCGCTCCTCACCGCCGACTACTCGCAGATTGAGATGCGCATCATGGCGCACCTGTCGGGCGACGCCGCGCTCATCGAGGCCTTCAACGCGGGGGAGGACCTCCACCGCTTCGTCGGCTCGCGGGTGTTCGGGGTGGACCCGGCCGATGTGACGCCGGCCATGCGCTCGAAGGTCAAGGCGATGTCCTACGGCCTCGCCTACGGCCTCTCAGCGTTCGGCCTGTCGAAGCAGCTGCAGATCGAGGTCGCCGAGGCGAAGAAGCTCATGATCGACTACTTCGAGCGCTTCGGGAAGGTCCGCGACTACCTGCGCAACGTCGTCCTGCAGGCAAAGGAGGACGGGTACACGGAGACCATCTTCGGCCGCAGGCGCCCGTTCCCGGACCTGCACTCGACGAACAGGATCGCGCGCGAGAACGCCGAGCGACAGGCACTCAACTCGCCGATCCAGGGATCGGCGGCCGACATCATCAAGCGCGCCATGAACTCCATCGAGGACCGCATCCGTGCGGAGAACTTCTCGTCCCGCATGCTGCTGCAGGTGCACGACGAGCTCGTGTTCGAGGTCGCCGCCGGTGAGGGCGAGGCGATGGAAGCGCTCGTCCGCGAGGAGATGGCCGCGGCTGCGGACCTCACCGTGCCGCTGGAAGTGCAGATCGGGCGCGGCCCGAACTGGGACGAGGCCGCGCACTAGCCCGCGCAGCTGCTCGCCCCGACCCGGTCGGGCCGTGGAGCGGGGACCCAGAGGGGCGAGCATAGGCTTGCGGGATGACGACTTCCGCTCTTCCCACCCAGAACACCAGTCAGCCACGACCGCAGACGGACATCGACCGGCTCGCGGAGGCCTGGGTCGCTACCGAGATCGACCTCTCGCCCGAGCTGCGCGTGGAGCTCGGCGCCGAGGGCGACAAGGCCGAGTACGGCGACTACTCGTCGGCCGCGGCTCCCCGGAAGCGCGCCGCGATCGTCGAGGTGCTCGCGAAGCTGGACACGCTCACCGAGACCGACGAGGTCGACCGTGTGACGGCGCTCGAGCTGCGACGCAGCCTCGGGCTCGAGGTCGAGATGATCGACGCCAAGCTGCACCTGCGTGAACTGTCGAACATCGCATCTCCGGCGCAGGACATCCGCATGGTGTTCGACCTCATGCCTCGCGAGACGCCGAGCGACTTCGAGGACATCGCGCGGCGCCTCGAGAGCCTGCCTGCGGCGGTCGAGGGCTACACGGAGCGCCTCGGCGCGGGCATCATGGCCGGTGTAGTTCCCGCGAAGCGGCAGGTCCGCGAAGTCGCCGTGCAGACCGGCGAGTACGCGGCCCCGGGGAACTTCTTCGAGCAGCTCGCGGAGTCGTCGCCCGCGACCGGCGAGCTCTCGCAGGAACTCCGCAAGAAGCTGCAGCGAGGCGCTGAGCTCGCGTCTGCCGCGTACGGCGCGTTCACGACGTTCCTCGACGACGAGCTGCTGCCCGCGGCGAGCGAGACCGACGCCGTCGGGCGCGAGCACTACGCGCTCGCCTCCCGCGGCTTCCTCGGTGCCGCCGTCGACCTGGACGAGACCTACGAGTGGGGCCTCGCCGAGCTCGCGCGGATGAAGGCCGAGCAGGAGGCGATCGCGAACGAGATCCTCCCAGGCGCATCCGTCGCGGAGGCCATCGCTCACCTCGAGCTCGATCCGAGCCGAAAACTGCATGGAAAGCCGGCTCTCAAGGCCTGGATGCAGGAGACCAGCGACCGAGCCGTCGCCGAGCTCGCAGAAAGCCACTTCGACATCCCGGAGCCGATGCGCCGACTCGAGTGCATGATCGCGCCAACGGAAGAGGGCGGCATCTACTACACGGGCCCGTCCGAGGACTTCTCCCGTCCCGGCCGCATGTGGTGGTCGGTCACACCGGGCGTCACGGAGTTCGACACCTGGCGCGAGCTGACGACCGTGTACCACGAAGGCGTCCCGGGCCACCACCTGCAGATCGCGCGCGCGACCCTGAACCGAGACCAGCTCAACACCTGGCGACGCAACAACTGGACCTCGGGCCACGGCGAGGGGTGGGCGCTGTACGCGGAACGCCTCATGGAGCAGCTCGGCTACCTCGATGAGCCCGCCGACCGACTCGGCATGCTCGACGGGCAGCGGATGCGCGCAGCACGCGTCGTCCTCGACATCGGTGTCCACCTCGGCAAGACGGTCCCCGAGGGAGACGAGGTCTGGGACTACGAGTACGCGCTCGACTTCATGCGCCAGCACGTGAACATGCCGGACGGCTTCGTGAAGTTCGAGGTGAACCGCTACTTCGGCTGGCCGGGCCAAGCACCCTCCTACAAGATCGGTCAGCGCATCTGGGAGGAGCTGCGCGCGGAAGCCGAACAGCGAGGCGGGGATGACTTCGACCTCAAGGCCTGGCACTCGCGTGCGCTCGACCTCGGCGGCCTCGGCCTCGACACCCTCCGCGAGGTGCTCAGCACGGACTGATCGGGCGGCTCGAGCGTCCGGCCTTCGTGGCTGGACATCACCCAGGCGGCTTCGCCTAGGCTCGCGGCAGCGAATGCATCGATGCATTCGCTGCCGCGAATCCGAGGAGGCTGCGAGGTGCACCCGCAGAGTGGCGAGAGCGTCGGTCCCGACCAGGCGGCCGCCGCATCCGCCCATTCCCTGATCGACGCCGACGGCGGGCGAAGCGGAGGCGTCGACCTCCGCTCGGCGGTCGCAGGCCTTCGCAGCGTCGTCCGCGAATCCTGGCTCCGTTCGCTGCACCTGCTCGGGAGTCCTTCGAATGCCAGGGCTCGTGACCTCGACGCGTTCGAACCGCTCGCGGCCGCACGCGAACGCAGCCCCCTCCAGCACGTCCTTCCCGTCCTCGACCGCCTGCTCGTCGAGCCGGCCAGGGACACCGGCCTCATCGTCGCCATCACCAACGAGCAGGGACGTCTCCTGTGGGTGCGCGGGGACAGCGACACGCTTCGCCGCGCGGAGCACATGGACTTCGTGGCAGGCGCCGACTGGTCCGAGGGTGCCGTCGGCACGAGCGCCCCGGGCACAGCTCTGGCCTCAGGTCGAGGCGTGCAGATCGCGGGCGCCGAGCACTTCGCCCCCGCGGTGCAGCTGCTCAGCTGCACCGCGGTCCCCATCCGCGATCCCCTGTCCGGCCTCGCGGTGGGAGCCATCGACCTGACGGGTGACGAACGGGCGGTCGGCCCCCATTCCCTCGCCCTCATGCGGGCAGCCGTCGCCGCCGCCGAAGCCGAGATGCGAGTCGCCGCCTTGCTGGCAGGCGCCGCGGCTCGCTCCGGCGGCCCGTCCCTCCCGAGTGCGCCGGCGAACGGGGCCGCTACGGCCAAGGTCAGCGCACTCGGCGTCCATCGTGCTCGACTCGCAGCACCGGGCCTGCCGCTGCTCGAGCTCAGCGGCAGACACGGAGAGATCCTGACGCTCCTCGCCGCACGCCCCTCCGGGCTCAGCGCGGGGGAGCTTGCACTCCGGCTCTACGGTGAGACGGCCAAGGAGGTCACGCTCCGGGCGGAGCTCGCGAGGCTCAGGCCGCTCCTCGCCGAACGCGACCTCGACCTCGTGCCGCGCCCCTATCGTGTCGCGAAGGGCCTCACGAGCGATGCCGCCGAGGTGCTGCGCCTCCTCGCAGCGGGCGACGTCCGGGCGGCGGTGAGGATGTATCCGGGCGAGCTCCTGCCCGCCTCCGATGCGCCTGGCATCCGCGAACTGCGGGCCGAGATCTCGGCGACGCTCCGGGACCAGGTCCTCAGCACGGCGGACACGCCGACGCTGCTCGCCTACCTCGAGCTCCCAGAGGTCGCCCAGGACTCCGACGCCTTCCGCATCGCCCTCGGCGTGCTCCCGCCTCGCTCGCCCGCCCGTTCCAGGTACGTCGCTCGGATCGAATCGCTCGAGTCCTGAAGCGCTCCTCGCGCGACAGCGCCATAGTGCTGCAACCCGATTGCAACGTTGTCGCTCCTAATCTGCCGAGGAAGAGTTTCCCCGGACAAAGGAGTCCCCATGACTGTGTACGCCAAGCCAGGAACCGACGGGTCCCTCGTCTCGTTCAAGCCGCGCTACGAGCACTACATCGGCGGCCAATGGGTGCCGCCGGTGAAGGGCGAGTACTTCGAGAACATCACCCCGGTGACCGGCCAGCCCTTCACCGAGGTCGCCCGCGGAACGGCCGAGGACATCGAGGCGGCCCTGGACGCGGCGCACGCCGCAGCCCCCGCCTGGGGCAAGACCAGCCCGGCCGAGCGTGCCGTCATCCTGAACAAGATCGCAGACCGCATCGAGGAGAACCTCGAGTACATCGCCGTCACCGAGACGTGGGACAACGGCAAGCCCATCCGAGAGTGCCTCGCCGCCGACATCCCGCTCGCGATCGATCACTTCAGATACTTCGCGGGAGCCATCAGGGCGCAGGAAGGAACGCTCAGCCAGCTTGACGACAACACGACCTCGTACCACTTCCACGAGCCGCTCGGCGTCGTCGGCCAGATCATCCCATGGAACTTCCCGATCCTCATGGCCGTGTGGAAGCTCGCGCCAGCACTCGCAGCAGGCAACGCGATCGTCCTGAAGCCGGCAGAGCAGACGCCCACGTCGATCCTCGTGCTCTTCGAGCTCATCGGCGACCTGCTCCCGCCTGGCGTCGTGAACATCGTGAACGGCTTCGGCGCCGAGGCCGGGAAACCGCTGGCGTCGAACTCGCGCATCCGCAAGATCGCGTTCACGGGCGAGACGACGACCGGGCGCCTCATCATGCAGTACGCCTCGCAGAACATCATCCCCGTGACGCTCGAGCTCGGCGGCAAGAGCCCGAACATCTTCTTCGAGGACATCGCGCTGCGCGATGACGCGTACTACGACAAGGCCCAGGAGGGCTTCACGCTCTTCGCCCTCAACCAGGGTGAGGTCTGCACCTGCCCGTCCCGCGCCCTCATCCAGGACTCGATCTACGACAGCTTCCTCGAGGACGTGACCGAGCGCACCCGCAAGATCGTGCAGGGCAACCCGCTCGACACCGACACGCAGGTCGGCGCCCAGGCCTCGAACGACCAGCTCGAGAAGATCCTCAGCTACCTGGAGATCGGACGTCAGGAAGGCGCGAAGGTCCGCATCGGCGGCGCGCGCGCGGAACTGGACGGCGACCTCGCGGGCGGCTACTACGTGCAACCCACGATCTTCGAAGGCCAGAACAGCATGCGCATCTTCCAGGAGGAGATCTTCGGCCCGGTTGTCGCGGTCACGAAGTTCTCCGACTACGACGACGCGATCTCGATCGCCAACGACACCCTCTACGGTCTCGGCGCCGGTGTCTGGTCGCGCATGGGCAACACCGCCTACCGCGCCGGCCGGGACATCCAGGCCGGCCGTGTCTGGGTCAACCAGTACCACGCGTACCCTGCCCACTCGGCGTTCGGCGGCTACAAGTCCTCCGGCATCGGCCGCGAGAACCACCTCATGATGCTCGACCACTACCAGCAGACGAAGAACCTCCTCGTCAGCTACAGCGAGGACAAGCTGGGCTTCTTCTGATTCACGCCCGCGCCCGGCGTCCGAGCACTCATGGAGTCCTCGGGCGCCGGGCGTACGCTCGCCGCACACGCGACACCGAGCCGCGCGTGCGACCCAAAGCAAGGCCGGACACCAAGACACAACGAACGGGTGAAGACATGCACAGCGAAGTGCGAGGCGATGTCGACGAGCTGCCCAGTGGTGGAGCGCTCGCGTCGACCCCGACCATCGAGGGCGAGACCTTCTCCCGGGTCTCCTTCACGCCGGAAGCCGTCGGGATGATCTCGGCGCTCGGGAGGCGCCACGGCCCGCTCATGTTCCATCAGTCCGGGGGCTGCTGCGATGGCTCCTCGCCCATGTGCTACCCGGCTGGCGACTTCCTCACCGGCGACGCCGACGTCCTCCTCGGCACCACCGACATCGCCGACGCGGGTCGAGTGGAGTTCTGGATGTCGCGCGAGCAGTTCGCGTACTGGCGCCACACTCATCTCACCGTCGATATCGTCACCGGGCGGGGATCCGGCTTCTCGCTGGAGGCCCCGGAAGGCAAGCGCTTCCTGATCCGCTCGCAGCTCATGAACCCCGACGGCACCGACGCGGATTCGCTCGCCGTCTCCTGATCCGTGCGGAGCCGAACGGGGCTCGCGGGACCGACTCGCCGCAAACGCCGGGGAACTCGCCACGCGCGACACTTGCTCTCACTTGACTTCGCCGACTAGGCTGACAGAGCACTTTTCTGTGTGCACGTATCCGCATTCCCGGATGAGCACCATTGCCCTCGACATCATGCCGAGAGCAGCACATCCGGGCCGACTTATAGCCCACCTGGAGCATTACCTACATGACCACCACCACGACCGAAAAGGCAACCAAGCAGGTCGCCATCAACGACATCGGATCTGCTGAGGACTTTCTTGCCGCGGTCGAAGAGACGCTGAAGTTCTTCAACGACGGGGACCTCATCGAGGGCACCGTCGTTCGCATCGACCGCGACGAGGTCCTCCTCGACGTCGGTTACAAGACCGAGGGCGTCATCCCCTCGCGCGAGCTTTCGATCAAGCACGACGTCGACCCCACCGAGGTCGTTCAGGTCGGCGACACCGTTGAGGCCCTCGTTCTCCAGAAGGAGGACAAGGAAGGCCGTCTGATCCTGTCCAAGAAGCGCGCACAGTACGAGCGCGCCTGGGGCGACGTGGAGAAGATCAAGGAAGAGGACGGCGTCGTCACCGGCACCGTCATCGAGGTCGTCAAGGGCGGTCTCATCGTCGACATCGGCCTCCGCGGCTTCCTCCCGGCCTCGCTCATCGAGCTCCGCCGTGTGCGCGACCTCACGCCGTACCTCGGTCAGGAACTCGAGGCCAAGGTGCTCGAGCTCGACAAGAACCGCAACAACGTCGTGCTCTCGCGCCGCGCGCTCCTCGAGCAGACCCAGTCCGAGACCCGCTCGAACTTCCTCAACAACCTCCAGAAGGGCCAGGTCCGCAAGGGTGTGGTCTCCTCGATCGTCAACTTCGGTGCGTTCGTCGACCTGGGTGGCGTTGACGGCCTCGTGCACGTCTCCGAGCTCAGCTGGAAGCACATCGAGCACGCCTCCGAGGTCGTCGAGGTTGGCCAGGAGGTCACCGTCGAGATCCTCGAGGTCGACCTCGACCGCGAGCGTGTCTCGCTCTCGCTGAAGGCAACGCAGGAAGACCCGTGGCAGGTGCTCGCACGCACGCACGCCATCGGTCAGATCGCACCGGGCAAGGTCACGAAGCTCGTTCCGTTCGGTGCGTTCGTGCGCGTCGCAGACGGCATCGAGGGCCTCGTGCACATCTCGGAGCTCTCCAGCGGTCACGTCGAGCTCGCCGAGCAGGTTGTGTCGGTCGGTCAGGAGCTGTTCGTCAAGATCATCGACATCGACCTCGACCGTCGCCGCATCTCGCTCTCGCTCAAGCAGGCGAACGATGGCGTCGACCCCGAGGGCACCGAGTTCGACGCGGCGCTCTACGGCATGGTCTCCGAGTACGACGCTGAGGGCAACTACACGTACCCCGAGGGCTTCGACCCCGAGACCAACGAGTGGAAGGAAGGCTTCGACGCACAGCGCGAGGCTTGGGAGCAGGAGTACGCTCTCGCCCAGACTCGCTGGGAAGCGCACAAGAAGCAGGTCGCATCCGCAGCCGAGATCGAGCAGAACGTCAGCGCTGTCGCGCCGTCGAGCTCCTCGAACTCGTTCGCGAGCGAAGCAGCTGGCGCAGGAACGCTTGCCGACGACGAGTCGCTTGCCGCCCTCCGCGAGAAGCTCGCAGGGAACTAGTTCCCAGCAGCAGCAGTGCATCCGAAGGCCGGTCCCAGTTCTGGGGCCGGCCTTCGGCCGTTGTGGGGAGAGAGGCGCGGATACCGGCGCGAATGCAACGCCCGGCCGCTGAGAAGCGGCCGGGCGTTGCTCGTCCCAGCGGGGCTCGTTCTGGTCAGGCGGTGAAGCCCGGGGCGGGCGGGACCGGGGGAGCCGCCGACCCCGACCTGGCAGCGCGGGCGTCGCGCACGCGCTTGAAGCTGCGGAACAGCAGCCAGGCGAGCACACCGAGCATTGCGAGCATGACCAGCACGAACAGCGGCACGAGAATCGCGGAGAAGAGCAGCCCGACGCTGATGGCGTCCTCGCCGACGCTCAGGATCGGAGCGGCCGCACCAGCTGTCACGACGTTCGCCGCGGCTCGGGTGCTGCTCTTGGTGAGGTGGGTCAGCAGGGCGATGCCGATCCCGATGACCACTGGCACCCACGCGTTGCTCGTGAAGAAGCTGGCCGGGTCCTGGATGGCTGCGGTCGAGCTGGCGGTGCCAGCCCCGAAGACGATGCCGCCGGAGGTCGGGCGGATGACCGTCTGGATCCAGTCGTTGACGTGGTCCAGCGCGGGGACCTTGTCGGCGACGAGCTCGAGCACGAGCAGCACGCCGACGATGATGAGCACCCAGTCGTTGCTGAGCCAGGCCCAGTCTGCTGGAAGCGCGATGAGGTCGGTGAATCGGGCGAGAAGCCCGATCCCGAGCAGTGGGATGAACGCGTTGAGGCCGCTCGCCGTCGCGAGTCCCAGGCCGGTCAGAATTTCAAGCATGTGTCTCGTGCCTCCTGCGTCCCAGTCTGGCACGCGATCAGCCCGGGGGCGGGTCGTCCCGGGATTGCCGGAGGGTGCTCTCGGCCGGAGCGCAGTAGCGTTGGCCACACGACGATGCCCGTCGGAGGGCATGCGCAGACGAGAGGACGGCACATCATGGTCACCATCGCGCTGACCGGGGGAATCGGATCCGGCAAGACGACCATCGCCAACCGACTTGCCGAGCTCGGCGGCGTGATCCTCGACGCCGACGTCTTCGCGCGAGAGGCCGTCGCCGTCGGCGCTCCAGCGCTTCGACAGATCGTCGCGCGCTTCGGACAGCAGGTGCTCCTGGCGGACGGCACATTGGACCGTCCCGCACTCGGCGCGCTGGTCTTCGGCGACGACGAGGCACGCGGGGCGCTCAACGACATCGTGCACCCGGAGGTGCGTCGCCTCACGGGGGAGAAGCTCGATGAGGTGCTCGCCGACGACCCGGCGGCCCTTGTCGTGCATGTCATCCCGCTGCTCGTCGAATCGACGAGCAACTACGACTACGAGGAGATCTGGGTTGCGGATGCGCCGGCCAACATCCGCGAGGAGCGTCTCGTCGAGGGTCGCGGCATGACACCGGAAGACGCGCAGGCTCGAATCGCATCGCAGGCGAGCGATGACGAGCGGCGTCGGATCGCCGACGTGCTCATCGACACGAGCGCCCCCCTCGACGAGACACTCGATCAGGTCGACGCCGAGTGGCGCCGGCTCACGGCCGCGAGCCTTCGAGCACCGGAGACGCAGACGTACGGAGTCTGACCGACGGACGCGCGCCTGGCCCCAAGCCTGGTCCTGACAGTGGGCTGACGATGGGGCATGCTGGGCGCTCGGGAGTTCTAGCGTGAGTCCTGTGGGGGCGCTGAGTCATCTGCAGTTCGATTGGCAGAGCCCTGTCTGGCGCCACTTCCTCGTGGAGCTCGGCCGCATCGCAACGGTGATCCGGTACGACGAGCGCGGACACGGGCTGTCAGACCGCGGTGTGACCGACCACAGAGCGCGAGTGGCTGCACTGGACGCAGACCTGGCGGCACTCGCCGACCGTTCCCTGCAGGACGGCCAGATGAACTGGGAGTACCTCATGGTGACCGCTTCCCGGAGGTGACGCGTGCACGCCCTAGGCGAGATCGACCCACTCGGCGCCGAGGGGGACGAGCGAGCCCCGGCCGGCGGTGACCGCCGCCACCTCGGCAGCCAGCCGCCCGCGCGCGTCAGGGGAGTCGGGGATGGCCAGGCTCAACATGGCTGTGGCTCCGGCGTAGTCGGTTCCGGCCACGAGCACGCCGCGGACGCGCAGCTCGTTCTCCCACTGACCTGCGGTGGCGTGCGGCGCTTCGAGGCTGAAGATCGCCCTCGCCTCGCGCGTCGCGAGTCGTGCGAGCTGCAGGGTTGCCGAGACGGACTCCGAGTAAGCGCGCACAAGCCCGCCTGCGCCGAGCAGAACGCCGCCGAAGTACCGCGTGACCACAGCGACGACGTCGCTGAGGTCGGCCGAGGACGGGATGCCGCGTTCGCGCTCGTGCAGCACGAGCGCCTCGAGCATAGGCGTCCCAGCCGTCCCGCCAGGTTCGCCATCATCGTTCGAGCGCTGGACATCTCGCCCGGCACCCAGCACGAACGCACTGCAGTGATGGCGCGCCAGTCGGTGTGCGGCCCGCCGATCGGCGATGACCGCCCTTGCCTCCGCTTCGCTCTCCACTCGCTGGAGGCGGCAGATGAACCGGGAGCGGCGGATCTCGATCTCGTTGTCGAGCGGACCCAGATCGGCGAGTACCCCGTAGCTCGGCGCCGAGTCGGCACGCCCGCTCGACGGGCTGCCCCCTGACTGTGCGGCGCGCATCCCGGCAGTCTACGGCGGTCGCCGCGCATCCTCGGCAGTCCTCCGACCAAACGTTCAGACCTGGCTGACAAGGTTGGTCTTCCCCCGCACTGAACGGGACTCATCGACCGGGATCCGCGACTCGCGCTCCCAAGAGAGGACTGAGATGACCACAACAGCCTCAAGCCAGCACACCGAGAACGGCGAGTACACCGTCCCCGGGCTCTCGCTCGACAAGGGCCACGAGATCGGCGAGCTCCTCCAGCTTCGCCTTCACGCCCTCAACGACCTGCACCTCACGCTGAAGCACGCCCACTGGAACGTCATCGGGCGCGACTTCATCAGCGTCCACGAGATGCTCGACCCCCAGATCGAACTCGTTCGCGGTTATGCCGACGAGGTCGCGGAGCGCATGGCGACCCTCGGCGTGCCGCCGAACGGCCTGCCGGGCGCGCTCGTCCAGGCCCGCACCTGGGGTGACTACGAGGTGTTCCGCGCAGGCACCCGCCAGCACCTCGAGGCGCTGGACCACGTCTACGTGGGCGTCATCACCGACCACCGCGAGGCCATCAAGCGCCTCGACGACCTCGACCTCGTGACCCAGGACCTGGTCATCGGCCAGGTGTCCGAGCTGGAGAAGTTCCAGTGGTTCATCCGCGCACACCTCGAGAACACGCATGGCGTGCTCTCGAGCGAGGACTAGTCCGCGCCGACTGCACATCGGGGCCTCCGTGATCGCGCAGAGCGCATCACGGAGGCCCCGAAATGTCGCAGCCGCCACGTACACTTGTTCTATGCAAGCAACACGCAGCGTCCGTCCCTTCGAAGTCGTCAGCGAGTACACGCCGAGTGGCGACCAGCCGAAGGCTATCGACGAGCTTGCGAGTCGCATCAACGCCGGCGAACCGGATGTCGTCCTGCTCGGGGCCACCGGAACCGGAAAGTCCGCCACGACCGCGTGGCTCATCGAGAAGCTGCAGCGCCCGGCCCTCGTGCTGGCGCACAACAAGACCCTGGCGGCGCAGCTCGCGACGGAGTTCCGCGAGCTCATGCCGAACAACGCCGTCGAGTACTTCGTCTCCTACTACGACTACTACCAGCCGGAGGCGTACGTCCCGCAGACCGACACCTTCATCGAGAAGGACAGCTCGGTGAACGAGGAGGTCGAGCGGCTACGGCACTCCACGACGAACTCGCTGCTGAGTCGCCGCGACGTCATCGTCGTCTCCACGGTCTCCTGCATCTACGGCCTCGGGAAGCCAGAGGAGTACTTCAACTCGATGCTCGCGCTCCACGTCGGAGACCGCATCCCGCGCCAGGAGCTGCTCCGGCGCTTCGTCACCATGCAGTACCAGCGCAACGACGTGGCCTTCCAGCGCGGCACCTTCCGAGTTCGGGGCGACACGATCGAGATCATCCCCGTCTACGAGGAGCTCGCGATCCGGATCGAGATGTTCGGCGATGAGATCGAGGCGCTGACGGCCCTCAACCCGCTGACCGGTGACGTCGTCCGCTCCATGGACTCCGTGAGCGTCTTCCCTGGCTCGCACTACGTGGCAGGCGCGGATGCGATGCAACGGGCCATGGGCCAGATCCGCGACGAACTCGATGCTCGCCTCGGCGTCTTCGAGCGCGAGCAGAAGCTGCTCGAAGCCCAGCGGCTCCGCATGCGAACCTCCTTCGATCTGGAGATGATGGAGCAGATCGGCTTCTGCTCCGGCATCGAGAACTACTCGAGGCACATGGATGGTCGTGCGCCCGGCGAGGCCCCGCACTGCCTCATCGACTACTTCCCGGACGACTTCATCACCGTCATCGACGAGTCGCACGTGACCGTGCCGCAGATCGGCGCGATGTACGAAGGTGACGCCTCGCGGAAGCGCACGCTCGTCGACCATGGATTCCGCCTGCCGAGCGCCCTCGACAACCGACCGCTTCGGTGGGACGAGTTCAGCGACCGCGTCGGTCAGACCGTGTACCTGTCGGCGACGCCGGGCAAGTACGAGCTCGCGCAAGCTGACGGGTTCGTCGAGCAGATCATCCGCCCGACGGGGCTCGTCGACCCGCAGATCATCGTGAAGCCGTCAAAGGGCCAGATCGACGACCTGCTCGAGGAGATTCGAGTCCGCGCAGATCGCGACGAGCGAGTCCTCGTCACGACCCTCACCAAGAAGATGGCAGAGGAGCTCACTGACTTCCTCGGCGAGAACGGCGTCCGCGTCCGCTACCTGCACGCCGACGTCGACACGCTGCGCCGGGTGGAGCTCCTCTCGGAGCTTCGTGCCGGACTCTACGATGTGCTCGTCGGCATCAACCTCCTCCGCGAGGGCCTCGACCTGCCGGAGGTGTCCCTCGTCGCGATCCTGGACGCCGACAAGGAGGGGTTCCTGCGCTCCAGCACGTCCCTCATCCAGACCATCGGACGCGCCGCCCGAAACGTGACGGGCGAGGTGCACATGTACGCCGACCGCATCACCGACAGCATGGCGCAAGCCATCGAGGAGACCGACCGGCGCCGCGACCGCCAGCTCGCCTACAACAAGGAGCACGGCATCGACCCGACCCCGCTGCGCAAGAAGATCGCAGACATCACGGAGTCGCTCATGCGTGAGGGGCAGGACACCGAAAACCTCCTCGCATCTCGCGGCAAGGGCGACAACAAGCGGCAGACGACACCTAAGCTCAAGCGAGAGGGTCTCGCCGCATCCGGCGCACGCGAGCTCGAGAACATGATCTCTGACCTCAACGCGCAGATGCTCGACGCGGCCAGCGAGCTCAAGTTCGAGCTCGCCGCCCGCCTTCGCGATGAGCTCTCGGCTCTGAAGCAAGACCTCCGGACCATGGAACGAGCCGGGCACGTCACCAAGGGGTGACCGCGGCCGCGCGCCTCTGACGGGCGCACAGCATCCACACGAATAGAGAACCTGAAAGAGCTATGGCCGTCCTTCCTCCCTCCTCGCAGCTGCGCGTCCAAGGCGCCCGCGTCCACAACCTCAAGAACGTCGACCTCGAGATCCCACGCGACAGTCTCGTCGTGTTCACGGGCCTCTCCGGGTCGGGGAAGTCGTCGCTCGCCTTCGACACCATCTTCGCGGAGGGCCAGCGACGATACGTCGAGTCGCTCTCCGCCTACGCGCGGCAGTTCCTCGGCCAGGTCGACCGACCCGACGTCGACTTCATCGAGGGCCTGAGCCCCGCGGTCTCGATCGACCAGAAGTCGACCAACCGGAACCCGCGGTCGACGGTCGGCACGATCACGGAGATCTACGACTACCTCCGCCTGCTGTGGGCGCGAATCGGCGTGCCGCACTGCCCGGTCTGCGGCGAGGTCATCCAGCGGCAGACCGTGCAGCAAATCGCCGACCACCTCATGGAGCTCGAGGAGGGCACCAGGTACCAGGTGCTCGCGCCCGTCGTGCAGCAGAAGAAGGGCGAGTTCGTCGACCTCTTCCAGTCGCTCTCCGGTCAGGGCTACGCGAGGGCGATGGTGGACGGCGAGCGAGTGCAGCTCACCGACCCGCCCAAGCTCAAGAAGTCGTTCAAGCACGACATCTCGGTCATCGTCGACCGCCTCGTCGCCGCCGACGACGTGCTCGGCCGCCTGACCGACTCGCTGGAGACGGCGCTCCGCCTGGCGGACGGCCTCGTGCAGATCAACTTCGTGGATGCGGAGGGTGACGATGCGTGGACCACGTTCTCCGAGCAGCTCTCCTGCCCGAACAACCACCCCATCGCGCTCACCGAGATCGAACCGAGGACGTTCTCCTTCAACGCCCCGTTCGGCGCCTGCCAGACCTGCGACGGCCTCGGCACGCGCATGTCCGTCGACCGCGAGCTGCTCATCGGCGACCCACTCGACTCGATCGCGGATGGCGTCATCCTGCCGTGGAGCTCCCAGGGCAAGAGCCTGTACCAGTACTACGAGCGCCTCCTCCTCGGGCTCTCGGAGCAGATCCAGTTCAAGCTCACGACTCCATGGAAGAAGCTCCCAGAGGAGGTCCGCGAGGCCATCCTCGAGGGGCGCGAGTACGAGGTCAAGGTCAAGTACCGCAACCGCTTCGGCCGACAGATGACGTACAGCTCGGGTTTCGAGGGCGTCATGCCCTACATCGAGCGCCAGTACGCCGAGGCGGAGACCGACGCGACCCGTGCCCGCTGGGCTCAGTATCTGCGCGAGATCCCGTGCTCGGCGTGCAACGGGGCGCGCCTGCGCCCCGAGGTGCTCGCGGTCAAGGTCCACGGCCGCTCCATCGCCGACGCGACGACACTGAGCCTCGCCGACTGCCTGGACTTCATGAACACGGTCGAGCTCACCGACCGGGAGGCGAAGATCGCCGCGCAGGTCCTCAGGGAGATCCGCGCCCGCCTCGACTTCCTCATCGAGGTCGGGCTCAGCTACCTCGACCTCGCCCGTGCCGCCGGAACGCTCTCCGGCGGTGAGGCCCAGCGCATCCGCCTCGCGACACAGATCGGGTCCGGCCTGACCGGCGTGCTGTACGTCCTCGACGAGCCGTCCATCGGTCTCCACCAGCGCGACAACCGGCGACTCATCGAGACCCTCGTCAAGCTGCGCGACCTCGGAAACACCCTCATCGTCGTCGAGCACGACGAGGACACCATCCGCACCTCCGACTGGATCGTGGACATCGGGCCGGGAGCGGGGGAGCACGGGGGCGAAGTCGTCCACAGTGGCTCCGTCGCCGACCTCGAGAAGAACACCAGGTCGATCACGGGCGACTACCTCTCGGGGCGCATGGGCATCGAGACGCCCAAGAAGCGTCGGAAGTACGACAAGAAGCGAGAGCTCACCGTCGTCGGCGCCAGGGCAAACAACCTGAAGAACGTGCAGGTGAGCTTCCCTCTCGGCATCCTCACCGCGGTCACGGGTGTCAGCGGGTCCGGGAAGTCGTCGCTTGTGAACGACATCCTCTACCGGGTGCTCGCGAGCAAGCTCAACGGAGCACGCGCCGTCGCCGGCAAGCACACGCGCATCACCGGTGTCGACCAGCTCGACAAGGTCATCCACGTCGACCAGAACCCCATCGGCCGGACTCCCCGCTCGAACCCGGCCACGTACACGGGCGTCTTCGACCGCATCCGCACGCTCTTCGCGGAGACGAGCGAAGCGAAGGCGCGCGGCTACCTGCCTGGGCGCTTCAGCTTCAACGTCAAGGGCGGCCGCTGCGAGGCGTGCTCGGGAGACGGCACGCTGAAGATCGAGATGAACTTCCTCCCGGATGTCTACGTCCTGTGCGAGGTGTGCGGAGGATCGCGGTACAACCGCGAGACCCTCAGCGTGCACTACAAGGGCAAGAACATCGCTGAGGTCCTGCAGATGCCGATCGCCGAGGCTGCGGACTTCTTCGAGCCCATCACGGCCATCCACCGGTACCTCTCGACGCTCGTCGAGGTCGGTCTGGGCTATGTGCGCCTCGGGCAGTCGGCGACGACGCTCTCCGGCGGCGAGGCGCAGCGCGTCAAGCTCGCCACGGAGCTCCAGCGCCGCTCCAACGGACGGAGCGTCTACGTGCTCGACGAGCCCACCACCGGCCTCCACTTCGAGGACGTCCGCAAGCTCCTGAAGGTGCTGGGCGGACTCGTCGACAAGGGCAACACCGTCATCGTGATCGAGCACAACCTCGACGTCATCAAGTCCGCGGACTGGCTCATCGACATGGGGCCGGAGGGTGGCTCAGGTGGCGGCACCGTCGTCGGCGTCGGCACCCCCGAGAAGGTCGCCGGCATCGCGGAGAGCCACACGGGCCAGTACCTCAAGGAGATCTTCGACCGGGAGGCAGCTGGCCGCTGATGGCGAACGTCCTGCCATATCGTCCCGCGACGGGCGACATCCCCACAGCCCCCGGGGTCTACAGGTTCCTCGGGGACAACGACCGCGTGCTCTACGTCGGGAAGGCCAAGAACCTCCGCGCGCGCCTGAGCAACTACTTCGCGCCACTCGAGCGGCTGCACGAACGCACGCGGCACATGGTGACGACGGCAACTCGTGTCGAGTGGACCGTCGTGCGCACCGAGACCGAGGCCCTGCAGCTCGAGTACACCTGGATCCAGGAGTTCTCGCCGCCCTTCAACGTCAAGTTCAAGGACGACAAGAGCTACCCGTTCATGGCGGTCACGCTCGGCGACGAGGCGCCGCGCGTCCTCGTCACCCGCAACCCGAAGATCCGCGGTGCCAGGTACTTCGGTCCGTACCCCAAGGTATGGGCGGTCAACGAGACCATCGACCTCATGGTCAAGGCGTTCCCGATCCGAACCTGCAACGACTCGAACTACAAGCGCGCCATGCAGAGCGGGCGCCCGTGCTTCCCGGGCCAGATCGGCCGGTGCGGAGGGCCCTGCAGCGGACGCGTGACCATCGCGGAGCACCGCGTGATCGTGAACGAGTTCGTGCGGTTCATGGAGAGCTATGACCGCAGCCTGCTGACGACGCTGCAGGAGGAGATGAAGCTCGCCGCCAGCGAGATGCGCTTCGAGGACGCAGCCAGACTGCGTGACCGCATCGGAGCGCTCGAGAACGTCCTGGAGAAGAGCGCGGTCGTCCTGCCGGACAACGTCGACCTCGACCTCTTCGGCATCGCGGAGGACGAGCTGAGCGCATCCGTGCAGCAGTTCACGGTTCGCGGCGGCCGCATCCGCGGCGTTCGCAACTGGGTGCTCGACAAGGAACTCGACACCGACCTCGGAACGATCATCGACCAGACGATGCAGCGCGTCTACGGGAATGACGGACTCTTCCCGCCAGGTGAGATCATCGTGCCGGCCTTGCCGGACGATTCCGAGGCGCTGTCGGAATGGCTTGAGGCGACCAGACAGGCCAAGGTGAACCTGCGAACGGCGCAGCGGGGCCCGAAATCCGAACTCCTCAAGACCGCGACGATCAACGCCATGGGGTCGCTCGCGCAGTACAAGCTAAAACGCAGCAGCGACTACGTCGCGCGATCGGATGCGCTCACCGAGCTGCAGAACGCGCTGGGCTTGGCCGAGGCGCCGCTTCGCATCGAGTGCTACGACATCTCGCACCTGCAAGGCACCGGCATCGTCGGCTCCATGGTGGTCTTTGAGGACGGCCTGGCGCGGAAGTCGCACTACCGGCGCTTCAACATCGCGTCGTCGACGGACGACACGGACTCCATTCGCCAGGTGCTCGCGCGGCGCCTCGCCTACCTGCGCGACGACGCGACACCGGCCGATATCGTCGAGGACGCAGCCCTCTCCGCGGATCGCGTGAAAGCGTCGACGCAGGAATCCACACGGGCCAAGTTCGCCTACCGACCGCAGCTGCTGCTCATCGACGGCGGAGTGCCGCAGGTCAACGCGGCGCAACGCGCGCTCGAGGAATCCGGGGTGCGTGGCATCGCCGTCGTCGGCATCGCCAAGCGGCTCGAGGAGCTCTGGCTCCCAGACGACGACTTCCCGGTCATCCTCCCTCGAGGGTCCGAAGCGCTCTTCCTCGTGCAGCGTCTTCGAGACGAGGCGCACCGCTTCGCGATCCGCCATCAGCGCACGAAGCGCAAAGCCGACATCGGCACGGTCCTCGCAGACATCCCTGGCCTCGGGCCGACGCGCGTCGCCGCCCTCCTCAAGAAGTTCGGCTCGGTCAAGAGACTCCGGGCGGCCACCGTCGAGGAGCTCACGAGCGTGCAGGGAGTCGGAGAGGCCACGGCGACCGCGATAACCGAGCGATTCGCGCGAGAGCAATCGGCGGAAGCGTGAGAGACGCACGGTCCGGCTATGTAGGCTGGTGTTTTAGTCCACGGGAGGTGACCTGCGCATGAGTTCGGCGGAGATCGACGGCGAAGGACGCCAGCACATCATGATCGTCACCGGCATGTCCGGTGCGGGACGGTCCACGGCGTGCAAGGCGTTCGAGGACCTCGACTGGTTCGTGGTCGACAATCTGCCCCCGCAGATGATCAGGCCCCTCATCGAGGTCGCCGGAAAGGCGCGAGACTCGCTCCCGAAGCTCGCCGTCTCGGTCGACGTGCGTGGCGGCCACCTCCTCGAGGAGTTCACCGCGCTCGTGGGCGGGCTCAGGGAGACGCACGAGGTCGACGTTCTCTTCCTCGATGCGACCGACGGAACGCTCGTGCGACGGTTCGAGGCTGTCCGTCGCCCGCATCCCTTGCAGGGCAACGGCACGATCCTCGATGGCATCGCCCGCGAACGCAGCCGCCTCCAGGAGATCCGCGAGGCGAGCGACATCGTCATCGACACCTCGGAGCTCAACGGCCACCAGCTGGTGACCCGCATCGTCAAGCGCTTCGGCGAAGCCGACCAGAACAAGGTCGCCGTGACGGTGCAGAGCTTCGGCTTCAAGTACGGCATCCCCACGGATGCCGATCTGGTCGTCGACATGCGCTTCCTGCCGAACCCTTTCTGGGAGCCGGAACTCCGCGCCTTCAACGGCCGCGACAAGCGCGTCTCCGACTACGTCTTCGACCAAGAAGGTGCAGACGAGTTCCTGACCCACTACATTGAGATGCTTGACCCCGTGCTGCGGGGTTACGAACGTGAGAACAAGCGGCACGTGACGCTGGCCGTCGGATGCACCGGCGGCAAGCACCGCTCGGTCGCCATGACCGAGCGCATCGCGAGCCTGCTGCGCGAACGCGATGACACGATCATCAGCGTGCGGCACCGCGACCTCGGTCGCGAGTGACTCCCGTTCCATCTCGCATTCGCGACGACGCTTCGTCGCGCCCACTCACTCTGATCCATGGAGGTACCCCGGTGACGCTCACCGCCGATGTCAAGCACGAGCTTCTGCGCACGCGCGCAGCCACAACCCAAGCTCGTGCTGCCGAGGTCGCGTCGCTCCTGAGGTTCGCGGGTGGCCTGCAGCTCATCTCGGGGCGCATCGCTGTCGAGGCGCAGCTCGATTCCGAGATGCTCGCCCGACGACTCGGCCGAGAGCTCCTCGAGCTGTACGGCGTGCGAGCCAAGATCTCCATCGTCGCCGGCTCAGGTGCCAGGCCGGGGGAGAGCTACCTGCTTCGAGTCCTCGAGAACGGCGAGACGCTCGCCAGGCAGACCGGACTCATGGACGCGCGACGACGCACAGTTCGCGGACTCCCGAACCGACTCACCACCGGCAGCCAGGACGACCTGACCGCTGTCTGGCGCGGCGCGTTCCTCGCAGCCGGGTCCCTGACCGATCCGGGCCGGTCTGCGTCGCTCGACATCATCACCCCGAACTCCGAGACGGCGATGGCCCTCGTCGGCGCGGCCGGACGACTCGGCGTCTCGTCCAAGGCCCGCGAGGTCCGTGGCGTGCACCGCGTCGTCATCCGCGACGGTGATGCGATCAGCGCGATGCTGACCGTCATCGGAGCCCACGCGACCGTCGAGAGCTGGGAGAGCCTCCGGCAGCGCCGCGAGACGCGCGCGACCGCGAACCGGCTCGTGAACTTCGACGACGCGAACCTGCGGCGCTCCGCTCAGGCTGCGGTCACCGCCTGCACACGCGTCGAGCGGGCGCTCGAGATCCTCGGCGAGGGAGCACCGGACCACCTCAAGTACGCGGGGCAGCTGCGTCTGGCGCACCGCGAGGCCTCCCTGGACGAGCTGGGGCGCTACGCGGATCCGCCCATGACGAAGGACGCCGTCGCCGGCCGCATCCGTCGCCTCCTCGCGCTTGCGGACAAGCAGGCATCGGACCGCGGCATCCCCGGCACGGAGTCCAACCTCCCCGTGCTCGACGAGCTCTGATCACCGCGCCGAACAGCTCTGCCCGTTTGGTCACCTCCGCGCCCGCCCATGGGACTAGGCTGACGATGTTGAACGGGCCTGCCCAGCAGACCGTTCCCACGATTTCGGTGCGATGGTGCACCCGGCCGCTTATGGCCACACAGTCCTGTCAAATCGGAGAAACAACAGGAAAAAGGAGCATCACGTGACGAAAATCGCCATCAACGGTTTCGGACGCATCGGACGCAGCTACGCACGCGCACTGCTGCAGGATGACAACAACCTCGAGCTCGTTGCAATCAACGACCTCACCGACAACAAGACCCTTGCACACCTCCTCAAGTACGACTCCACGGGTGGCAAGCTGAAGAACGACATCTCGTTCGACGACGACGCCATCTACGTCGACGGCAAGAAGATCACGGCCACGGCCGAGCGCGACCCCGCCAACCTGCCCTGGGCAGAGCTCGGCGTCGAGATCGTCATCGAGAGCACGGGGCACTTCACCGACCCCGACAAGGCTCGCGCGCACATCGCTGCAGGCGCCAAGAAGGTCATCCTCTCGGCTCCCGCTTCCGGACCTGCCCCGACGTTCGTCTTCGGCGTGAACCACACCGAGTACGACCCCGAGAATGACGACGTCATCTCGAACGCGTCGTGCACGACGAACTGCCTCGCGCCGCTCGTGAAGGTCTTCAACGACAAGTTCGGCATCGAGTCGGGTCTCATGACCACGGTCCACGCCTACACGTCCGACCAGAACCTGCAGGACGGCCCCCACAAGGACCTCCGTCGTGCACGTGCGGCCGCGCTCAGCATCATCCCCACGTCGACGGGTGCGGCGAAGGCCATCGGCCTCGTCATCCCCGAGCTCGCGGGCAAGCTCGACGGCTTCGCACTCCGCGTGCCCACCGAGACCGGCTCGATCACCGACCTCACCGTCGTCTCCAAGACGCCCGTGACCGTCGAGGAAGTCAACGCCGCGTACAAGGAAGCCGCCGAGGGCGAGTTCAAGGGCCTCCTCATGTACAACGAGGAAGACATCGTCTCGCGCGACATCGTGGGAGAGAACCACTCCTCGATCTTCGACGCGCCACTGACCAAGGTCATCGGCAACCAGGTGAAGCTGTCGTCCTGGTACGACAACGAGTGGGGCTACACCGTTCGCCTCGTCGACCTCACCGAGTACGTCGCGAGCAAGCTCTAACCACTTCGGCAACAGAGGAAGGATCGCCAACATGGCGCTTCGCACAATCGAGAGCCTTGGCTCCCTCACGGGAAAGAAGGTCATCGTCCGCTGCGACCTGAACGTGCCGCTGAAGGAGGGCGTGATCACCGACGATGGTCGGATTCGCGCCTCCCTCGGCACGCTCCGCCTCCTCCTCGACCAGGGTGCGCAGGTCATCGTGATCTCGCACCTTGGTCGGCCCAAGGGGGCACCTGAACCGCAGTACTCGCTCGCTCCAGCCGCCTCCCGGCTGGGTGAGCTCCTCGAGATCGATGCCCCTCTTGCCGCCGACACGGTCGGCGAGGACGCGCAGCGCCTCGTCGGCGGTCTCGAAGACGGCCAGCTGGTCGTCCTCGAGAACCTCCGCTTCAACCCGGGTGAGACGAGCAAGGACGACGCCGAGCGCCGAGCCTTCGCCGAGCAGCTCGCGAGTTTCGCGGACGCGTTCGTCTCGGACGGCTTCGGAGTCGTGCACCGCAAGCAGGCCTCGGTGTACGACCTGCCCCAGCTCGTGCCGAGCGCCGCGGGACTCCTCGTGGCCAACGAGCTCGAAGTGCTCGAGCGTCTGACCTCGGCCGTCGAGCGGCCGTACTCGGTGGTACTCGGTGGTTCGAAGGTGTCGGACAAGCTCGGTGTCATCGAGCATCTCCTCCCGAGGGTCGACTCGATCCTCATCGGCGGGGGAATGCTGTTCACGTTCCTTGCGGCCCAGGGCCACAAGGTGGGCTCCTCCCTCTTGGAGTCGGACCAGCTGGACACCGTTCGCGGGTACCTGGCGGACGCCGAGCAGCGTGGAGTCTCCATCGTGCTGCCGAGCGATGTCGTCGTCGCAGCATCGTTCTCGGCGGACGCCGAGCACGAGGTCGTCCCCGCAGATGGCATCGAGGACAGCAGGTTCGGAGCCTCAGGAATCGGACTCGACATCGGACCGGAGACGGCCAAGGCGTTCGCCTCGGTCATCCGAGATTCGAAGACTGTGTTCTGGAACGGGCCCATGGGCGTGTTCGAGTTCCCCGCGTTCGCCGAGGGAACCCGTTCCGTCGCAGACGCCCTGACCGACGTCGACGGCCTCTCGGTTGTCGGCGGCGGCGACTCCGCAGCAGCCGTGCGCACGCTCGGCTTCGCAGATGACAGATTTGGCCACATCTCTACTGGTGGCGGTGCCAGCCTCGAGTTCCTCGAGGGCAAGCAGCTGCCCGGATTGCAGGTTCTCGGATGGTAACGACTCGTACCCCGCTCATGGCGGGCAACTGGAAGATGAACCTGGACCACCTCCAGGCCATCGCGTTCACGCAGAAGCTCGCGTGGGCGCTCAAGGACGCGAAGCACGACTTCGACGATGTCGAGGTCGCGATCTTCCCTCCCTACACCGATCTGCGGAGCGTGCAGACGCTCGTGGACGCCGACAAGCTCTCGCTGAGCTACGGCGCCCAGGACGTCTCCGCCCACGACTCCGGCGCGTACACGGGTGAGATCTCGGGCGCGTTCCTGAGCGCTCTCGCTTGCAGGTACGTCATCCTCGGACACTCCGAGCGACGCACGCTGCACGCGGAGACAGATGAGGTCGTGGGCAGCAAGGTGAAGGCCGCGCTGAAGCACGGCCTCGTCCCGGTCATCTGCGTCGGCGAGACATCGGAAGACCTCGAGAAGTTCGGTGCAAGCGCCGTCCCCGTCGCTCAGCTGAAGGCTGCGCTCGAGGGCGTCGAGGGTACCCCGGACCTCGTGGTCGCCTACGAGCCGGTCTGGGCCATCGGGTCAGGACAGGCCGCGACCCCCGAGCAGGCGCAGACCGTCGCCAAGGCGCTCCGCGATGCGCTCGAGGAGCTTCTCGGCGAGTCGGTGGCAACGGCCACGCGCATCCTCTACGGCGGTTCCGTGAAGTCGGACAACATCGCGGGCTTCATGCGCGAGCCCGACGTCGACGGCGCGCTCATCGGCGGCGCGAGCCTCAAGGTCGACGAGTTCAGCGCCATCGCGCGGTTCCGTCAGCACGTCGGTTCCTAGTCGCAAACGGCAACCATCTATACTCGGACGTGGCCTGTTCACTCAGGCCACGTCCGAGTCCGTTCATCTGAGAGGGATTCCGTGGATATTCTCCTCGTCATCCTGCAGGTCGTGTTGGCCATCACCAGCGTCCTGCTGATCCTGTTCATCCTGTTGCACCGCGGACGAGGCGGCGGACTCTCCGACATGTTCGGCGGGGGCATGGGCTCGAACCTCGGCGCCTCCGGTGTCGCCGAGAAGAACCTGAACCGCATCACGGTGACGCTCGCCGTCATCTGGCTGCTCGCCATCGTCGCCATGGGCATCATCACCCGCATCCAAACGGTCGTGGTGAGCTAGGTGGCACAGGGGGGCTCAGCGATCCGAGGATCGCGTGTGGGTGCCGGACCCATGGGGGAGATGGACCACGGAGTGCACGCTGCGCGCGTGTCGATCTCCTACTGGGATGCGCTCGGCAATGAGACCGTGAGGCACTACTCTGCGGAGATCGCAGAGGAAGACATCCCCGAGCTTATCGACTGCCCGATCTCCGGCCTGCCCGCCGGCCGCGACCGGGACAACCCACCCGCGGCCACGAAGGTCGCGCCCTACAAGACGCACCTCGCGTACGTCAAAGAACGACGAACGAACGAGGAAGCAGAACGACTCCTCGACGAGGCGCTCTCGAAGCTGCGGGAGCGCCGCGGGAAGACGACCACCAAGGGCTGACTCGCCCCGTCGCCTGAACAGGGTGGCGTGGCAGGTACTGCGAAACATGGCTCCGGCCGAGAGCGCTGCTCTCGGCCGGAGCCGTTGTCGTCTCGCCCGAAGTGGGGTCAGCCGAGGGCTTCCGCTGCGGCCGCATCGAGCAGCAAGAGCGTCTCGAGGCGGCCGGTCGCAGCCCCGAGGGGGGATTCCTCTGCCGAGACCCCCTCCGTGGAAGCCAGTCGCACGGCCGACGCCTTCTCGGCACCCGTGACGACAGCCCAGACGCGGGCCGCCTCGCGGATGGCGGGCAGCGTGAGCGTCACCCGCTCAGGTGGCGGCTTCGGCGAGTCACGGATGCTCTCGACGAGCGCGGACGCGGTTTCGAGCCCGGGAGTGCCGGGGAACAGCGACGCGGTGTGACCGTCACCTCCCGCGCCGAGGAGCACGAGGTCCAAGGAGGGGACGCCTCCCGGTACGCCATCCGCCGGAGGAACGATCGCTCGCAGCTCAGCCTCGTACGCGACCGCAGCGTCATCGAGGGTCTCGCCGCTGTCACTCGCCAGCGTCGCGTGCAGGCGTGCCTGCTCGAAGCCTGCCACACCTTTGAGCGCCTCTGCGACGGCGACGACGTTCCGGTCATCATGCCCGGTCGGGACGAAGCGCTCATCGGCGAACCACACGTGCACGCGCGTCCAGTCAAGCCCGGCTCGATCCATCTCGACGACGAAGGCCGGGAGCACCTTCGTCGCGACGGATCCACCGCTCACCGCGACATGCAGCTCTGCCGTGGTCGAGGCGACGAGCTCGACGAACCGGCGTGCAGCGTTCTCCGCGACCGCGGCGACAGAGGGCTCGACGTGACGGACCCGTGTCGCCTGCGTCATTCGCTTCCCTCGCCGGTCTTCTCGGTGGTCTCCTCGGCCACGTGAGCGTGGGCTTCCGCCGCGGCGGCGGCAACAAGCACCTCTCCGAACACTCGGTCGGGTCCAAGCGAGCGCAGCTCTTCGGCGAGCACGTCGGGGAGGTCCCGGACCGGCATCGGGATCTTCTGCTCCGGCTGACCTGGCTGTGTCAGCACGACCGCGGAGTCGCTCACACGCTCGAACGTGACGACGCCGCTCGGACGCGTGAGCTTGATCGCGCGCAGCTGTGCACGTCCGAGTTCCCGGTCCGTCGCCTGCGCGACGCGGACGGGAACCTGCAACGAGAGCTGCAACCACGCCGCCATGAGGAGCGTCGAGGTCTGCGAGGAGCGGCCGATGACCTCCACCTCCTGGATGGGCTCGTACGGGGGCTGGTCCAGCACGGCCGCGATCTGCGCGCGCCAGCTGGTCAGTCTCGTCCACGCGAGGTCGCTGTCTCCGTCACAGAACCCCGCCGCGAGCTTCGCCACGGTCTTCTCACCGTTTGGCGAGCTGCCGGAGTCGACGATGCGGAGCTGTGCGATGCGGCCGAGCGACGACGCGCTCGGTGCGCCGAGGGCGGAGTCCGGCCACCAGGCCACCACGGGAGCGTCGGGCAGGAGGAGGGCCTGCACCAGGGTCTCGGGGTCGTCGGAGGCGGGTCCGGAGACGTGGAGGACGATGACCTCGCTCGCTCCGGCGTCTCCACCGACCCTGATCTCCGCGTCCATGTTGGGGACCTTCGCGTCACGATCGACGACGTGGATCACGATGACGCGCATGGGATGCTCGCCGGAGGCCGAGTTCGCAGCGGCGATAGCTGCCTCGCCGCGCCGTTCGCCGGTGGAGATGACGAGGGTGAGCACGCGTCCGAGCGCGACTGCGCCGCCCTCCTCTCGCATGGAGACGAGTCGCTTCGAGACGGCCGAGGTCGTCGTATTGCCGAGTTCGATGATCACGGGCGCCTCCAGGTGCGGCCATCGCGGGCGAGCAGGGCTGTGGCCGAGGCCGGGCCCCAGCTGCCGGGTTTGTAGAGTTCGGGTTGTCCCTGGGTGGCCCAGTACTCCTCGACGGGGTCGAGGATCTTCCAGGAGAGCTCTACCTCCTCGTGGCGGGGGAACAGGGGAGGATCGCCGAGCAGCACGTCGAGGATGAGGCGCTCGTAGGCCTCCGGGCTCGACTCGGTGAATGCGTGTCCGTAGCCGAAGTCCATGGTCACGTCCCGCACGTGCATGCCGGAGCCCGGGATCTTCGAGCCGAACCGGATCGTGACGCCCTCATCCGGTTGGACCCGGATGACCAGCGCGTTCGGTCCGAGCGAGGTGCGCTGGGCTTCGTCGAACAGGTACAGGGGGCCCTGCTTGAACGTGACGGCGATCTCGGTCACGCGACGACCGAGCCGCTTGCCCGTGCGCAGGTAGAACGGCACTCCGGCCCAGCGACGTGAGTCGAGCTCGACTCGGAGCGCCGCGTAGGTCTCGGTGGTCGACTTGGGGTTCATGCCGTCCTCTTCGAGGAACCCACGCACGAACTCGCCGCCCTGCCAGCCGGAGCCGTACTGGCCTCGAGCCGACGCGAGCGACAGGTCGTGGGGGAGGCGAACAGCCGCGAGGGCCTTCTCCTTCTCCTGGCGGAGGTCCTTCGCGTTGAAGGACAGCGGCTCCTCCATGGCGGTGAGGGCGAGCAGCTGCAAGAGGTGGTTCTGGATGACGTCGCGTGCAGCGCCCACGCCGTCGTAGTAGCCGGCGCGGCCGGAGACGCCGATGTCCTCGGCCATCGTGATCTGGACATGGTCGACCGTGTTGGCGTTCCACAGCGGCTCGAACATGGAGTTCGCGAAGCGCAGCGCGAGGATGTTCTGCACCGTCTCCTTGCCGAGGTAGTGGTCGATGCGGAAGATCGCGTCGCTCGCGAAGACCGACTCGACGATGCTGTTCAGCTCGCGCGCGGAGGCCAGGTCATGGCCGAAGGGCTTTTCGATGATGACGCGCCGCCACGAGTCCTGGCGTTCCTCGGCGAGCCCGGATCGGCGCAGCTGAGTTGTCACCTCTGGGAAGGAGCGGGGCGGAATCGAGAGGTAGAACGCGTGGTTGCCTCGCGTGCCCTGCTCGTTGTCGAGCTCGTCGAGGACGACCTTGAGGGAGTCGAACGAGGCGTCGTTGTCGAACTCCCCGGAGACGAAGCGGATGCCTTTGGCGAGCTGCGTCCAGACGTCCTCGTTGAAGGGCGTCCGCGCGTGCTGCTCGACGTTCTCCTTCACGAACGCGCGGAACTCGTCGTCGGACCACGGCCGACGAGCGAACCCGACGAGGCCGAACGACGGGGAGAGCAGACCGCGGTTCGCGAGGTCGTAGACCGCCGGGAGCAGCTTCTTCCTGGAGAGGTCTCCCGTGACTCCGAAGATGACGAGACTTGAGGGTCCCGCGATGCGGCGCAGGCGCCCATCGTCGATGGACCTGAGGGGGTTGTTGTCCGCGCTGATGTCGACTGGCGTCACAGCGTCGCCTCCTTGTTTTCTAGGCACGGGTTGCGTGCTCCCGTGTGTGTCCTGCAGACACGAGCGCGGGGATGCGATGGTGCTCGCATCCCCGCCTCGCTGATCGGTTAGCGCGAGATGGCGCCGAGGAGCGCGTCGAGTCCGCTGCCGGATTCGCCGAGGTCGATGCGCAGCACAGGCTGCGCGTGCGACTCGAGCACGGAGGCATCACCAGCGGCCTGCGCCGAGATGAGCGTGCCGAAGGTGAACGGACGCTCGGGGATCTCGAGGTCGTCCTTCTCTCCGGACGTGATCTGCAGGAAGGTGCCGACCTTCGGGCCGCCCTTGTGGAACTGCCCGGTGGAGTGCAGGAAGCGCGGCCCCCACCCGAAGGTGACGGGACGTCCTGAGCGCTTCGCGAGCTCGTCGCGAAGCGCTTCGAGTGCGCCGAAGCGATTCCGGTCGACATAGGCCTGCACTGAGAGGTAGCCGTCCGCTGGGATGAGGGCCACGAGTGCGTCGATGGCCCCTTCCAGCGTGCTCTGCCCGGCGACGACGGTCTCGCTGCCGCGCACCTCGACGCCCTCCGCGACGAACGCGGCAGGCGTGGGCTCCGGTGTCGCTTCCAGGAGTCCGCGTGCGGCGACCTTTGCCGACTCGACGTCGGGCTGGTCGTAGGGGTTGATGCCGATGACGGCGCCCGCGACAGCGACAGCAGTCTCCCAGAGCACGAACTGGCCCCCGAGCGAACCGGAGACGGTGATGTCGTCGCCCGCTGCCGGGATCGACTCAGCGTCGGCAACCACGCGAACGAGCTGCAGGTCGGCCGGGCGAGCGTCGATCTCCGGAGCACCTGGGGTGAGGACGACGGGCAGGATGCCGAGGTCGTCCTTTCCGGTCGACTCGGCGATGAGCTGCTCGACCCAGTCGCCGAAGCCGACGATGGATGTGCCGTCGTCGACGATGCCGAGGAATCGCTTCGCGGCGATCGCGGCGCCGAGGACGAGGGCAGGGTTGCTCTCGTCATCGATGGCGACGGCCGTCGCGGCGACGCCGGCGTCATCGAGGAGGGCGGCGATGTCGACGCCCGCCAGCCCGGAGGGCACGAGGCCGAACGCGGTCAGCGCCGAGAAGCGTCCGCCGACGTGCGGGTCGGCCAGGAACACCCGGTAGCCCGCCGCCCGAGAGGCTTCCTCCATGGGCGAGCCGGGATCGGTGACGATCACGACTCGGCCGGCCGGGTCGATGCCGGCCGCTTCGAATGCGCTCACGAACGCTCGGCGCTGCGAGTCGGTCTCGACCGTGGAGCCGGACTTGGACGACACGACGATCGCCGTGCGCTCGAGGCCTTCCTCGACCGCTGCACGAACCTGTGCTGGGTCGGTGGAGTCGAGCACGACGAGCTCGACGCCCGCGGTGCGCGTGATGACCTCGGGGGCCAGGGACGATCCGCCCATCCCGCAGAGCACGAATCGGGTGATGCCTGCCGACGCGAACTCGTCCCGCAGCGCGATGATGCCGTCGACCAGTTCGCGCGAGACCTCGTGCGCGCGCGTCCAGCCGAGGCGGATTGCCGATTCGGCCTCGGCTGCCGCACCCCACAGGGTGGCGTCCTGCGCGAAGAGTCGCGACGCGAATCGCTCGGCGACGAGCTCGCCGACCTTTGCGGTGGCCGCTGCGTTCGCGGCACCCGCGGTGCTGACCTTGATGCTCACGGCGGTTCCCCTAGGCCTTCGCCGCGGCAGCCTTGAGCTGCGAGTCGACGGTTGCCTTGAGCTCCTGCCAGGAGACGATGAACTTGTCGACGCCCTCGGTCTCGAGCTGCTCCGTGACCTCGACGTAGCTCACGCCGAGCGCCTCGAGTTCGTCGAGCGTCGTGTTGGCCGCGTGGGCGGTTCCCGCGACGGTGTTGCCCGTGATGACCCCGTGGTCGGCGACGGCTTCGAGCGTCTTCTCCGGCATCGTGTTGACCGTGTTGGGCGCGACGAGCTCGGTCACGTAGAGCGTGTCGGGCAGCGCCGGGTCCTTGACGCCAGTGGATGCCCAGAGCGGGCGCTGCACGTGCGCGCCCTCGGCGAGCAGCAGCTTCGCGCGCTCGCTCGAGAACTCCTCTTCGAAGGCTGCGTAGGCGAGGCGGGCGTTTGCAAGAGCAGCACGGCTCTTGAGCGCGGTCGCCTCGTCGCTCCCCGCGGCCACGAGTCGCTTGTCGATCTCGGCGTCGACGCGCGAGACGAAGAACGATGCGACGGAGCGGATCGTCGACAGGTCGTGCCCGCGCTCCTTGGCCTGCTCGAGACCGGACAGGTACGCGTTCACGACCTCGCGGTAGCGGCTGAGGCTGAAGATCAGCGTGACGTTGACGCTGATGCCGGAAGCGATGACCTCCGTGATGGCCGGGAGGCCTTCGACGGTCGCCGGGATCTTGATCATGGCGTTCTTGCGGTCGACCGTGGCCCAGAGTCGCTTGGCCTCCTCGATCGTCGCTGCGGTGTCGCGGGCGAGCTCGGGGGAGACCTCGATCGAGACGCGCCCGTCGAGGCCGTCAGTGGCCTCGTAGATCGGCAGGAAGAGGTCGCACGCGGAGCGCACGTCGTCAGTGGTGATCTCGAAGATCGCCTCGTCGATGCTCGCGCCGCGGGCCTGCAGCTCGGCGACCTGCGTGTCGTACGCGTCGCCCTTGCTGAGGGCTCCGGCGAAGATCGTCGGGTTCGTCGTGACGCCGACGATGCCGCGTTCGGCGATGAGGCGCTCGAGCGCGCCCGACTCGAGGCTTGAGCGCGAGAGGTCGTCGAGCCAGATGCTGACGCCGGCCTCGGCGAGTGCTGCTGTGGGTGTTGAAGTCATTGTTGGTGTTCCTTCGCGTAGCTGATGAGGAAGAGCGGTGATTCGCAGGGGAGCGCTACTGCGCGAGCGACTCGAGCGCCGCGTCGACGACGGCCTCTGCCGTGATGCCGTAGGCCTTGTAGAGCTCCGGCTGGTCTGCGGATGCGCCGAACGTCTCGATCGAGATGCTGCGGCCCTTGGGACCCACGAACTGGAGCCATGGCAGTGCGAGCCCTGCCTCGATGCTCACGCGAGCCTCGACGGCAGCTGGGAGGACGTGCTCCCGGTAGGCCGCGTCCTGCTCGGCGAACCACTCGAAGCTCGGGACGGACACGACGCGCGTGGGGTGTCCTTGCTCCTGGAGCGTCTCACGTGCTTCCAGCGCGTACTGGACCTCGGAGCCGGTGGCGAGCACGATGACCTCGGGCGTGCCGCCGGAGGCTTCCGCGAGGACGTAGGCGCCTCGCTTCGTTCCGGCGGCGGAGCCGAACTCCTGCTCGTTGGCGTCTCCGGTTCCGCGTGCGATGACGGGGAGGTCCTGGCGCGAGAGGATGAGGCCGGTCGGGCCGCCTCGGCGGCTCACGACCTCGAGCCAGGCCGCCGCCGTCTCCGGTCCGTCCGCTGGGCGGACCACTGCGAGGTTCGGGATGGCGCGGAGCGCCGTGAGGGACTCCACGGGCTGGTGCGTCGGGCCGTCGCCACCGAGGGCGATGGAGTCGTGCGTCCACACGAAGATCGACGGGATGTTCATGAGCGCAGCGAGGCGAACGGAGGGACGCATGTAGTCGCTGAACATCAGGAACGTGCCGCCGAACGCGCGAGTCTTGCCGTGCAGCGTGATGCCGTTGAGGATCGCGCCCATGGCGTGCTCGCGGATGCCGAAGTGCAGCACCCGTCCGTAGGGGTTGCCGGTCCAGCTCGACGTCGAGAACTGCGAGGGGATGAAGGACGCGGCCCCGTTGATGGTCGTGTTGTTGGAGCCGGCGAGGTCGGCCGAACCGCCCCAGAGCTCCGGGAGCTGGGCTGCGAGTGCGTTGATGGCCTCGCCCGACGCCTTGCGGGTGGAGACCTTGGCGACGCCCGCGAAGTCCGGCAGCGCGTCGTCGATGCCCTCGGGCAGCTCGTCGGCCTCGAGTCGCTCGAGCAGCTCGGCGCGCTCGGGGTTCGCGCTCTTCCAGGCGTCGAAGCCCTGCTGCCACTCAGCGCGCACCGGAGCCGCGCGGTCGGCGAGTCCTCGCGTGTAGGCGAGCACGTCATCGGCGACCTCGAAGCTCTGCTTGGGGTCGAATCCGACGAGGCTCTTGACCGCCTCGAGCTCGGTCTCACCGAGCGCAGAGCCGTGGATGCCGCCGGTGTTCTGCTTGGTCGGGCTCGGCCAGCCGATGATGGTCTTCAGGACGATGATCGATGGGCGCCCGGTCTCGGCCTGGGCCTGGAGCGTCGCGTCGTGCAGTGCGGAGAGGTCCTCGTGGTACTGCTCGCCCGCGGTCCAGTCGACCGTCTGGACGTGCCAGCCGTAGGCCTCGTAGCGCTTGGCGACGTCTTCCGTGAAGGCGATGTCGGTGTCGTCCTCGATGGAGATCTGGTTGGCGTCGTAGAAGACGATGAGGTTGCCGAGCTCCTGGTGGCCCGCGAGCGAGGAGGCCTCGCTCGTCACGCCCTCCTGCAGGTCGCCGTCGCTGGCGATGACGTAGACGCGGTGGTCGAAGGGGCTCTCCCCGGGAGCGGCCTCGGGGTCGAAGAGTCCGCGTTCGAAGCGCTGCGCGTAGGCGAAGCCCACTGCGGAGGCGAGCCCCTGGCCGAGTGGCCCCGTCGTCATCTCGACGTGGTCGGTGTGGCCGAACTCCGGGTGGCCCGGCGTCTTGGAGCCGAGCTGGCGGAGCTGCTTGAGGTCGTCGAGCTCGAGACCGAAGCCGCCCAGGTAGAGCTGGGTGTACTGGGTCAGCGAGGAGTGTCCCGCCGAGAGGATGAAGCGGTCGCGACCGATCCAGTGGGGGTCCTTCGGATCGACCCGCATCACGTGCTGGTACAGCAGCGTCGCGAGGGGGGCGAGGCTCATCGCCGTGCCAGGGTGCCCACCCTTCGCCTTCTCAACTGCGTCCGCCGCCAAGATCCTTGCTGTGTCGACTGCACGTCGATCGAGCTCAGACCACTCAAAATTCGTCACACTGCGTCCCGTCGTCGTTGGGAAAGGGCCGCCTCACAGCCTATCGCCACGTCGGGTCCGCGCGGGAGGAACGGCATCCAGTTCTCGGTCATGTTTCTCCGTGCGACGGGCCTCACGGTCCGCGACGGCAGCTGTGACCGGCTGGCACGCCCCGGAATGGGGAGCCGTTCTCAGCGAGACCAGATAGAATTGCCAGGAGATTTCGAGCGAAGAGGACTTGGTGGCTTTGTCTGTCGATGAACTAGTGGCTGTCGCACCCCCGCAGCGAGCGACGTTGGGGCGCAAGGCGAAGGCCTACCTGGCGCTGACGAAGCCGCGCATCATCGAGCTCCTCCTCATCACGACGGTGCCGACGATGTTCCTCGCGCAGGGCGGCGTGCCGAACCTGTGGCTCGTCCTCGGGGTCGTGCTGGGCGGCGCCATGTCCGCGGGCAGCGCAAACGCCTTCAACTGCTACATCGACCGCGACATCGACCGCCTGATGAAGCGCACCGCGAAGCGTCCCCTGGTGACGGGGGAGCTGACTGACCGCGAGGCTCTCGTCTTCGCGTTCGCCCTCGGCATCCTGTCAACGGTCGTGCTGTGGCTTGTCGCCAACCCGCTGACCGCGGCGCTCTCCGTCGGCGCCATCCTGCTGTACGTCGTCTTCTACACGATCGTGCTCAAGCGCCGCACCGAGCAGAACATCATCTGGGGCGGCGTCGCGGGCTGCATGCCCGTTCTCATCGGCTGGGCCGGCGTCACGAACTCCCTCAGCTGGGCGCCGTTCGTGCTGTTCGCCATCATCTTCCTCTGGACCCCGGCCCACTACTGGCCGCTCTCCGTCAAGTACCGCGACGACTACGCGAAGGCGAGCGTCCCGATGCTGTCGGTCACAGAGGGGGAGCTGTCGGTCTCGCTGCAGACCGTGCTCTACGCCTGGGCGACGGTCATCTGCTCGCTCCTGCTGGTCCCGATTGCGGGCATGGGCTGGCTGTACACGTCCGTCGCTGTGCTGTCGGGTGCGTGGTTCCTCTACGAGGCGCACGTGCTCTACTACCGCACCATCACGGGCAAGGGCGGGAAGCCGATGAAGGTCTTTCACCTCTCCATCACGTACCTCACGCTCGTCTTCGTGGCAGTCGGCATCGACCCGCTGATCTCCTAGTGCGGGGCAGCAGCCATTGAGATCGGCCCGGCGGAGCATCCCTCCCGCCGGGCCGATCTCTCTGTTCCCGCTTCTCCCCGAGCTGCAGGCCCACCGTCGTCTGAACGAGAAAGCCCCGGCGAGACACGGTCTCGTCGGGGCTTCTCTGCACTCGGCTCGAAGCCGGCGAGGTCAGGCGCGCTGCGGGCGTCCTTCGCGGCGGATGGTCGCCACCGCGGTCGTGGCGACAGCGATGGTCGTGACCGAGAGCACCATGTGCACGATCACGAGGGTGATGGGAAGGCCTGTGCGTGCCTGCCAGATGCCGACGCCCGCCTGCGCGACGATGAGCGCGAGCAGGCCCAGCGAGACCTTGCGGGTGGCCGGGAACCTCCGCACCGCGGCCAGAACGGCGAACGCGAGGGAGCAGGCCAGCAGGATGTACGCGGGCCAGGAGTGGACGTGCTGCATGACGACGGGATCGAGCCCGTTCCTCGAGGCCGCCGAGTCTCCCGCGTGCGGACCGGATCCCGTGGTCAGCGCGCCGACGAACACCGTCACCCAGACCCACACGTTGACCACGACCGCGAGCGTGAGCACGAGACCCGCCCGGCTGACGTCGAGTCGCGTTCCGACCTCGGGGACCGGCTCGCCGCGTCGCACACGAAAGAGCAGGACGGCGGCGATCGCGACGATGAGGCCGGAGATGAGGAAGTGGAGGCCCACGATGTCCGGGTTGAGGCCGGTGAGCACGGTGATGCCGCCGACGATCGCCTGGACGATGATCAGCACGCCGATCGAGAAGGCCGGAACGGCGAGGCGCATCCCGCGCGGGCGCACCCTCAGGACCGCCAGGAACAGCAGGAGGGCGATGACGCACAGGATGAACGTCAGCAGACGGTTCCCGAACTCGATGACACCGTGGATGCCCATCTCGGGCGTGTTGATGAGCGATTCGTCCGTGCAGTACGGCCACGTGGGGCAGCCCAGACCCGAACCGGTGAGTCGGACGAGCCCGCCCGTGCCGACGATGGCGATGTTCGCGATCAGGCTCGCCCACGCCAGGAAACGCGTGTAGCGCGTGATGCCGGTGGGCATCACGCGCGCACGGATGGCGTCCGCTCGTGAGGGACGGACGGGAGCGACTTGCGCGGTCACGAGTTCCTTTCAGACGCCTGGCTTGTCTGGCGTAGGATAGAAGGTGTTGTCTTCGCTCGGGACGTGTGCCCGAATCGCGGCGCAGGGAACAATGGAGGCCCTTCGCGGGTTCCATTCTACGAGAGGTAGACGCACGCCGTCTTCCCGAGCGACCGCGGGCCCACCGGCCGTAGACCCACATGCGAGACGAACGCCGGCGTGAAGCCGGGCGAGCGGCCGCACGTGCACAACGACTTCAGAGATGAGAGAGACGAGGCAGACATGTCAGATGTCCTGATCGATCGCCCAGAACTCGAGGGCCTCGGCCGCTATGAGTTCGGCTGGGCAGACTCCGACGTTGCGGGATCGTCCGCGAAGCGAGGCATCAACGATGCCGTCGTCGCCGACATCTCGCGCCTGAAAGACGAGCCTGAGTGGATGCTCAAGACGCGCCTCAAGGGCTACAAGATGTTCGAGCGGAAGCCGATGCCGAACTGGGGTGCAGACCTCTCCGGCATCGACTTCGACAACATCAAGTACTTCGTGCGGTCGACGGAGAAGCAGGCCCAGACGTGGGAGGACCTGCCCGACGACATCAAGAGCACCTACGAGAAGCTCGGCATCCCCGACGCAGAGCGTCAGCGCCTCGTCGCCGGCGTCGCGGCTCAGTACGAGTCCGAGGTGGTCTACCACCAGATCAACGAGGAGCTCGAGAAGCAGGGTGTCATCTTCATGGACACCGACACGGCGCTCCGCGAGCACCCGGAGTTCTTCGAGGAGTACTTCGGCACCGTCATCCCCTCCGGGGACAACAAGTTCGCGGCCCTGAACACGGCCGTCTGGTCGGGCGGCTCGTTCGTCTACGTGCCGAAGGGCGTGCACGTCGAGATCCCGCTGCAGGCCTACTTCCGCATCAACACGGAGAACATGGGTCAGTTCGAGCGGACGCTGATCATCGCCGATGAGGGCAGCTACGTCCACTACATCGAGGGCTGCACGGCTCCCATCTACAAGTCCGACTCCCTGCACTCGGCGGTTGTCGAGATCATCGTGAAGAAGAACGCCCGCGTTCGCTACACGACGATCCAGAACTGGTCGAACAACGTCTACAACCTCGTCACGAAGCGCGCGATCGCCGAAGAGGGCGCGACGATGGAGTGGGTCGATGGCAACATCGGCTCGAAGGTCACCATGAAGTACCCGTCGATCTACCTGGTCGGCGAGCACGCCAAGGGCGAGACCATGTCCGTGGCCTTCGCGGGTCCCGGCCAGCACCAGGACGCCGGCGCCAAGATGATCCACATGGCTCCGTACACGCAGTCGTCGATCACGTCGAAGTCGATCGCGAGGGGTGGGGGACGAGCCGGCTACCGAGGCGAGGTCCGCATCGATGCCAAGGCTCACCACTCATCGAACAGCGTCGTCTGCGACGCGCTGCTCGTCGATACGCAGTCCCGTTCTGACACGTACCCCGCGATCGACATCCGGGTCGACGACGTGCAGCTCGGCCACGAGGCCACCGTCACGAAGGTGTCGGAGGAGCAGCTCTTCTACCTCATGAGCCGCGGACTCCCGGAGACCGAGGCCATGGCCATGATCGTTCGCGGCTTCATCGAGCCCATCGCTCGCGAGCTGCCGATGGAGTACGCGCTGGAACTCAACAAGCTCATCGAGATGAGCATGGAAGGATCGGTCGGCTAGATGACGACGCAGGTGACGAGCGAGCAGATCAACCCGCTCGGTCTCAACAAGCACAGCCATGGGCCCGGCTCCGAGGTGCCGGTGCAGACGAGGTCGGAGCGCTTCACCTCCTTCGACTTCGCCGACTTCGCACCGCTCAGCGGCCGCGAGATCGAGTGGAAGTACACTCCCGTCGCGAAGCTCGACGCGCTCATCAACGGCACGCTCACCGGAACCCGCTCCGAGCTCGACTTCTCGGAGACCGAGGGCGTCGCGGTGAGCTGGATCCCGCGTTCGGATGCGCGCATCGGCTCCGCAGGAAAGCCAGAGGACCGCGCCTCCGCCAACGCCTGGACGAACTTCGAAGAGGCGCTCCTCGTCGAGGTGTCGGGCGAAGACGACAAGCAGTTCGTCCTCGACCGCAAGGGCTTCGGCGACGCCGCACTCGCGGCCCACGTCGTGATCGACATCAAGCCGCACGCCAGGGGCCTCATCATCCTCCGCCACACCGGCGAGGCGACGGTCGCCGAGAACGTCGAGATCCTCGTCGGCGACGGCGCGAACGTCACGGTCGTCTCCATGCAGGAATGGGAGGACTCCGCGCAGCACCTCTCGACGCACTTCCTGTCCGTTGGGCGCGACGCGTTCATCAAGCACATCGTGGTCTCGCTCGGCGGTGGCATCGTGCGGCTCAACCCGACGCTCCAGCTCAATGCGCAGGGCGCGGATGGCGAGCTCTACGGGCTGTACTACTCCGACGCCGGCCAGCACCTCGAGCACCAGGTCTTCGTCGACCACAATGCGCCGCACACGCGCAGTCGCGTCAACTACAAGGGGGCGCTGCAGGGTGAGGGCGCGCGTGCCGTCTGGATCGGTGACGTGCTCATCCGCCGCAACGCACCCGGCACCGACTCCTACGAGCAGAACCGCAACCTCGTCCTCTCGGAGGGGACGCGCGCTGACTCGGTTCCGAACCTCGAGATCGAGACCGGCGACATCGAGGGCGCGGGGCACGCATCTGCGACCGGTCGCTTCGATGACGAGCAGCTCTTCTACCTGATGAGCCGCGGCATCTCCGAGGCCATGAGCCGTCGCCTCGTGGTGCACGGCTTCCTCAACGAGATCGTCCAGCAGATCGGCAACGAGGAGATCGCAACCCACCTTCGGGACGCGCTCGAACGCGAGCTCAACGAGGGCGCAAGTCCTCTGCTCGTCGCAGAGCGATGACCTCGGTGCGTCTCTGCGCGGCAGACGACGTTAAGGTCGAGGCGCCGCAGCGCTTCGAGATCGAGGGGCAGGCCATCTGCGTCGTCCGGGACTCGGCCGGTGAGCTCTTCGCTCTCGGGGACCGATGCTCGCACGGAGACATCTCGCTTGCCGAGGGCTTCGTGGAGGACGACTCGATCGAATGCTGGGCGCATGGCTCCCAGTTCTCGCTCAGAACCGGGTGGCCACGCACCCTCCCCGCCTACGAACCAGTGCCCGTGTACCGCATCCAGGTGCAAGCGGGCGACATCTACATCGACCCCACTCCAATCTTCGAGGAGAAGAGCTAGCACATGTCCACGCTGCAGATATCCGACCTCCACGTCACGGTCGAGACCGACCAGGGCACCAAGGAAATCCTCCGCGGTGTCGACCTGACGATCAACCAGGGCGAGATCCACGCCATCATGGGCCCGAACGGCTCAGGCAAGTCGACGCTCGCGTACACGATCGCGGGCCACCCCAAGTACGAGGTGACGAGCGGCTCGATCACGCTCGACGGCGAGGACGTCCTCGAGATGTCCGTCGACGAGCGGGCGAAGGCCGGCCTCTTCCTCGCCATGCAGTACCCCGTCGAGATCCCCGGTGTGACGGTGGCGAACTTCCTGCGCACCGCGAAGACCGCCGTCTCCGGCGAGGCACCGCCCCTGCGCCCGTGGCTCAAGGAGGTCAAGTCCTCCATGTCCGCACTGCGCATGGACCCGGTCTTCTCCGAGCGCAACGTCAACGAGGGCTTCTCCGGTGGCGAGAAGAAGCGCAACGAGATCCTCCAGCTCGAGCTCCTCAAGCCGAAGTTCGCCGTCCTCGACGAGACCGACTCGGGCCTCGACGTGGATGCGCTCCGCATCGTGTCCGAGGGCGTCAACCGCGTCAAGGAGAACACCGGCCTCGGTGTCCTGCTCATCACGCACTACACGCGCATCCTGCGGTACATCAAGCCCGACTTCGTGCACGTCTTCGTCGCCGGCAAGGTCGCCGACCAGGGCGGTCCCGAGCTCGCCGACCGCCTCGAGAACGAGGGGTACGACCGCTACCTCGCTCAGCAGGTCGAGGCGTAGGATCTCGCCATGGCACTGACGACACTCGAAGCGACACGCTACGACGAGATCGAAGAGGCGCTCAAAGAGGTCGTGGACCCGGAGCTCGGCGTCAACATCGTCGATCTCGGTCTCATCTACGATCTGAACTGGGACGACGACTCCGACGCGCTTGTCATCTCCATGACGCTCACCTCCGCAGGTTGCCCGCTGACTGACGTCATCGAGGCCGACACCGCGCAGGCGCTCGACGGCCAAGTCGAGCGGTTCGTCATCAACTGGGTCTGGATGCCGCCGTGGGGTCCCGAGAAGATCACCGACGACGGGCGCGACATGATGCGCGCCCTCGGGTTCAACATCTGACCCACGTCTGACCGTGATGAGCCCCGCCTCGGCGGGGCTCATTCGCGTCTCGTCTAGACTGGGCAGGTTGTCGGCTACGGGGCCAGCCCGGTCGACCCCGGCGTGGCCCCGACACCCGCCCCTCAGCACTGCACAGCTCGCCCCGCTCTCCACCGAATGGATGCTCTTCTTGCTCGCCGTACATGACCTCGAAATCACCATGGGTGCCCGCACCCTCATGTCGGGAGTCAACTTTCGTGTTGCCGCTGGCGACAAGATCGGCCTCGTCGGTCGCAACGGCGCGGGCAAGACGACGCTGACGAAGATCCTGGCGGGGGACACCCTCCCGACGGCAGGGAAGATCGAACGCCGAGGCGAGATCGGCTACCTCCCGCAGGACCCGCGGAGCGGCGACCCGACGCAGACGGCCCGCACGCGCATCCTGGACGCCAGAGGACTCGGCGAACTGCGTCTCGGCATCGACGAGGCGACCCTCGCGATGGCGGAGGGGTCTCCTGCCGAGCAGGAGGCCGCGATGAAGAAGTACTCGCGCCTCGATGACAGGTTCCTGGCGCTCGGAGGCTACGCGGCCGAAGCCGAGGCCGCGGCGATCGCCAGCAACCTCAAGCTGCCGGACCGCATCCTCGACCAGGAGCTGCAGACGCTCTCGGGTGGACAGCGTCGTCGCATCGAACTCGCCCGGATCCTGTTCTCCGGCGCGGAGACGATGCTGCTCGATGAGCCGACGAACCACCTCGACATCGACTCGGTCATCTGGCTGCGGGAGTTCCTCAAGGGATATGCCGGCGGGCTCATCGTGATCTCCCACGACGTCGAACTCGTCGGCGACACCGTCAACCGCGTGTTCTACCTCGACGCGAACCGCCAGGTCATCGACGTCTACAACATGGGCTGGAAGCACTACCTGCGACAGCGTGAGGCTGACCAGGAGCGCCGCAAGAAGGAGCGGGCCAACATCGAGAAGAAGGCGACCGTGCTGCAGCAGCAGGCCGCCAAGTTCGGTGCCAAGGCGACGAAGGCCACCGCGGCCCACCAGATGGCGCGTCGTGCGGAGAAGATGCTCTCGGGTCTCGAGGAGGTCCGCGTCGCCGACCGGGTGGCGAAGCTGCGCTTCCCGACTCCCGCGGCCTGCGGCAAGACCCCGCTGCGGGCATCGAACCTCTCGAAGTCCTACGGATCGCTCGAGATCTTCACCGCGGTCGACCTCGCCATCGACCGCGGTTCACGTGTCGTGATCCTCGGGCTCAATGGTGCGGGCAAGACGACCCTTCTTCGTATGCTCGCCGGCGTCGATGAGCCGGACACGGGCGCGCTCGAGCCGGGCCACGGCCTCAAGATCGGCTACTACGCCCAGGAGCACGAGACGCTGGATGTCGCCCGCAGCGTCCTCCAGAACATGGTGGGCGTCTCGAGCCACCTCACGGAGACCGAGGCGCGCAAGGTACTCGGCTCCTTCCTCTTCTCCGGGGATGACGTGCACAAGCCGGCGGGGGTGCTCTCCGGCGGTGAGAAGACGCGACTCGCGCTGGCGATGCTCGTGGTTTCCAGTGCCAACGTCCTGCTCCTCGACGAACCGACGAACAACCTCGACCCGATGAGCCGTGAGCAGATCCTGGACGCGCTCGCGCACTACGAAGGCTCAGTCGTGTTGGTCAGCCACGACGAGGGCGCTGTAGAGGCGCTCAACCCCGAGCGGGTGCTCATCATGCCCGATGGGGTGGAGGACCACTGGACGCCCGACTACTTCGACCTCATCACGATGAACTAGGCACGCCGCGCGAACGCTCCTGCCTCACCACGAAGCGCATGCCCCTCGGGGCATGCGCTTCGTTCGTGACGGGGACTGTCAGGCGCCTGCGCGGTCGAGGAGCTCGTCCTCGATCTCCGCATCGGTCCTGCGGCGGCGCCCAGCTCGCTCGCGTTCGCGGGCGAGAGCTTCCCTCACCTTGGGGTCGTCCGGGTTTCGATCGCGGTATTCGGCGCGGAGGCCGAAGATGAGCCCCAGCAGGGCGATGATCGCGAAGATGATCCACTGGAACGCGTAGGACAGGTGATTGCCCTCATCCAGCGCCGGCTTCGTCGTGAGCGCGCCGGTCTCCGCTGACGGCCGTTCGGCAGACAGCAGGCCGTATGCACCCGTGTACACGCGGTCCGCACCGAGCTCTTCGGCGAACTGCGGCAGGTGGATGGTCGCGATCTGTCCGGCCGGAGCGCTGCGACCCGGGATCTCTGGTTCACCG
Organism: Pseudoclavibacter sp. JSM 162008; assembly: GCF_041366455.1. Classification (NCBI taxonomy): domain Bacteria; kingdom Bacillati; phylum Actinomycetota; class Actinomycetes; order Micrococcales; family Microbacteriaceae; genus Pseudoclavibacter; species Pseudoclavibacter sp. JSM 162008. The sequence goes on from NZ_JBEWYX010000009.1 coordinate 116,268, forward strand.
GGTTTAAGTCGTGCCACCACCGTCGCATCACCCTCGGGGGGTGCCGGCACGTGGTCGGGGGAGTCCTGCGCGTCCCCGGTCGGGATCCAGCCGCGGTTCACGATGAAGACCCGTCCGTCCTGAGTCTCGAAGGGGGTCAGGATCTCGAAGCCTGGGAGGCCGTTGTGGGGTCGAGACCGAGCCAGGAGCTGCTCGTCGGTCAGATATCTGCCCTGCAGGAGCACGGGCGTCCACTCCTGGTTGATCGAGAACGCGTCGAGCGACGCGAGCTCCGACTCGATCGGGACCGGTTCCCGGTCGAAGTTGCCGGTGATGCGGGCGTTCTCGGAGACGCGCTCGTCTCGACGCTCGAACTGCCAGTGACTCAGGAAGCCGCACGCTATGGCGAACACGATGAGCAGACCCAGGTAACCGAGCCAGCGCTTCGACAGCGCGAACCGCCAGCGACGCTCGCCGCTCACGCGTGCCCATCCTCGTGGTCGGCCGCCTCGCCCGCGATCGCGGCGGCGGTCACCGGAAAGTCCCGTTGGCGGAGGAAGTCCTCGAGGTAGCCAGCATGCTCGCCGCAAGCGAGCCAGACCTTGCGGCGGGTCTCGTCGTGAATGCGTGGATTGCGCCATTCCAGTCGGGTCGTCGCATCGGCGCTGCAGCCCGCGCGCGAACACCGAGGCTCCGCCTCGGCCGCGTCCAGACCGCCGCCCTGCAGGGCCCCGAGCAGGTCGAAGCCGTCACGCATCCGGCTTGCCTCGCCGCTGGAGGAAGCTCGGCCGCTCCACCCTGCGTGTTCTGCGCTGCGTTGCGGCGTTGGCGATGACGACAGCGAAGTAGGGAAGGAAGATGGCCCCGGCTGCGAACACGAACATCCAGGGTCCGCGCACCCAGATGAGCGCGACGAAGCACGCCACCCTGATCAGCATCATGATGGTGTACTTCTTCATGCGGGCGGCGCGCTCGTCGTACTCGCTGTCCGCCAAGGAGGTGACGTTCGTCGTGTGTGATCGCACGGTGGCAGGTGCTCCTCTCGGCGATCTGCTCAGCTTACTCCTCGCCCCTAGACTGGAGCTCACCGTCTCAAGGGAGCAGCATGACCCAAAGAACCGTCCTCGTCACGGGAGGAAACCGTGGCATCGGCTTCGCCATCGCCGCACACTTCGTCAGCTTGGGGCATCGCGTCGCGGTGACCTCGCGCTCGGGGGAGGGCGGGCCGGAAGGCGCGCTCACCGTGCAAGCTGACGTCACCGACTCGGCAAGCGTCGACGCGGCGTTCAAGGCCGTCGAGCAGGAGCTCGGGGCCGTCGAGGTGCTCATCGCCAACGCTGGCATCACGAAGGACAACCTCCTCCTCCGCATGTCGGAGGACGATTTCCAGCAGGTCATCGACACGAACCTGACGGGAGTCTTCCGCGTCCTCAAGCGCTCTTCGAAGGGCATGCTCAAGGCCCGATTCGGACGGGTCGTCTTCATCTCGAGCGTGGTCGGGCTCTTCGGCTCGCCCGGTCAGATCAACTACTCGTCGGCGAAGGCCGGCCTCGTCGGCATGGCCCGCTCGCTCACCCGCGAGCTCGGCTCGCGCGGCATCACAGCAAACGTCATCGCGCCAGGGTTCATCGAGACCGAGATGACGGCCGTGCTGCCGGAGGACACGAAGAAGGAGTACCTCTCGCAGATCCCCGCCGCGCGCTACGGCAGCGTCGACGAGATCGCGAAGACCGCAGCGTGGCTCGCGAGCGATGACGCCGGATACATCTCCGGCGCCGTCATCCCCGTCGACGGCGGACTCGGCATGGGGCACTAGCGGCGGCCGCCAGGCGAACAGACGAAGGGCCGACCGGATGCACGCATCCGGTCGGCCCTTCGTCTGCGTCGTGGCCGTCAGCCCGCGAGGCCGAGCACGTGCAGCACCTGACGCATGTCGCGATCGGGGAGGCTGATGTGCGCCTGCTCGCGCACGACCGGCTTGGCGTCGAACGCGATCGAGAGTCCCGCCGCCGACATCATGCCGAGGTCGTTCGCGCCGTCTCCGATGGCGACCGTCCGCGACGGGTCGACCCCGAGTTCGTCTGCCCACTCGAGCAGCGTGTCGCGCTTGGCCTCACGACCGATGATGGGGCCGGAGACGCGTCCCGTGAGCCTGCCTTCGATGATCTCGAACCGGTTGGCTCGCCACCGGTCGAGGTCCAGCCTTGCAGCGAGGTCGTCGAGGATCTCATGGAACCCGCCGGAGACGGCAGCGATGTACCCGCCAGCGGCGCGCACGCCCGAAACGAGCTCGGGAACGCCATCGGTGACGACGACCCGGTCGACGACCGAGGCGACGTCGGCGGCAGACACGCCCTCGAGGAGCGCAACACGATGCCGCAGGCTCTCCTCGAAGTCGAGCTCGCCGGCCATGGCGCGTTCCGTGACCTCGGTGACCTGGGCGGTCACGCCGGCGTAGTCGGCGATGAGCTCGATGACCTCGTCCTCGATGAGGGTCGAGTCGACGTCGAGGAGGACCAGGAACGGGGCGCGGGTCAGCGTGCCCGACGTCACGGCTCGACGATCCCGAACTTCTCCACGACGGTGAGGCCCGAGTCGGTGACCGTGAATCCGCGACGGAGGTCATGCTCGCGGTCGACGCCGACGGAGGCGCCCTCCTTGACGATGACGTTCTTGTCGAGGATCGCGCGCCGAACCACGGCGCCGGCCTGCACGTTGACCCGATCGAACAGGATCGAGTCGACGACAGCCGCCCCGGACTCGACGTTGTCCCACGGGCCGAGCACGCTCCGCTCGATGTGCGCGCCTGATATGACGGAGCCGAGGGAGATGATCGAGTCGATCATGGTGCCCGTCGACCCGCGGCTGTCGCGGACGAACTTCGCGGGAGGCGAGTTCAGCTGCTGGGCGAAGATCGGCCACTTCTCGTTGTAGAGGTTGAAGATCGGAAGCGTGGAGATGAGGTCCATGTGCGCGTCGTAGAACGAGTCGATCGTGCCGACGTCGCGCCAGTAGTCGCGATCGCGATCCGTGGAACCAGGAACGACGTTGTCCTTGAGGTCGTAGACGCCGCAGTCACCCTGCGCGACGAAGCTCGGGATGATGTCCCCGCCCATGTCGTGCTTCGAATCCTCGAGCGTGGAGTCGCGGATGACGGCTTCCACGAGCTTGTCCGCAGTGAAGACGTAGTTGCCCATCGACGCCAGGATCTCGCCCGGGCTGTCCGGCAGCCCCTGCGCGTCGTCCGGCTTCTCGAGGAACTCGCGGATGAGCGTGCGGTCGTCCGGGTCGACGTCGATGACCCCGAACTGGTCGGAGAGGGAGATCGGCTGGCGGATGGCCGCGACCGTCGCGCTCCGACCCGAGGCGATGTGCGCCTCGATCATCTGCGAGAAGTCCATGCGGTAGACGTGGTCGGCTCCCACCACGACGACGATGTCCGGCGATTCGTCGTTGATGAGGTTCAGGCTCTGCCTGATCGCGTCAGCCGAGCCCGAGAACCAGCGCTTGCCGAGGCGCTGTTGTGCAGGCACCGAGGCGACGTAGGAGTTGAGCATGGCCGGGAGACGCCACGTGTGCGAGACGTGTCTGTCCAGCGAGTGGGACTTGTACTGGGTCAGGACGACGATCTTGTGAAGCCCGGAATTCACCAGGTTCGAGAGCGCGAAGTCAATGAGTCGATACTGGCCTGCGAAGGGCACAGCGGGCTTTGCCCGGTCTGCAGTGAGCGGCATGAGCCGCTTCCCCTCACCGCCAGCGAGAACGATGCCGAACACATTTGCCTGTGACATGACTCGAGCTTAGGGGTTCCCAGCCCCGCTGTACTACCGTGTAGCCCGTGAGAGTAGATCTGGTAACACGCGAGTATCCACCGGCCGTCTACGGCGGGGCCGGAGTCCACGTCACCGAGCTCGTCAAGGCGATGAGGCGCGACATCGACGTCAACGTCCGCTGCTTCGGCGACGCCCGCGATGAGCAGCAGACGTACGCCTACACGACGCCGCCAGCGCTGCGTTCGGCGAACCCGGCGCTCGGCTTCCTCGGCACCGACCTCGAGATCGCGAACGACATCGAGGGTGCCGACCTCGTGCACTCGCACACCTGGTACGCGAACGCGGCGGGCCACGTCGCGAAGCTGCTCCACGGCATCCCGCACGTCATCACGGCGCACAGCCTCGAGCCGCTGCGCCCGTGGAAGGCGGAGCAGCTCGGCGGCGGCTACCGGCTCTCCAGCTGGATCGAGCAGGTCTCCTATGAGCACGCCGACCGCATCATCGCGGTGAGTCACGGCATGCGAGCCGACATCCTGCGCGCCTACCCCAACCTCGACCCGGACAAGGTGGAGGTCGTCTACAACGGAATCGACCTCGACGCATGGCAGCGGGTCGAGGACCCGGAGGCAGCGCGCGAGCTCGGCATCGACCCCGACCGCCCCGCCGTGGTGTTCGTGGGACGCATCACGCGACAGAAGGGGCTTCCCTACTTCCTTCGGGCGGTCCGCGAGCTCCCTCCGGAAGTCCAGGTCATCCTGTGCGCCGGAGCGCCGGACACCCCCGAGATCGAGGCCGAGGTCGCCGCCCTCGTCGCGCAGCTGCAGACCGAGCGCGACGGTGTGGTCTGGCTCGCAAGGCACCTCAGCAAGAGAGAGATCATGACGGCGCTCTCCGCGTCGACGGTCTTCGCGTGCCCATCGATCTACGAGCCGCTCGGCATCGTCAACCTCGAAGCCATGGCCTGCGGCACGGCAGTCGTCGGAACCGCGACAGGCGGGATCCCCGAGGTCGTCGATGACGGCGTCACGGGTCGCCTCGTGCCGATCGAGCAGGCGACCGACGGCACCGGCACGCCGCTCGACCCTGACAAGTTCGTCGCCGACCTCGCTCGGGTCCTCACCGAGGTCGTCAGCGACCCGGAGACGGCCGCACGCTACGGGAAGGCCGGGCGAGAACGCGCCGAGCGCGAGTTCACCTGGCGGCGCATCAGCGACGAGACCATCGCCATCTACGAGCAGCTCGTTGGCTGACGCGGTGCGCCGCCGAAGCCTCGGCGCGAGCCGCGTTTAGGCTGGGGCATATGGCAACGGTTCTCGAATTCAACGACGCTACGGTCGTTCGCAACGGTCGTCCGATCCTCGACCACGTCACCTGGAGTGTCGACGAGACGGAGCGATGGGCGGTGCTCGGCCCCAACGGAGCCGGCAAGTCCACGCTGCTCTCGCTCGCATCCGCGACGCAGCACCCGACAACAGGCGAGGTCGACGTGCTCGGCGAACGCCTCGGGCGGACCAACGTGTTCGAGCTGCGCCCACGGATCGGCGTCGCCTCGAGCGCGATGGCACGCCGGATCCCGGGGGACGAGAGCGTCATCAACGTGGCGCTCACCGCCTCCTACGCCGTGACAGGCCGTTGGAACGAGGCCTACGAGGAGATCGACGAGCGCCGCGCACAGCGCGTCCTCGAGGAATGGAACCTCGGGGACTTCGCCGAGCGCGACTTCGGCACGCTGAGTGACGGCGAGCAGAAGCGCACGCTCATCGCGCGGGCCATCATGACCGACCCCGAGCTGCTGCTGCTCGACGAGCCGAGCGCCTCCCTCGACCTCGGGGCTCGTGAGAACCTCCTCGCGGCGCTCTCGAGCTTCGCGCAGAGCCCGTACGCCCCCGCCATCGTCATGGTCACGCACCACGTCGAGGAGATCCCCGTCGGCATCACCCACGTGCTCCTGCTGCGCGAGGGCAAGCTCGTCGCCGCCGGCCCGATCGCCGAGGTGCTCACCAGCGCGAACCTCGAGACCACCTTCGGTCTTCCCCTGCACGTCACGAACGCGGGCGGCCGCTACGCGGCCCGCGCGTCGCACTGACACTCACGCATCCCCATCTGCTAAGGTTGATCCTTGGCTCAGGACCCGTGGTCCGATTCTGCTCACCAAACTCGTTGAAGGAACCCTTATGAAGGCTGACGTCCACCCCACCTACAACACGGTGGTGTTCAACGACCTCGCATCGGGGGAGAAGTTCCTCACCCGTTCCACGGTCTCGAGCGCCAAGACGATCGAATGGGAAGACGGCAACACGTACCCAGTCATCGACGTCGAGATCTCCAGCGCCTCGCACCCGTTCTACACGGGCAAGCAGCGCATCATGGACTCCGCCGGTCGTGTCGAGAAGTTCAAGAACCGCTACGCCAAGTTCGGCGGCGGCAGCAAGTAGTCTCGTCTGCATCGCAGGCGAGCTCACTGCTCACGCGAGAAGGGCGGCACCGTTTCGGTGCCGCCCTTCTGCGTATCCCCGAGACCGGGGCGAAGCGCGCCCTCGCCCTGTCACAGCGAGCGAGACGCCGGAAACTGATCGTCAGGAAGCCGTGCGGACCGGCCACGCTCCGTCTGCGGTGAAGTCCGGATCGCGGTTGGCTCGCATGTAGGCCTCGAAGTCCCTGGCCTGATCCGCCGCCCACGTGACCTGCCTCATGTGGAGCTCAGGCAGGGGGAGGTCGAGTTCAGCCGGGTACTTGGCGGCGAGGGCAAGGGCGAGCTGCCCAGCGGCGACGGCGTCGTCGCCTGCCGAGTGCGCGTCGATGAGCTCGACCCCGTAGAAGATCGACGTGTCCGTGAGGGTGCGCTTGCCCTTCCGGTAGCGGTCGAGCGCACGATCGATGACGAGGGGGTCGACCACCTGCTCCGAGAAGACGACCGGCTCGATACCGTGGCGCGCGCACTCCCGAGCGAAGAGCGTGAGGTCATACGGCGCGTTGTAGATGACAAGCGGCACCCGATGACGTGCGATCCAGTCGAGGGCGGCCCGCAGCTCCGTGACGACCTCAACAGCAGGCCGCCCCTCCGCCTGCGCGATCTCCGTCGTGATGCCGTGCACCGCCGCGGCTCGCTCCGGGATAGGGACCCCGGGGTCCGCGAGCCAGTCAGTGCCGCGTTCCACCGTGCCCTCCCCGTCGATGAGCCCCACGAACGCGGTGACGATCCGGTCGTTCTCGACGTCGATACCCGTCGTCTCGAGATCGAACACCGCGACCCGCTTCGTCCACTCGGTCATAGCTTCCTCATCCCGCCTCGAGATCCTGGGGCGAGAACAGTGTCCCCGCCGAGCGCGAACGCGCCTGAGCACGGCCTCCCGCCCTGCTCGGTACACTCTTGCACGATGCCTTCCTCCGCTCCTGCAGCCACTCCCGGGTCCCCGTCGCTTGCCCACTCCGCTCGTATCCTGGGCTCAGCGTGCGCCTGGTGGGAGGTGGGCCCCGCCGCCGCAGACGCCACGGCAACGATCGTCCTGGTGCATGGCTTCCGCGGCACCCACCACGGCCTGCTGCCGGTCGTGAATCGTCTTCCAAACGTGCGCTTCATCGCCCCCGACCTCCCGGGTTTCGGTGAGTCGGAACCGCTGGAACACGGGCACACGCTGGACGACTACTCGGCGTGGCTCGAGGCGTTCCTCGAGCAGGTCGATCCGGACGGCGATGCGATCGTGCTCGGGCACTCGTTCGGCTCGCTCGTGATCTCCAGGAGGTCGTCGGCGATCGGAGATCGACCGCTCGTGCTCATCAACCCGATCGCGTCACCGGCTCTGGAAGGGCCGCAGGCGATCCTCACCCGACTCGCGATCTTCTACTACTGGCTCGGCTCGCGCCTTCCCGCTTCGGCAGGTCGGCTGCTGCTCTCGCACCCGCTCATCACGCGCATCATGAGCGAGGTCATGGCGAAGACGAAATCCAAGCCGCTCAGGGCCTGGATCCACGCGGAGCATGAGCGCCACTTCTCCGATTTCTCGGACCGCGAGACGCTCCTCGCGGCATTCCGTGCCTCAGTCTCGGATTCGGTGCTCGCGCACGCGGCTGAGCTTCCGGCATCCACCGTGCTCATCGCCGGTGCCCTCGACGACATCGCTCCGCTCGAGGCGCAGCTCGAACTCGCCCGACTCGCCGACGTGCCACTGCACGTCATCGCGGGCACTGGGCACCTGGTGCACTACGAGACGCCCATCGCCGCCGCGCGCCTGCTCGCCGACGTCATCGCCGACGCACACCCCGGCACGCCAGCGGAGCAAGCACGGTGAGACTGCTCTTCGACTGCCGCTACGTGCGCATCGATCGTCATGACGGCATCTCGAGGTACTCTGCAGAACTCGTGCGGGCCCTCTCCGAGCTCCACCCCGTGACCATGCTGATCTCGGACGAGCGGCAGCTGCCCATGCTGCCCGACCTGCCGCACGAGGTCATCAGTGCGCCGACGTCGCCGGCGGAGCCGTTCGTGGCCCGGGAGGTCAATCGGTTGCGCCCCGACGTGGTCGTGAGCCCGATGCAGACGATGGGGTCCCTGGGTCGGCGCTACGGGCTGATCCTGACCATCCACGACCTCATCTACTACGAGCACCCGAAGCCGCCGCAGTTCCTTCCCTGGTACGTCCGTGTGCTGTGGCGCGTCTACCACCTGTCATTCTGGCCGCAGCGCCTCCTGCTGCGAGGAGCGGACCAGGTGGCGGTCGTCTCGGCGACCACACGCGAACTGCTCCGAGCCAAGCGGCTGACCCGGCGCCCGATCCCGCTCGTGCCCAACGCGCCGGATCCCGCCTTCACGGCCACGCCGAGGTCGGCGCCGCCGAGCGAGCCCAATCTCGTCTACATGGGCTCGTTCATGCCGTACAAGAACGTCGAGACGCTCGCCCGCGCCATGCGAGACCTGCCAGGGTGGCGCCTCCACCTGTGCTCGAAAGTGGATGAGCGGACCCTGGCCGCGCTCGAGGCGCAGGCCCCGGCGGACTCGATCGTCGCCCACCAGGGCGTGAGCGACGGGGAGTACCGCACGCTGCTCGGGCGCGCGACGGCGCTCGTGACCGCGTCGAAGAGCGAGGGCTTCGGCCTGCCGCTCGTCGAGGCGATGTCTGCAGGCACCCCCATCCTGGTGAGCGACACCCCGATCTTCCGCGAGGTCGGGGGGACGGCCGCCGGATACTTCCCGGCGGACGACGCTGGCCTCCTCGCGACCATGGCCAAGCGCCTGCAGGCCGATCCAGCGGCGTGGCGCTCCGCCTCGGCAGCAGGCGTCGCCCGCGCGGCCGACTACGCGTGGGAACGGTCCGCGGCGACGCTGCTCGACGCCTGCCGACAGGTGGCGCAGCGACGGCCGAGCTGAGGCCGCCGACCTCGCCCTAGGAGTCGGAGGTGAGTCTCCCCGCGAGGTCCACGAGCGACTCGGACGTGCCACCTTCGACGTACACGGAAGCCAGGTGGCCGATCGCGGCGTCACCGCGGTTGAACAAGACGACCGGCTTCTTCGCCGCGACGGCGCGGTGCACGAGCCGCCGCCCCGTGTTGACGACCAGCGACGTCCCCGCGACGAGCAGCGCATCGGCCTCATCAACGAGTTCACGCGCGCGCTCGGCAACCGACGGGCGCACGACGTCACCGAACATGACGACGTCGGGTTGCAGGATGCCACCGCAAACCGGGCAGGAAGGAAGTTCGTCGATCTCGGCCCCGCTCGCCTCGGCGTCGCCGTCAGGGCGGCTGCGGGCGTCCGCTGCGAGTTCGGCGATGCGGGGGGAGGAGTCCAAGATGTCGGCGAGCAGGGCAGCTCTCGAGATCTCGTGGCCGCAGCTCGTGCAGCTTGCCGTGCGCATGCTGCCGTGCAGCTCGACGACGTTGCGGCTCCCCGCCCGCATGTGCAATCCGTCCACGTTCTGGGTGGCGACACCCGCGGCGGCTCCGTGGCGTTCGAGCTCGGCGAGCGCGAGGTGCCCGGCATTGGGTTCCGCGCCGGAGAAGCGGGCAGCGCCCAAGGCGGCTCCCGCCCAGTAGCGTCGGCGGGTCGCCTCGTCCGACATGAACTGCTGGATCGTCATGGGCGAGATGCGCGGGGCCTTGCCGTCACCGCGGTAGTCCGGGATGCCGGAGTCGGTCGACAGCCCCGCCCCCGTCAGCACCGCGAAGGTGCGATCCGACAGCAGGTCGGCGGCGCGGGCGAGGCCCTCTGCTCGAGTCCGATCGGCCCTGGCCCCGTTCGCTTCTGACAGGATTGCCTCCATGCGTCTGACCCCTCTCCAGTCGACCGATTGGCCACGTGCGACCCCATCCGTCCGCTCACTCGAACAGTCTGGACTCGACGACTATTCCCGGCTGACCGATGTGGCCCTGCGTCGGCGCCTCGAGCCCGAGGGTGGCCTGTACATCGCCGAGTCGCCGAAGGTCATCGAGCGCGCCCTGCGCGCCGGTCACACACCGCGCTCGCTCCTCCTCATGGAGCAGTGGTTGCCGACCGTGGAACCGCTGCTCGAGTCGTTCCCCGAGGTCCCCGTGTACGTCGGGTCGAGCGAGCAGCTCGAGCAGCTGACCGGGTTCCGCATGCACCGGGGCGCGCTCGCTTCCATGCACCGGCCATCCTTGCGCGATCCGGCGGAGCTCCTGGCCGACGCGAAGACGGTCGTCGTGCTCGAGGACCTCGTCGACCACACCAACGTCGGTGCTGTCTTCCGGGCGGCGGCGGGCCTCGGTGCCGACGCAGTCCTGGTGACCCAGGAGTGCGCTGACCCGCTCTACCGCAGGAGCGTTCGAGTCAGCATGGGGACCGTCTTCCAGGTGCCGTGGACCAGGCTGCCAGCCTGGCCGGACGCGGCGACGCTCTTCGCCGACGCCGGTTTCGATGTCGCCGCCCTGGCCCTCGATGACGACGCGGTATCGCTCCGCGACTACGCCGCCAGCAGACCGGAGCGCACCGCGATCCTGCTCGGCACGGAGGGGGATGGGCTCAGCCGCGGCGCCCTCAGCGCCGCGACGACGACGGTCACGATTCCCATGCTCCACGGCGTGGACTCGCTGAACGTGGCCGCGGCAAGCGCGGTCGCGCTCTACGCGCTCACGGGATAGGCGGCGCGGCATCCGTTCCGAAGGAGAAGGGTTCCGCGAATGGGCGCTTGGCGATCACATTGTCTCCGGACGATTCATTCCGGAGACGACGCAGTACCCAGGGCACGAGGTGCTGCCTCGCCCACACCATGTCCTGCGCCCTCGCTTCGCGCCACCTGGCCGGCCGTGCGGGGGCCGGCTGCATGGCGACGAGATCGTTCTCGACGTTGAGGGCCGCGAGCACCATGCGCGCCACCTCGTGGTGACCGTAGGAGTTGAGGTGCAGTCGGTCGCTGACCCACATGCTCGGCCGTTGGATCGAGCGCAGCGCCCACTGGTCCGCGACGATGCAGTCGTGGTATTCCGCGATGCCGCGCACGTGCTCGTTGTAGATGGCGATCTTGCCGCGCATGGACGAGAAGACGGGCGCGAACTTCGTGTCCACGCCGGTGAAGACCACGACGGTCGCTCCGGACGCCCGCAGCGAGCCGACGAGCCGTGAGAAGCGAGCCGCGATGGCGTCCGGGTCGGCGCCAGGGCGGATGATGTCGTTGCCGCCCGCGGAGACGGTCACGAGGTCGGGCTTCAGCTCGAGGGCCGGCCCGAGCTGCTCCTCGACGATCTGGTCGAGGAGTCGCCCGCGGATAGCCAGGTTGGCGTAGGCGAAGTCGGTGCGATGCGCGGCGAGCTCCTCGGCCACGCGGTCGGCCCAGCCGCGGAGCCCGCCAGGCGCGGTCGGCTCGGGATCGCCGACCCCCTCGGTGAAGGAATCGCCGATCGCGACGTAGCGGCTCCAGGGAATGAGTTCGCGTTCTGACATCTCGCTGCTGCTCTCCTCGATCGGATCTGAAGACCAAGCCCTCGCCGGCTGAGACTTCTTGCTGGTGGTCGAAGCCCTGGCGAGTACCGTGGTCAGCATGCCAGCTTCAGACCCGAGATCCATTTTGGCCGATGAGCTGCTCGAGGTGCTCAACCAGCGCGCGAGCCGCTACGACGCAGAGAACTCGTTCCCTACCGACGACCTCGATGCGCTGCGCGAAGAGGGCTACCTGCGGCTGTTGGTTCCCCGAGATTTCGGGGGCACCGGTGCCACGCTCGAGCAGGCGGTGAGGTGCCAGGCGCGCCTTGCGGCCGCGGCACCTGCGACGGCCCTCGCCGTCAACATGCACCACGTCGTGGCGGGCATCGCCCGCGCGCGACACGAGTCTGACGACGATGGCCTCGACTGGATGCTGCGCGAGATCGTTGCGGGGGAGACGTACGCGCTCGCGATCTCCGAGATCGGCAACGACGCCGTGCTCTACGACTCGAATGTCCGAGCCGAGCCGGAGCAGGGCGGCGGCTACCGACTGCACGGGATGAAGATCTTCACCTCGCTCTCGCCCGTCTGGACCAGGCTCGTCACCTTCGGCCGCGACGACACGGGTGCGGAGCCCGCCCTCGTGCACGGGGTGCTGCGGCGGGATGACGACGGCGTGCGCATCCACGACGACTGGGACACGCTCGGAATGCGGGCCACGCAGAGCTGCTCGACGTCGCTGGATGGTGCTCTGATCCCAGCCGATCGGGTCATCGCCCGTCTCCCCGTCGGACCGAACGGCGAGCCGCACATCTTCGCGGTCCACTCGAACTTCCTTCTCCTGGTCGCTGCCTGCTACGTCGGCATCGGGGACCGTGCCCTCGAGCTGGCCGTCGACGCCGCGAACCACCGGACGAGCTCGACCCAGGGAGGGATGCGGCTCGCCGACGACGTGCAGGTTCGAGAGGAAATCGCCAGAATGAGCATTCGACAGCTCGCAGCGCGTACCCTCGTTGAGTCCATCGCACGCGATGTCGACGAGGGGGCGCCGCACGGCGACGCCTGGTTCGCGCGCTTGACGATGGCGAAGTACGAGGCGGTCGCAGCCGCGGCCGCCACGACGCACGATGCGCTCGGGATTGTCGGAGGCAGCGGCTACCGTTCCGGACATGAGCTCGCGCGACTGCTGCGGGACGTGCTCGCGGGCGGGCTGCACCCGTCCAATGAGCGCGCCGTGCGCCGGCTCCACGCCGGCCACCGCCTCGGACCCATTCAAGACCCACCAACCAGCCGCTGACGGACGAAGACCGACGGGCTGCCCCTGCCAATGAGTGAAAGGAACTCGACGCAGCTATGACCGAACGCGAGGCCGTCCAGGAAACGCACTCCTCAAGCCACGACGGCACCCGCTACGGTCACCAGGTCGGCACGTTCGCCGCCGAGCACCTCTCGCCTTCCTTCCCGCAGCGAGCACCCTGGGGAACGGCGGGCAGGCTCCGAGCCTGGCAGGCCGAGGCCCTCGACGTGTACTTCGAGAGCGAGCCAAGAGACTTCCTGGCCTCAGCGACGCCGGGCGCTGGGAAGACGACGTTCGCCCTCCGACTCGCGACGGAGCTCCTCCAGCGCCGCTCGGTGGACCGCATCACGATCGTCGCCCCGACCGACCACCTCAAGACGCAGTGGGCAGAAGCCGCGGCTCGGGTCGGCATACGCATCGACCCCCGCTACGGCAACAACCAGGGCATCCATTCGCGGCAGTTCCACGGAGTGGCCGTCACGTACGCGCAGGTCGCCATGAAGCCGAGCGTGCACAGCCACCTGACGGCCTCGGGTCGCACGCTCGTGATCCTCGACGAGGTGCACCACGGTGGAGACGCGTTGAGCTGGGGTGATGCGATCCGCGAGGCGTTCGGCCACGCCGATCGTCGCCTCTCGCTCACGGGAACCCCGTTCCGCTCCGACTCCGCGCCCATCCCCTTCGTCACCTACGCGCCCAACGAGGACGGCATCCGCACCTCGCTCACGGACTACTCGTACGGCTACGGGCGAGCGCTCGAAGACGGCGTCGTCCGCCCCGTGCTCTTCATGTCCTACGCCGGCAACGTGCGCTGGCGCGACACGCAGGGCGAGGAGATGTCGGCCGGTCTCGCGGAGGACAACACGAAGGACATCGTCTCTCAGGCGTGGCGCACCGCCCTCGACCACGAGGGGCAGTGGATCCCGCAGGTCCTGCAGGCCGCAGACCAGCGCCTCAGCGAGGTGCGCCAGGAGGTGCCGGACGCCGGCGGCCTCGTCATCGCCACCGACCACGCTGCCGCCAAGGGCTACGCGGCGATCCTGAAGACCATCACCGGCACGAAGCCCGCGCTCATCCTGTCCGACGACAAGGGCGCCTCTGACCGCATCACCGAGTTCTCGGCGAGCGATGAACGGTGGATGGTCGCCGTGCGCATGGTGTCTGAGGGCGTCGACGTGCCGCGCCTCGCGGTGGGCGTCTACGCGACCAACGCGTCGACGCCGATGTTCTTCGCGCAGGCCATCGGCCGTTTCGTGCGCGCCCGCAAGAAGGGCGAGACGGCCACGGTGTTCGTTCCGAGCGTGCCGCAGCTCACCAAGCTGGCGCACGCCCTCGAGATGGAGCGCAATCACGCGCTCGATCGGCTCGCGGACGCCGACGATTCCAGGGCCCCGGAAGAGGACATGATGGCGGCCGCCGAGCGGCCGGACAAGACCAGCGATGAACTGGGCAAGTTCACCTTCGAGGCGATCTCCAGCGAGGCGCTCTTCGACAAGGTGCTGTACGACGGGGGCGACTTCGGCTATGCGGCCGAGGTCGGCAGCGAGGAGGAGCTCGAGTTCCTCGGTCTGCCTGGCATCCTGGACGCCGACCAGGTGCGCTCCGTGCTGTCGCAGCGCCAAGCGAAGCAGGGCCGCATCCAGGAGTCGCGCGTGAAGGCCGGGCCACCGGCCCCGGCGCCACCGCAGGCCCTGCACCGGACCCTGAAGGAGCAGCGGACGCTGCTCAACAGTCTGGTCTCCGTCTACGCGAAGCAGTCGGGGGAGCCCCACGGCATCGTGCACGCGGAGCTGCGTCGCAGCTGCGGAGGGCCAGCGGTCGGCCAGGCCACCGTGTCGCAGATCCAGGCACGCATCGACGTCCTACGGCGACGAATGCGCGCCTGAGACGCGGATGGACGCCTGAGACGCGGATGGACGCCCACGTCGGTGGGCGTCCATCAACGAACGCAGAGCGGGAAGCGCTACGCGGAGTGTCCACCCCGGTGCACGCGTCCGCGGATCTTCACCACCAGGAACCAGATGATGGCGCCAGCGACGAGGGCGTAGACGAGGTACTTGAGCGCGTCAGCGTAGATGAGGATCTGCTCCCACGCGTCGCCGAGCAGGTAGCCGGCCATGACGAAGATGGTGTTCCAGATCGCGGAGCCGGCGAGCGTGAGCAACCCGAATTGCAGGGCGGGCATGCGCTCGATGCCAGCCGGTATCGAGATGAGGCTGCGGAAGATGGGCAGGAAGCGGCCGAAGAACACGGCCTTCTTGCCGTGCTTCTTGAACCAGTTCGTGGTCTTGACCACGTCGGCGGCGTCGACGAGTGGGATCTTGCGGGCGAGCCACACCATGCGGTTGTGGCCCAGCCAGCGGCCCAGCCAGTACAGCGCGTAGGCGCCGACGACCGAGCCGATGGTCGTCCAGATGATCGCCTCGACCACCGAGAACTTGCCCTGGTGCGCCGCGAGGCCGGCGAGGGGGAGGATGATCTCGGACGGGATGGGCGGGAACAGGTTCTCGAGTGCGACGGCGAGGCCGGCTCCCGGGGCCCCGATCGTCCCCATGATGTCGATCGCCCAGTCGGAGATCACGCCGAAGAATCCGCCTGAGGCTTCTTCGACGGCGCCGCCGCCTGAGCTGGCGGCGTGCAGGAGGGCGGTTGCGAGGCCGGGCATGGTTCGAGGAGGTCCTTCTCGGTCTGGGAGCGTCGAGGCAGTTGACGCGCGAAGCGCTCGTCGGTGTCCTGCATCCCCAAACTACCGGAAGGGGCCCTCCAGGCCTGTCAGCTGTGTGGTGCGCCGAGCTCGTGCCAGATGCGGTTCCGGTACACGACCCCGCCGCCTGCTCGTTCGGAACCCGCTCGGCCGTCGCGCGCTTCGATGACGTCGAGCACGACCAGCACCGCCCCATCGACGTCGAGGGTGCTGCGGATGGTGCCTCGCGCCCACCGCTGGACGACACTGTAGTGCGGCTCACCGCTCGGCAGGTAGCTCCAGCTGTCGAGGTCCGCGAAGCGGTCGACGCCGCTCGTGGCGGCCACCTGAGCGACCGCCAGGGACTCCTCGTCGATGAAGTGCACGAGGATGCTGGGCGACGAGAGGATGCCCGGCGTCGCCGACGACGCCGTGGAGAGCGAGAAGGCCACGAGCGCTGGGGAGGCGTTCACGGAGGTGAGCGACGTGATCGTCATCGCGACCGGACCGTCTTCGCTCTGCGCCGTGAGGACCGCGACGCCCGACGGATGCTGGCGGAAGAGCGACCGGAAGCTCTCGGAGAGTTCTGTCTGGTCGATCTGCGCGTGGTTCACGAGCGATGTCGTTTCAGCTGACACGGGTGCACTCCTGGGATGACGGGGGATGGGCCAACACCGAGCGTCACGCGACGTGCGCTTCCTCGCAAGCGAAGGTTGCCGAGTGTTTCGCTCCGCGGCATCTCACTACGCGCGGAGTCAGGGAGTCGGACCACGGTGTCGTCACGGAGAAACACGAAAGGCCCGGGAGAGAACTCCCGGGCCTTTCAACCTGTGCGCGAGGGGGGACTTGAACCCCCACGCCCTAATACGGGCACTAGCACCTCAAGCTAGCGCGTCTGCCATTTCCGCCACCCGCGCAGGTTGTGCTGTTGAGCACGAGGAGAAACATTACCAGGATTCCGACGAAACGCGAATCGAGGCGAGAATGCGTGCATCCCGGGCGCGTCGCGCCGGACTTCCGGGCCTCGCACAGCGGTAGCGTTGGGGGCATGGCTGACTCCCTCGAACTCGACCCCACCGTCACGACGACCCAGGACCTCATCCGTCTCGACACCACCAACTACGGCGAGGGTCGCTCGAAGGGCGAGACCGAGGCGGCCCAGTACCTGGAGGCGCGGCTCACGGCGCTCGGGCTCGACGTGACCACGATCGAGGCAGCCCCGGGACGCCCGAGCATCTTCACGCGGGTCCCCGGCCGCAACGCGGCGAAGCCGGCCCTGGTCGTGCATGGGCACACCGACGTCGTGCCCGCCGAGGCGGGCAACTGGAGCGTCGACCCGTTCGCGGGGGTCATCAAGGACGGTCTCCTGTGGGGGCGCGGGGCCGTCGACATGAAGAACATGGACGCCATGATCCTGACCGCGGTCGAGGAGATCCTCGGCGCGGGGGAGCTCCCCGAGCGCGAGCTCGTGCTGGCCTTCTTCGCCGATGAGGAGAACGGCGGCCAGTTCGGCTCCGAGCCCATCGCGCGAGACCACCCTGAGCTCTTCGCGGGGGCGACACAGGCGGTCTCCGAGGTCGGCGGCTACTCGATCACGGTCGGC
This sequence comes from Pseudoclavibacter sp. JSM 162008, assembly GCF_041366455.1. Classification (NCBI taxonomy): domain Bacteria; kingdom Bacillati; phylum Actinomycetota; class Actinomycetes; order Micrococcales; family Microbacteriaceae; genus Pseudoclavibacter; species Pseudoclavibacter sp. JSM 162008. The sequence goes on from NZ_JBEWYX010000009.1 coordinate 133,476, forward strand.
GGCAAGCGCGCCTACCTGCTGCAGACGGGGGAGAAGGCGCTGCTCTGGCTGCGCCTCCACGCGAAGGGACGGGCCGCACACGGCTCGCGTGTCATCCCCGCCGAGGAGAACGCGGTGACACGCCTCGCCCAGGCCATCGCGAAGCTCGGCTCGCACGAGTGGCCGGTGCTGCTCAACGACACGACCACGTCCATGATCACCGAGCTCGCGCGCCTCCTGGACGTCGACCCGCAGGAGACCACGCCGGGTGCGATCGTCCTGGCGACGGGCAGCGCGTCCGGCTTCCTGACAGCCAGCCTCCGGTCGACGACGAACCCCACGATGCTGAGCGCGGGCTACAAGCACAACGTGATCCCGGAGTCGGCGAGCGTCGCCATCGACGCGCGCCCGTTCCCCGGCGCCGAGGACGAGCTGCTCGCGGAGATCCAGGCGATCGTCGGCGACGACATCGAGATCGAGACCGTGTTCCGCGGCATCGGCACCCAGGCCCCCGTCTCCGGCCCCATCGTCGACGCGGCGACAGCGGCCCTGCAGCGCCACGACCCAGAGGCGGTCGTGGTCCCGTACTTCCTGTCGGGCGGCACTGACAACAAGGCCCTCGCGACGCTCGGCATCGAAGGCTACGGCTTCGCGCCGCTACGACTGCCGGAGGGCATCGACTTCCCCGCGATGTTCCACGGCGTCGACGAGCGTGTCCCACTCGAATCGCTGGTCTTCGGCCGCAAGGTGCTCGGCGACTTCCTGCGCAGCTACTGACGGCACCGGGGGCCGAGCCGAGGTCGCGACACCCACCACCGCGGCCGGTTCGCGCCGCCGAGGCCGGCCGGCGCATCACCGTCGACGCGGGGTGCCCTCCGCGGCCGGCGCCGGTTTCGTGTTAGCGTGCGCCGGGCCCGACGTGACCTCACCGCGGCCCGCAGCTGGAAAACTCTCTCGGAAAAGGCAGTGGCAATGAACTGGTTTGACGCCGTGATCCTCGGTCTCGTGCAGGCGCTCACTGAGTTCCTGCCGATCTCCTCGAGCGCGCACATCCGCATCGTGGGCGAGTGGATCGGGGTCCAGGACCCGGGCGCGACCTTCACCGCCATCATCCAGCTCGGCACCGAGGCAGCCGTGCTCGTCTACTTCTGGGGCGACATCAAGCGCATCATCTCGCGGTGGTTCGGCTCCCTGCGCGGGAGCGTGCCGCGCAACGACCCGGATGCGCGCATGGGGTGGCTCATCATCTTCGGATCGATTCCCATCGTCGTGCTCGGCTTCCTGCTCCAGAGCCTCATCCGCGACCAGTTCCGGTCGCTCTGGATCGTGGCGTTCACGCTCATCATCTTCGGCGTCATCCTCGGCCTCGCCGACATCTTCGGCAAGCGCGCGAAGTCCCTCCAGGACCTCAACACGAGAGACGGCGTCGTCTACGGATTCGCGCAGGCGCTCGCCCTGATCCCCGGCGTCTCGCGCTCGGGCGGCACCATCACGGCGGGGCGCATCATGGGCTACGACCGACCGTCCGCCGCGAGGTACAGCTTCCTGCTGGCCATCCCCGCCGTGTTCGGCTCGGGCTTCTACGAGCTCGTCTCCGCGTTCGGAGAGGCGGAAGGCGCCGAGGCGCCCGTCGTCGGCACGATCATCGCGACGATCATCTCCTTCGTCGTCGGCCTTGTCGTCATCAAGTACCTGATGGCCTACCTCAATAAGGGCAGCTTCCTCCCGTTCGTGGTCTACCGGATCGCGCTGGGCACCCTCATCATCATCCTGCTGTCGTTCGGCCTCATGGATCCGACCGGCGGCGCCGCCTGACGCTGACACGCTGACGCCCTCTCGCGGACCGGGCAAGGCTGGGGCGCGACATAGGATGTTCCGGTGCGAACCGTTCCCTCGTGGCCCATCCCTGCAGTCCCCTCGGTAGCCGGCAGCGGCGGTGGTGCGATCCGGGTCTTCGATTCCGCGAGTGGCCGCGTCCAGGACACGGTCACCCCCAACGGGATCGCAACGCTGTACGTGTGCGGGATCACGCCATACGACGCGACGCACCTGGGGCACGCGGCCACCTACGTCGCCTTCGACACCCTCGGACGAGCCTGGCGCGACGCGGGCCTCGAGGTCCGCTACGCGCAGAACATCACCGACGTGGACGACCCGCTGCTCGAGCGTGCGGCGAAAACGGGACGCGACTGGCAGGAGATCGCCGCGTCACAGACCGATCTCTTCCGTTCCGACATGGCCGCGCTGCGTGTGCTCCCGCCGGACGCCTACGTGCGAGTGCAGGACAGCATCGGGGAGACGGGCGAGGCAATCGCCGCCCTCATCGGGGCGGGTCTCGCCTACCGAGTCGACGTCGCCTCGGACGCCGAGCCGGCGGCCACCACCCAGCTGGGCGATGTCTACTACGACGTCGCCGCAGCCGAGGCGGCAAGCGACTGGAACATGGGGGACGTCTCCGGGTACACGGCGGCGGAGATGGAAGCCGCCTTCCTCGAGTTCGGGGGAGACCCCGACCGGGCGGGCAAGCGCGGAGCCTTCGACCCGCTCCTGTGGCGCAGCGCGCGGGCGGGCGAACCCGCGTTCGAGAGCGCCGTCGGCCTCGGGCGCCCCGGCTGGCACATCGAATGCTCCGTCATCGCCACGCAGACGCTCGGCGCTCCGATCTCCGTGCAGGGCGGCGGGCGCGATCTCCGCTTCCCACACCACGAGCTGTCCGCGGCGCACGCCATGTCGCTGCTCTCGGTGGACTCGCACGGGACGCCGGCGGACTTCGCGCGCGCCTACACGCACGCTGGTCTCATCGCCTATGACGGCACGAAGATGTCGAAGTCGCTCGGCAACCTCGTGCTCGTCTCACGGCTCACCGCAGCTGGGGTCGCCCCCGGTGCGATCCGGCTCGCGCTGCTCTCACACCACTACCGAAGCGACTGGGAGTGGACCGACGAAGAGCTCGAGGGCTCGAACGTCCGCCTGCAGGAGTGGCGCGAGCGCGCGGCTCGATCGTCTGACGACACGGTGGCACCCGAGCTCAATGCCGTCGTCCAGCGGATGCGCGACGCCATCGCCGACGACCTCGACACCCCTCGCGTTGTCGCGATCGTCGATGAGTGGGCGTCGATGCCCCCCGCCGCGGGAGACGCGGACGTCGTCGCGCTCGTCGACGCCCTGCTCGGGCTGGACCTCACGAGCGACTAGCGGCGGCTGGATGCGCGCGCGGCGGACCGCCGGCGATGCGCATCCACCGAGGACGGGCGTCGGTGGTCGGCTAGGCCTGACCCTCGTGGTCGTCGTCGGCGTTCTGGTCGTCAGCTCCGCCACCGTCCTGCTCGGGTTCTTCGTCCGGCCTCGTCTCGGCGCCTGGCTCGAGGCCCTCGTCGTCGGCCGTGGTCCGTCGTTCGACGCCCATGGGGCGCTGCGGGGTCCCCGAGAGATCGGTGGGGAACGCCGCCGGGCCGGGTTGCGGCTTCTTGTCGGCCGCCTGCTCGAGGAAGCGCTCGAACTCCTGCGCGATGGCCTCGCCGGAGGCCTCAGGCGCCTCGACCATGTCGCGGGTGCGCTCGAGATAGCCGACGTACTGAGCGATCTCGTCGTCCTGCGCGGTCGCCTCCGTGACCTCGGACTCCCACTCGGCGGACTCGGTGACGAGGTCGCCGTGGGGGATCGAGACGTCGACGATCTCGGTCAGCCGGTCCACGAGCGCCAGAGTCGCCTTCGGCGAGGGAGAGTGGTGCGCGTAGTGCGGCACAGAGGCCCAGAGCGAGAGCACGAGCATGCCCCGTGAGCGAGCCTCCTCGCCGATCGCCGAGAGCACGCCGGTCGGCCCCTCGTACTCGCTGCGGTCGATGTCGAGCTCATCGCGCACGACCGCGTCGTCGCTCGACATGAAGATCGTGATGGGCCGCGTGTGGGGCACGTCTGCCAGCAACGCGCCCACGAGCACGATGCGCGTGATGCCTTCGCGTTCGCACAGATCGACGACGTGCTTCGTGAAGCTGCGCCACCGCAGGGTGGGTTCCGGGCCGATGAGCACGAACACGTTCTCGCCGTTGTCCGAGCTCACCGAGAGACCTGCATCGGCGGCCAGCTCCGTGCTCTCGGCTGCGGGATCGGCTTCGTCGGCCTCCCGCTGAGGAGTGCCGCTGAAGGACACGCTGGGCCATTGGATCTTCCGGACGCCCTCGGTTCCCGCGCGCATGACGGGCCGGTGGATGGAGTAGTCGAAGAACGACTCGTCATCGATGTCCTCGACGAGACGGTCCGCGCCGATGGCCTCCTGCAGCGCGCAAACGGCACTTGATGCCGCATCGCCCGCGTCGTTCCAGCCGAGCAGTGCGACGACAAGCAGTCGGCCCCGCGCGAATGGTGTGGTGGCCTCGCTGTGATCCGTCACCGTGCTCCTCGCCATGCTTGAAGTGTTGTCCCAGGATACGCGCCGGGCGTCGGTGGGCCGCCTGCCGCCCCGTAGACTGTCGCCCCGTGGCTCCTTCGAATCTTCCCGACGCCGTCCTCTGGGATATGGATGGCACCATCGTCGACACCGAGCAGTACTGGCAGACAGCCCAGCTGAACCTCCTCGCCGACCACGGGCTGCCTCCGCTCACCGAGGAGCAGGAACTCGGCATGGTCGGGTCGAGCATGGCGGACGCATCGGAGTTCTTCGCGCGCCTGGGCGTCGACCTCGCGCCCGGCGAGATCGTCGACCACATGAACTCGACCGTCATGGCGAGCATCCTCGCCGAGCTGGCCTGGCGGCCCGGCGCGCTCGACCTGCTCGGCGCTCTGCACGCGGCGGGGGTCCCGAACGCTCTGGTCACCAATTCGACGCGCGTCCTCGCAGACGCCGTCGTCTCGACCCTCGACACCCCTCTGTTCGCGATCGTCATCGCGGGCGACGAAGTCGAGAACGGCAAGCCGCACCCGGAGCCCTACCTGCGCGCCGCAGCGCAGCTCGGGGTCGCGCCCGAGCGCTGCGTCGCCGTCGAGGACTCCCGCCGCGGCCTCGAAGCCGCACGTGCCGCAGGATGCGCGACCATCGGCATCCCGCACGGACAGACACTCGAAGCGCACCACGCGCATTTGGTCACGGCGACCCTCGAGGGCATCACGCCAGAGGCGCTCGGCGAGCTCGTCGAGCAGGTCGCTCGCGAGACGACGCAGCGCGAGAACGCACACACGGCAGCAGACGCCGCCCCCGCAGAAAGCGAAGCACAGCTATGACCGAGACCGACATCGGCGGACCCTTCCGCGCGGGCGACCGCGTGCAGCTGACCGGGCCCAAGGGGCGTGTCAGCACGCTGTACCTCGAACCCGGCAAGCGGTACTTCATGCACAAGGGCATGATCGACCACGACACCATCATCGGCGTCGACGAGGGCTCCGTGATCTCAGCGACGGACGGCGGCCAGTACCTGGCGCTGCGTCCGCTCCTCGAGGACATCGTCATGTCGATGCCGCGTGGGGCTGCGATCATCTACCCGAAGGATGCGGCCGCCATCCTGGCGAAGGCGGACATCCGGCCGGGGGCGCGCGTCATCGAGGCCGGAGTCGGCTCCGGCGCACTCTCGCTCTGGATCCTCCGGATGCTCGGCGGCACCGGATCGCTCACCTCCTTCGAGCGCCGCGAGGAGTTCGCCCAGGTTGCCGAGGGCAACGTCGTGAGCGTGATGGGGGAGAAGCCGGACAACTGGAACCTCGTGCTCGGCGACCTCGCCGAGGCGCTTCCGGAACAGCACGCGGACGGGACGGCGGACCGCGCCGTGCTCGACATGCTCGCGCCCTGGGAGTGCCTCGACGTCGTCGCCGACGCGCTCAAGCCGGGTGGGGTGCTGCTCTGCTACGTCGCGACCGTGACGCAGCTGTCACGCGTCGCCGAGGCGATCCGAGCGACAGGCCTGTTCACCGACCCCAGCGCCGACGAGACGATGGTGCGAGGCTGGCACGTCGAAGGCCTCGCGGTGCGTCCCGACCACCGGATGATCGCGCACACTGGCTTCCTTCTGACGGCCCGCCGCCTCGCCGACGGGGCGGTCCTGCCCAATCTCAAGCGCCGCGCCTCCAAGTCCGACTTCACCGACGAGGATGTGGAGATCTGGACGCCGGGCTCGCTCGGCGACCGTCAGGTGAGCGACAAGGTGCTCCGCAAGCGTGCTCGGCTGGCCCAGCGCGGCGCGGCGATCACCGCGGAGAAGGGGCGCGATCAGACCCCAGACGTGGTGGAGGCAACGGATGCTCCCGCCATCAGCACGGAGACTGAGGGAGAGAGCGAATGATGCGCACACGTACCCGACTGGCGGGGGCTGCCCTGACGGCCGCCGCTGTCGCCGTCGCACTGACCGGCTGCGTGACGTGGCCTGAGAGCGAGCTCGACGCGGACGCCTGCGAGCTGCCTAGCGTCGATGGCGCCGCGTCGTCGAGTGTGTCGGCCGAGGGCGCGTTCGGCGAGCTGAGCGGAGCGGCGCTCACGCATCCGCTCTCCGTGACGTCGCTGGAGACGACCCGCGATGGAACGGGAACCGGCGACCCGGTGACGTCCTCCGGCGTGGTGCGAGCCAACTTCGAGCTGCTCGACGGCGCCGACGGGGAGGTGCTGGTTCCCTACAGCCCCACCGTCGCGAACGAGACCGGCGGCGCAGCCGCCACGAGCGTCGCGACGATCGCGAACACCTTCCCTGGTCTGGCGGAGGCGATCGAGTGCTCGCAGACGGGTGAGCGCGTCGTCGCCGTCATGCCCGCGAGCGTCCTCTTCGGCGAAGCGGCCACGTCTGTCGGCGTCGACCCTGCCATGACCATCGTCGCCATCGCCGACGTGCTCGACGTCTACCCATCGAGCGCCGGCGGGCGGATCGCGGCCCCAGCGGATGGCATCCCTGCCGTCGTCACCGCCCCCAACGGCACCCCTGGCGTCACGATGCCAGCGCAGGACCCGCCAGCCGCCCCCAAGCGGCACGTCCGCATCGAAGGGTACGGCTCCCCGGTCGCCGAGGGACAGCTCGTCACGATGCAGCTGTCGGCGTTCGATTGGACGACCGGCGAGCAGGTGGCATCGACCTGGACTCCCGGCAACAACGTCCTGCAGCTCACGACCGCGGCCACCGATGGCCTCTTCGGGCTGAGCGAGGAGATCGTCGGCACCCCCGTCGGCTCGCAGCTCGTCGTGGTCCTCCCACCCGAGCGGCTCGCCTCCCAGCCTGGCCCGCTGAACGCCTCGGCCACGCAGGGACGCACCCTCGTCTTCGTGATCGACATCCTGGCCGCCGAATAGGCGTCCGCTCCACCCCCAGAAGCCTCTCCCACCCCACGCAAGGCGGATTCATGCAACGACGACTCCCCGCGATCGCCGCGGCCGTCCTCCTCTCCCTCGGACTCGCCTCGTGCGCCGGCAGCTCGACGCCAGTAGCGAGCGGCGACGCGCTCAACGGCATCGAGGTCACCGGCGAGTACGGTGCCGCGCCTGCCGTCACCATCGGCGAGGTCTCCGGACTCGGCGACGAGATGGAGCGCCGCATCGAGGTGGAGGGCGACGGCGAGGAGATGACGCTCGATTCGACGGTCACCGCCAACCTCACGGTCTACGACGTCGGCACGCAGGCCGAGCAGAGCCCCTATGGGCCCCTCGGCCAGGTGCTCGACCTCAGCGATGAGGGCATCCCGGGGTATCTCAGCGGCCTGTTCGACGGCGTGGCCTCTGGCTCGCGCGTCGTCGCGCTCATCCCGTCGGCGCTGCTCCTCGAGGGGACTGCGAACGCGGGCGCGACCGACACGCCCCCGGCGCTTGTCGTCGCCGACGTGATCGAGATCCCGGAGACACGGGCGACCGGTTCCGAGCAGACGCCCACGCAGGAGCTCGTCACCGTGACCGACGCCGCCGAGGGGGCCCCGCAGATCACGATCGCGGAGGGCGCTGCGGCACCCGACGAGCTCGTCCTCGACACGCGCAAGCTGGGAACCGGTGCTGTCGTCGCCGACGGCAGCACCGTCGTCGTGCAGTACACGGGGGTCCTCTTCGCGAACGGCGAGAAGTTCGACAGCTCCTGGGACCGCGGGGAGCCAGCCCAGTTCTCGACCACGGGGGTCGTCGACGGCTTCGCGCAGGCGCTCGTGGGCCAGACGGTCGGATCCCAGGTCATCGCGGTGATCCCACCCGCGCTCGGGTACGGCGACCAGGCGAGCGATACGATTCCTGCCGGCTCGACGCTTGTCTTCGTCGTCGACATCCTCGGCACGATCTAAAGTCGAGGCGTGACGCACGAGCGAACAGACCGAGCGAAGGCCCCCGCGGCTGCGGAGCGCCAGTTCTCGCTCATCCTCGCGCTCCTGACCACGGAGCGCGGACTGACGAAGAGCGACGTCTTCCAGACCGTCCACGGCTACGCGGACGACAGCCGCGACAGCACTTCACCCGCGGCTGCGGCGGCGCGCGAGAAGCGATTCGAGCGCGACAAGGCCGAGTTGCGTGACCTGGGAGTCCCTGTCGAAGTCATCGACGACCCGTCGGCGCCCGGCAACAACCAGCTGGTCCGCTACCGCGTGCCCCGAGGCGGCTTCGCCATGCCTGCTGGCCTCGAATTCGACGCAGACGAGACCTCCCTGCTCAGCCTGGCGGCGCAGGTGTGGCGCGAGGGGTCGGTCTCGCAGGAGTCGAGGCGGGGCCTCATGAAGCTGAAGGCGCTTGGCGCCCAGACGCACGAGGACCTCATCGGAGTGGCACCTCGCCTGCGTGCCCGGGATGCGGCCTTCGAACCCCTCTCCACGGCCATCGAGCAGGGGCAGACCGTTTCCTTCTCCTACTCGAAGCCCGGGGACGACGGGGCCAGCATCCGCCGCGTCGAACCGCTCGCGCTTGTCTTCGCCGACGGCAACTGGCTCCTCGTCTCCTATGACCTGGACCGCTCATCCGAGCGCATGTTCCTGCTGTCCCGCATCGTGTCCGCACCGCGGCCGGCCGGGAACGCGGACGCGTCGCGGTACCCGGGGGTGAGCGCGGAGCAGCACGCGGCGAGAGCGCTCGAGGACCTGGCCGAGCTCGCTGGCAGACAGCGGACCAGGCTCGAGGTGCGCGCTGGTTCCGACGCCGAGGTCCGCCTGCGCGGTGACGCGCGAGCGACGTCAGGGCCCTGGCTCGAGGTCGAGCTCGGCTACACCGACCTGAGCCTGCTCGCAGACCGACTTGCGTCCTTCGGTCCAGAAGTCAGAGTCGTCTCGCCACCCGAGCTCAGACGCCTCGTCGCCTCGAGGCTGGCCTCGGTCGTGTCGGCTCACGCCGGAGCGTCCTCGTGAGCACCTTCGTCTCGGCCGACCGCCTCGCGCTCCTCGTCTCGTTGGTCCCGTACCTCCGCCAACAGGACGAAGCGGTGCCCGTCGAGACGGCCGCAGCCCACTTCGGCGTGACGCCGAAGCAGGTGAGGGACGCAGTGAGGCTCATCGCCGTCTCCGGGACCCCGGGAGACGCGGGCGTCTACAGCCACCTCGACCTGTTCGACATCAACTGGGATGCGTTCGAGCTGCAGGACCTCATCGAGGTGACCCACTTCGTCGCGCTCGAGGAGGCGCCTCGCATGTCGAACCGCGAAGCCGCGGCGGTCATCGCGGGACTCGGCTACCTCAGAAGCCTGCCTCGCCTCGTCGATGAGTCCCGTATCGACGAGCTGCTCGGCAAGCTCGGCCCCAGCGGGGCGACGCCCCACTTCGCCTTCGGGACGACGGGGGAGCATCCGGCAGCCAGGGACGCCGTGGCCGCCGCCATCGCGACGAACAGACGGCTCCGCTTCCGATACCGCAGGGAAGATGGGGTCGAGAGCGTGCGTCACGTGGACGCGTTCACGCTCGAGACGCTCGGCGGCGACCTGTTCCTGCACGGCTGGTGCCTGGAGCGAGACGCAGAGCGGGTCTTCCGGCTCGACCGCATGCGGGATGCCGTGGTCACCGACGTGCGGGCCCCCGCGCGTGCGGAGGCCAAGCGGGGGCGACCGATCTTCGCACCGAGCGACGACCACATGCTCGTGACGCTCGAGGTCGGCACCGCCGTCCTGCCCCTCATCCGCGACTACCTCCCGCCGGGCGCCCCGGTTCCGCAGACGGATGCGCGAGGTCGGGCCGTCGTCGACGTGCGCATCGCCTCCATGCAGCACCTGGCACGCCTCGTCGCCGGGAACGCTGGCCAGATGCGCGTGCTCTCACCAGACTCCGCGCGAGCCGCCGTCCTGCAATGGGCCGCCGACGCGCTCCGCGCTCAGCAGGAAGATTGAATCTGAAAGCGAGTCCGGGCCGGTGGCCTGGCGATTCACCTCAGAGCAGGTATCGTTGGAGTCACTATGCCGTGGTGGAGTTGGGTTCTCATCTGGGTGGGCCTCGTGCTCGTCCTGCTCGCAGTGCTCGGCGCGCTCGGCTACTGGCTCTTCAGGAAGGTCGTCCTCCTGCAGGGCGAACTGGCGAAGTTCGAGGTACTCCTCGAGGCATTCGAGCAGCGTGCGCAGACTCTCGTCTCGTTCGCGCCGGCCCGGAGCAATGCGATCGTCCGCGGGCTCCGCGAGGTCCAAGTCGAGCGAGGCGAGCTGAACGACGTGCGCGACGAAACCAAGGAGCAGCGACGCGAGCAGCGCCTGGAGCGCGCCCGTGACCTGACGACCGCAGACCCGTTTCAATACGAACACCTTGTGAAAGGCAACTGACACCATGCCGAATCTGACTGGCCCACACCTCATCATCATCCTGGTGATCATCCTGCTGCTCTTCGGTGCTCCGAAGCTTCCCGGCCTCGCGAAGAGCATCGGACAGTCGATGCGCATCTTCCGCGGCGAGGTCAAGAACATGAAGAAGGACGACGAGGTCGACGTCCCGTCGGCCACCGACGTCTACTCGCAGCCGGCCGCTTCGACCACGCCGGCAGCTCCGCAGGCACCGGCGGCACCCCAGGCCCCGGTGACGCCTCCAGCGCAGAACTCGGCACCGGCCGCACCGGCGCCCGAGGCACCCGCCGCGCCCAGCACGGACGCCAGGGGCAACACGGGCACCTCCAACTGACGTGACCGTTCAACCCGAGGGGGCTCCGCTGGCGGTCGAGCCGACGAAGTCGAAAGCGAAGAAGAGCCGGAAGCGCGACCCTGACGGGCGCATGCGCCTCGCGGAGCACCTCATCGAGTTCCGCAACCGCCTCATCATCTCGGCGATCGGCATCGTCATCGGAATGGTGGGCGGCTTCCTGCTCACCGACTGGGTGTTCAACGTGATGGCCGACCCCATCCGTGAGATCGCCGAGGCCCGAAACCGCAACGCGGACCTCAACTTCGAGGGCATCACCAGCGCGTTCGATCTCCGCCTGCAGATCTCGCTCACGCTCGGCATCATCATCTCGGCCCCGGTCTGGCTCTACCAGATCTGGATGTTCATCGTCCCAGGGCTGAAGAAGAACGAGCGCTGGTACGCGCTCGGCTTCGTGGGAACCGCGATCCCGCTGTTCCTCGCCGGGGTCTGGGTGGCCTGGATGCTGATGCCCCGCATCGTCGAGGTGATGCTGAGCTTCGCGCCCGCGGAGAGCGCCAACTTCATCAACGCGGCCAACTACTACAAGCTGATCATGACGCTCTGCCTGGCCGTCGGCATCGCCTTCATCCTCCCCGTGATCCTCGTCATGCTGAACTTCGCTGGCATCATCACCGGAGAGGCCATCCTGAAGGGGTGGAGGGTCGCCGTGCTCCTCGTCGCCCTGTTCGCCGGCATGGCGACGCCCTCGGCGGACGTGCTGTCCATGTTCTTCCTCATGGCGCCCATGCTCGCGCTGTACTTCCTCGCCGTCGGCATCGCGATCATCAACGACAAGCGACGAGCCAGGAAGCACAAGAAGTTCGAGGCCGACCTCGCGGCAGCCGAAGCGTCCGCTACATGACCCCGAGCCCGTCCGAGCGCTTCGCCGCGAGCAGGGCGCGCGCCAAGCTGCAGCAGTTCGAGCTGTTCAGGCGCGAGCTGAGCTTTGACCTCGACGAGTTCCAGATCGCATCCTGCGCGAGCGTCGAGGCCGGCAGGAGCGTCCTCGTGGCGGCACCGACAGGAGCAGGCAAGACGGTCGTGGCCGAGTTCGGCGTGTTCCTCGCGATGCGACAGCCGAACGCCAAGATCTTCTACACGGCCCCCATCAAGGCGCTGAGCAATCAGAAGTTCAGTGAGTTCGTCCGTCGCTACGGCGAGAGCGAAGTCGGACTGCTGACGGGCGACGTCAACATCAACCCGCGGGCCCGCATCGTCGTCATGACGACCGAGGTGCTCCGCAACATGCTCTACGCGGGCAGCGACCTGCTCGACGACCTCGCCTACGTCATCATGGATGAGGTCCACTACCTCGCCGATCGCTTCCGCGGGGCCGTCTGGGAAGAGGTCATCATCCACCTCCCCAGCGAGGTGCGTCTCATCTCGCTGTCGGCGACGGTCTCGAACGCGGAGGAGTTCGGCGACTGGCTGCAGACCGTCCGCGGTGACACCGACGTCATCGTCTCCGAGGAGCGGCCGACCCCGCTGTTCCAGCACGTGCTCGTCGGCCATCGCCTCTACGACCTCTTCGAGACTCGAGACGGCGACATCGCCGACCGAGTGAACCCCGACCTGGTGAGGGCAACCCAGGGCGGCGGTGGTCGACGCGAGGACGGCCGCGACCGCGACCGCGTCGGCAGACGCGGGCGAGGCAGCAGATGGAAGGAGCAGCGCTTCCAGGCGCCGCGCGCCGACCGTGCCGGCCTGACGAAGATGCTCGACGACGCGGACATGCTGCCCGCGATCAACTTCATCTTCAGCCGCAAGGGCTGCGACCAGGCCGTGTCGCAGGTGCTTCGCGCTGGCGTCTCGCTGACGACCAGGGAAGAGCGCGACGAGATCAGGTGGATCGTCGAGGACCGCTGCCGCAACCTGCTCGACGAGGACCTCGGAGTGCTCGGCTACTACGAGTGGACGGAAGGTCTCGAGCGGGGCATCGCCGCACACCACGCCGGTCTCCTGCCCGCCTTCAAGGAAGTCGTCGAAGAGCTCTTCCAGAGGAAGCTCGTGAAGCTCGTCTTCGCCACCGAGACGCTCGCCCTCGGCATCAACATGCCTGCTCGGACGGTTGTCCTCGAGAAGCTCGAGAAGTTCAACGGCGAGTCACGCGTGCCGATCACCCCGGGGGAGTACACGCAGCTCACCGGCCGGGCAGGGCGTCGCGGCATCGATGTCGAAGGCCACGCCGTGGTGCAGTGGGTCGGGGGCATGCACCCGCAGGCCATCGCCTCGCTGGCTTCCCGTCGTTCGTACCCGATGAACTCGAGCTTCAAGCCCACCTACAACATGGCGGTCAACCTCATCGACCGCTTCGGTCGCGCTCGTACCCGCTCGGTGCTCGAGTCGTCGTTCGCCCAGTTCCAGGCGGACCGCGCCGTCGTCGACCTGGCCAAGCGCGTCCGGCAGCAGGAGGAGGCCCTCGCCGGCTACGAGGACGGCATGAAGTGCCACCTCGGCGACTTCTTCGAGTACTCGCGCATCCGACGTGAGCTGAACGATCTCGAGCGCAAGCGCATCCCGCACGACGAGGCGCACCAGCATGCGGCTCGCGAGCGGCGCCAGGCGAAGCTCACCCAGCTGCAGACCGCGCTCAAGCGCCACCCGTGCCATGTCTGCCCCGACCGGGAGCAGCACGCGCGCTGGGGCGAGCGGTACTGGAAGCTGAAGCACGAGAACGACAAGTTCACCCGGCAGATCGAGTCGCGCACCGGTGCCGTCGCGCAGGTCTTCGACCGGATCACAGAGCTGCTGCTCGAGCTCGGCTACCTGGCCCCCGCCGAGAGCGGAGACAGGGACCTCGCGGTCACGGCGCACGGGCGCACGCTCGCGCGCATCTACGGCGAGCGCGACCTGCTCATCGCCGAGTGCCTGCGTCGGCAGGTCTGGAACGAGCTGAACCCGCAGCAGCTCGCCGCGATGGCCGCCGTGCTCGTCTACGAGCCGCGGCGAGAAGAGGAGAGCCTCGAGGAGTACCAGCTGCCGCGCGGCGCGTTCCGCGGGGCGATGCAGACGACGGAGAAGCACTGGCAGGCGTTGGATGAGCTGGCCGAGCGCTTCCGCGTGCCACGTTCGTCGAGGCTCGCGACGAACCTCGCGCCGGCCATCTTCCACTGGGCGCACGGCGCGGAGCTCGAGCGTGTGCTCGACGAGTCGAATCTCGCTGCCGGCGATTTCGTGCGCTGGTGCAAGCAGGTGCTCGACGTGCTCGACCAGATCGAGAAGGTCGCGGAGGGCAAGTTCGCGACCACCGCGCGCCAGGCCGCGAACAGCGTGCGCCGCGGGATCGTCGCGTACTCGGGGGTTGGGTGAGGTCGTTCTGGCTTTCGCTGCTCGCCGCCGTCGCCGGTGGACTGCTGCTGAGGGCCGCGTTCCCAGGACCGGCGCTGTGGCCCCTCGCCTTCGTCGGCACAGGCCTCGTGCTCTGCTCGCTCATGCACCGCTCCGCAGGCGGGGCGCTCCTCGTGGGCCTCGCATCCGGGCTCTCGTACTACTTCCCGCTCATCGCCTGGGCGTCGCTGTTCCTGGGCCCGGTGCCGTGGAGCGCCCTCAGCATCCTCTCGTCGCTGTTCTGGGCCGGGGGAGCGGTGCTCATCGCGCTCGCCTCCCGGCGCGTCACGGCGCGATGGGAGACCGGCCCCAAGCGCCTGCTCCTCGTCCCAGCGGCCGTGGCGGGCCTGTGGACGCTGCGGGAGGGGATCTACTCTGCATGGCCGTACGGCGGCTTCGCGTGGGGTCGTGTCGCCCAGTCACAGTCGGCGAGCCCGTTCGCGGAGCTCGTCTCCTGGCTGGGTCTCTCCGGCATGGGCTTCGTCATGGTCTTCCTCGTCGCGCTGGTCCTCGAGCTCGGCCGCTCGCGCGCCCGCCCGCTCACCTGGGCGACCGCGGCCGCCGCCATCCTGGTCGTCACCGCCGTTCCCCTCTTTCCCACGAACACGATCGGCTCCGCCCGGATCGCGGCAGTGCAGGGTGACACCCCCGAGGCTGCTTACTTCGTCGAGGGTGACCCTGGCGATGTCTTCCTCGGCCACGTCAACGCGACGCGCACCATCCCAGACGACGCCGAGGTCGACGTGATCCTGTGGCCAGAAGGCTCCATCGACCTCAACCCGGACGCTTCGCCCGGCGTGCGCCGCACGCTCGATCAGCTGAGCGACAGCTACGGCGCGCCCATCGTGGCCAACACGGTCACGGTGGAGCCGGGGGAGACCCAGGCCGATGACCGCTTCTTCAACTCGCAGTTCGTGTGGGATGCGGAGAGCGGATGGGGCGACCAGTACGACAAGAAGCACCCCATCCCATTCGGCGAGTACGTCCCGGACCGGGACTTCTGGTACTCGCTCGCTCCCGACCTCATCGGCATGATCGGCCGCGGATACTCGCCGGGGGAGCGCGACAGCATCCTCGAGATCGGCGACATCAAGGCCGGCACCTACATCTGCTATGACATCGTCGACGACGTGCTGATCAGGGACGCCGTCCTGGGAGGTGCGACGGTGCTCTTCGCGCCGAGCAACAATGCCGACTTCGGGAAGACCGACGAGCCGGCTCAGCAGCTCGCGTTCGCCCGTCTCAGGTCGATGGAGACGGGACGCTCGCTGGTGCAGGCGTCGACGGTGGGGATGAGCGCCATCTACTCACCGGAGGGGCGCACGCTCGCGGAGCTGCCCTGGTACGAGCCCGGCGTGATGATCGTCGACGTCCCGCTCGCCGATGGCATGACGCCCGCTGTCCTCTTCGGGCGCGGCATCGAGATCACCCTCGGGATGCTCGGGCTCGGCCTCCTGATCGGCGCCGGCAGCTCGAAGACCCAGCGGATGCGCGACTCGGCGACACGCATCCCGCTCCGGTAGCGGGCGCCCAGCCTCTGCGCCCAGACAGCACCACGACCCGACAACACGAAAGGGACGAAGCCACAGGCTTCGTCCCTTTCGACATTCAACGTCGCTCGCTGAGCGACCTCCGGGGGTCAGAGGTCTTTCGCGCCTTTGGTTCCGCGCCGTGAGCGCAGGAACGCGAGTCGCTCCTGGAGGACCTCTTCGAGCTCCTCCCGGGTGCGACGCTCGAGCAGCATGTCCCAGTGAGTGCGCTGGTGCTTCTGCTCCGGCGCCTCGTAGGCGACCTGTTCGCCACCTTCATCCAGCAGACGACCCTCGTTGCCGCTCTTCGGCGACGCCCAGACCTCGGGCACCTCCGCTTCGGCGGCAAAGGTGACGGTGAAGCGCTCACCCAGTGTCGTCTCGTACGTTCGCACCTGGCGGTCGACAAGGACAACGCCCTCGTCACTCTGCAGGCTCTGTGCGCCGAGCCGCATTCCGCGCAGACTTCGATCAGCCATGCTGACCTCCTCTCCTCGTCAGTGCGGTTCTACTACTACCGGTCAAACGTGCGATTGTGCCGAGGTATTCCCGCGCGTTCCAGCTTTTCCTCGAAAACTCATAGATTTAGGCGGCGTCGCACAACCTCGGCGGCCAGGTCAGCGCGGTCCGTGACAAGACCATCCACGCCGCACTCGAGGAGGTCGCGCATCCTGGCCGGGTCGTTGATCGTCCAGACGTGCACCTCGGGCACGTGCCGGTGGAACCCACGCAGCCTGGCGGGGGAGAGCAGATCGAGACCTGCGGCACGCTCCGGGATCTGCACCGCGGACGCGCCCCGGAGTGCCCGGTGAAGCAGTCGGCCAGAACGTACGGACATGGCGATGAGCGCCGCCGCGATGCCCGGGCTCGCCACGCCACGAGCCGCTTCGGGCAGCAGGGCGGCCGTGCGCCGCAGCCGAAGGGCGGAGAAGGAGGTGATGAGCACTCTGGACGACGCGTCTGCTCGCCGGACAGCCTCGGCCACGGCCTCCACCGCGTCCGCCGACTTGACGTCGACGTTGAATCGCGCGGCGGGGAACTCCTCGAGGGCCTCCTCGAGCAACAGCAGCCTGGCACCCGGCGTCGGCCCCGCCGACGTGAGCCCGGCCAGCACGGATGCGGGGGAGCCAGCGACCGGCCGGTCGCTGCCGTCGTAGCCCTCGAGCGTCTCGTCGTGCCACAGCACGGCACGGCCGTCTGCGGATGCCCGTGCGTCCGTCTCGATGTGGGTCGCCCCGACGTCGAGCGCGGCGCGGAACGCCTCCATCGTGTTCTCCGTCGCCACCAGGGCGAGGCCTCGGTGGGCGAGGATGCGCGGTCCAGCGCCGTCCAGGTACGGGTGCTGCATGCGTCCAACGCTAGTGCGCGGGGGCGACGCCGCGCCCAATAGACTCGGAGGCATGGCTGAACAGATTCTCAACCCGCTGGCCGCCGGTTCCCTCGAGGGCAAGCGCGCGCTTGTCACGGGGTCCTCGCGCGGTATCGGCGCGGACACCGTCAAGTTCCTCGCGCAGGCTGGCGCCAAGGTCGTCGTGAACTACCGCAACAAGGAGGCCCGCGCCGTCAAGCTGGTCGACGCGATCACCGCCGACGGCGGCACGGCGATCGCCGTGGGTGCCGACCTCACCGACGAGGCGAGCCGCCGGGGGCTCTTCTCGAGCATCGAGAGCGCGTACGGCGGGCTCGACGTGCTCGTCCTCAACGCGTCCGGCGGCATGGAGTCGGGCCTCGGCGAGGACTACGCCCTGAAGCTCAACCGCGACGCGCAGGTCGAGACCCTCAAGGGCGCCCTCGAACTCATGGGGGACGGCGGGCGTGTCGTGTTCGTCACGAGCCACCAGGCGCACTTCATCCGTACGACGCCCACGATGCCGGAGTACGAGGCCGTCGCCAGCTCAAAGCGGGCGGGAGAGGACGCCCTGCTGGCGCTCGTGCCCGAGCTCACGGAGCGCGGCGTCGAGTTCGTCGTCGTGTCCGGCGACATGATCGAGGGGACGATCACGGCGACGCTGCTCGACCGCCTCAACCCGGGTGCGATCGCCGCCCGCCGCGAGGAGGCGGGCAAGCTCTACAACGTGCAGGAGTTCGCGGCCGAGGTCACGAAAGCGGTCGTCGAGCCGGTTCCGGCCGACAACCTGCGGCTCATCGGCGACACGTCAGGGTTCGTCACGGAGTAGCGGCTCTGCCGTCGTCCTGCACGACTGGCGGACCCAAGGCGGAGATGCCCGGACCACACGGTCCGGGCATCCTGCTGTCGAGCACTGCTCCTGCACCGTCACGGACGGAGGGACGGGGGAGAGCAGGCCAGGGGAGCTCAGGAGTGCTTGAGCGAGTTCGTCGCGAGCTTCCGGCCTGGACCATCTTCGAAGAGCTCCTGGAGTTGCAGCAGATGCTCGCGCCAACCGTCGCGGTACTTCGCGACGTGGATCTCGGCGTAATCGCCCCGGGGGAATCCCTGCTCGAGGACACGCACCTTGCTCTTCTTGTCTTTCTGCTGCACGACGACAAGTACGACGTCCGTCTCGAAGTCGCCTGATTTCGTCTTCCAGGTGAAGTGCAGTTCCTCAGGAGCATCGATCTTGGTGATGGTTCCCGAGGTGATACGGGGTTTCTTCTTGCCCGGACGCAGGGAGCGTGCCGTGATCTTCGCGCCGCGCTTGATCTTGAATTCGGAGTCGGGCCACCACAGCTCGCGGAGGTCCTCGTCGACGAGTGCCTGCCAGATGAGCTCTGCGGGTGCCTTGATCCGCACGCTGATGTCGATGCTGGGGGTGAACACCGCGCGTGGGGCCTCGGTCGCTACTTGCGGCTTTGGCCCACGAGCTGCCACGGGATGAACAGCGCCAGTGAGTTCAGGAGGATGCCGGCCAAGAACACCAGGAGACGAAGCGTGTCGCCGTCGACCTGGAAGGCCAGTCCGTAGCACCAGATGCCGGCGCCGAAGATGATGATGCAACCGATGGCAATCAGAACGCTCACGAGTGTCGGCTCCCAGAATCTCTCAGTGACACAAACAACGACGAGGTGGCGCGAGCCACGAAGTCAGCCACGGCAAAATCATCACCGCGTCCACACAGCCTACTGGATGCGGGGCGACGTGCTCGCGCATGGCGAGCCACCTCCGCTACATCCGATAATGCACATTATGACATTACGAGCGCCGGGTCTAGCTCCCCAACCGCCTCGCTCGGCACCACCGAGTACCACGCACGGCGGATGTTCTCCTCGCTGGCCGGCATGCCCCTCAGCGAGTACATCAGACGACGGCGCATGACCGCCGCGGCAGGCGACGTGATCGGCGGCGACGAGCTGCTGGAGATCGCGACTCGCTTCGGCTACGGATCGACGGAGGCATCCGCTCGAGCGTTCCGCGCCGTGCACGGCTCCACGCCCGGCGAGGTTCGACGCTCCGGTGGACCTCTCCGCTCGCAACCGCACCTCAGGTTCCGCCTGACCGTAGAAGGGAACTCCCCCATGGACACACGAATCATCGAACATCCCGCTTTCCAGCTGATCGGGCACGCCGCACGCGTTCCGCTCATCCACAACGGCGTGAATCCTCACATCCAGGCGCATATCGCGGCGATTCCGGCGGAGGCGCACGCGAGGCTCAAGGCGCTGAGTTCCGGCGAGCCGACCGGCTTGCTCCAGGTGAGCGCCGACGTCGACCCGGACTACACGGAGGGCACTCCCCTGACCTATCTGCACGGCGTCGCCGTGGGGCACGACCGTGCGGTGCCAGACGACCTCGACGTCATCGGGGCGCCGGCGGGAACCTGGGCCGTCTTCACAGCAACTGGAGACTACCCGGCTGCACTGCAACAGCTCTGGGCCGCCACGGCGACCGATTGGTTCCCGTCCAACCCATGGCGGCTGCGCCCGGGCCCCTCGATCGTCGCGATCATCGACCGGTCGCCAGACTTCAGCACGGCGACGTGCGAGTTGTCGTTGCCTGTCGAGCGGAGTTGAGCGGCGGTCGAATGACGCTCACGCGAGGCCGATGCTCTTTATATCTTTATGATCTAGGAAGAGCGCAGCAAGCGGCATCTCTCCAGAGATGAGATCGGCGCGCACGTCTCCTCACCCGGCCTTACGCTCCATGACGAGGATGCACGGCTGGCCGTGATTCCGGCGGGATGCTTGGGAGATCATGAGCGATCTTGCGACGCAGCCAGCACCCACCACTCCGAAACGACTCTCCTTCCTCGCCTTCGTCGAGCACACCAGAGTCTCCGCGCATCGATCGCTCGGCCTCCAGGAGGGCTTGGAGCTCTTCGAGTACGCCGAAGACCTCGGCTACGTCACCGGGTACGTGCGCCACCGGCACCTCGAGACGTACCTTTCCTCGCCCTTCACGTTCCTCGCCGCAGCGGCCCAACGCGCCCGGCGCATCCGAGTCGGGACGAGCGTCACTCCCCTGCGCTTCGAGCAGCCGGTGCGCCTCGCTGAGGACGCGGCGACGCTCGATCTGCTCACGGGAGGACGGCTCGAGCTCGGGCTCAGCTCCGGATACGCGGCGACCGAGTCGACGTTCGCGCAGGCCTTCGGCAGGATCGAGGGCGATGACGTGCGTGCGCTCGTCGACGCACGTCTCGACACCTTCCTCACGGCGATCGAAGGGAGAACCATCGCCACGGCCGAAACCGACCTGCCTTTCGCCGAGGCCGGCAGCGCGCTGACCGCGCAGCCTCAGAGTCCGGGGCTCAGGGGCCGCGTCGCCTACGGGGCCGGTGGCGGCACAAGCGCGCGGAAGACCGGCAGGCGCGGACTGCGACTGCAGCTCTCGACCCTCAACACGGAGATCGGGGACCTCGGCTTCGAGGACACGCAGGCGCAGTACATCCGCGATTATCGCGAAGAGCACGCCAAGGCGAGCTCCCTCACCTCGTTCGCCTCTGTGAGTCGCGCCATCGTGCCATTCGACACTCCCGCCGAACGCTCCGAGCTCGAGTGGCTGCTCGGGCGCGACGCCGAGCGTGCTGCGAACGTGGGCGGAGGTCCGCTGCCATTCCAGTTCGGGCGCGTTGCGAGCGGCACCGGCGAGCAGATCGCCGAAGCGCTCGCGGACGACGCCGGCATCCACGCCGCTGACGAGCTCGTGATCGCACTCCCCTTCGACTACCCCGCCGAGACGCAGCGGCGAATCCTGCGCCAGTTCGCAGAGGGTGCGGCGCCGCACCTCCCGTACCTCTCGCGCTGACGGCGGCGGTGGCACGCGATCGGTCAGAGCTCGAACGACTTCGCAGGTCGGCCGGCATGCTCGAGCGCCAGCCGAGCGGCTAGCCTGGGCGAGTCCCCCACCTCACGAGGAGCGCCGTGTTCGCCAACGCCCTGCTGATCGCCGTCGCGATCCTCGCCGCCATCCTCGTGGGGCTCGTGTCCCGCCGCGTGCTCGGCGTGCCGATCGGGTACATCCGGGCGATCATCGTCGGAGCGCTCGTCGTGATCGCCTCGATCCCCTTCGGCAACTGGATCATCCGCGAGACCGGGGTCGACCAGCTCGAGGACGGCGAGACCAACTTCACGGTCGTCGTGGTCGTGGTGCTCCTCGCCGTCTCGTGGATCTTCGCCCTCGGCGTGCTCGTCCTCGTCGCCCTCGAGGCGACCATCCCCACCCGCGCGTTCCCGAACCCCATCGAGCTCGTCCGCTCCGCCATCAGGCGTCGCAGCCGTACGAAACGCTATCTGCAGATCCTCACGATCGCGTCGCGCGACGGGGCCGGCTGGCTGCTGCACGGGCGCCGCACCTCGACCGCAGAGGGGCGCACGACCGCCCAGCAGCGCGCGGATGCCCTCATCACGACCATCAACCACGCCGGCGTCACGTTCGTGAAGCTCGGGCAGGTCCTCTCCACGAGACGGGACCTCGTCCCGGAGCCCTACCTCTCCGCGCTCGCGCGGCTGCAGTCCAACGCGACGACGGTGCCGTGGCCCGAGATCGAGCGGGTGCTGAAGAGCGAGCTCGGGGCGCCTCTCGATACGATCTTCCGGGAGATCGACTCCACTCCCCTGGCGGCCGCCTCGGTCGCACAGGTGCACCGCGCCCGCCTCGTCGACGGCACCCCCGTCGTCGTCAAGGTGCAGCGACCGGATGCGCGAGCTCAGGTCGAAGCCGACGTGGACATCATCGGGCGTCTCGCGGACCGGGCCGAGACGCACACGGCGCTCGGCAGGGAGATGCGGCTCTCCGCGATGGCCGCCGGCTTCACGACGACGTTGGAAGAGGAGCTCGACTATCGGGTCGAGGCTCGAAACGTGCACATGATCGAGAGCACGATGCGCGAGATCCACGCGGGCTCCCCCGAGCTCACGGAGATCGCCATCCCTGCCGTGTACTCGGCGGCGAGCGCGCGCAGGGTCCTGACGATGGACGTCATGGACGGGAGCCCGCTGAGCTCAGCAGCCGACCGCCTGGAGGCGCTGGGCCCGGAGGCCCGTCACGACCTCGCGCAGACGCTCATGGAGACGGTCATCGAGCAGATCCTCGTCTACGGCGTCTTCCACGCCGATCTGCACCCTGGCAATGTGTTCATCCGCGACGACGGCACGCTCGGCCTCATCGACTTCGGCGCGATCGGCATCGTGCAGCGAAGCCAGCGCGAGCACCTGGCCGCGTTCCTGCTCTCGGCGGCGAGCGACGACGACGTGTCGGCCGCCGACGCGCTGCTCCTCATCGTCGACGCTCCCGAGGACCTCGACGTGGAGGCCTTCCGGCACGACATCGGCATCGCACTCACCTCGGTGCAGCACTGGCCTCGCGGGGAGGGCTCGATCTTCACGATGATGCTCGACGTCATCCGCAAGCACCACCTCGCGCTCCCCTCGACGCTCGCCTCCGCGTTCCGCAGCTTCGCGACGCTCGAGGGTTGCCTTCGCGTCATCGAACCGGACTTCGACTTCGTGCAGCGCGCGCTCCCCTTCGTGCCGAAGCTGCTGAAGCAGCTCCTCGCACTCAAGCGGGTCGTCGGCACCGCGCAGGCGAAGGCCGCCATCGCCGCCGCCTACGCTGCCCGCATGCCGAACCGCATCGACACGATCGTCTCGAAGCTCGAAGACGGCGAGCTGAGCGTGCGGGTCAGTCCGTTCTCCGACCGACAGGACCGCAGCTGGCTCGGGGGGCTCGTCAGCCGAGGCATCGACACGGCGGTGGCCCTGACTGCCGTGATCCTCGCGATCGTGCTGGTCGTCGCGGGCGGCGGTCCAACGCTCGCCCCCGGCCTGCAGCTGTTCAACCTGCTCGGGGCGGTGATCGGCCTGCTCGGCTTCTTCGGGATCCTGCGCGCCATGCTGCGCTCCATCGTCGGATCCAGGGGGCAGTCGCTGACGGACTAGGGCGAGGTGCCCTCGGCGAGCTCGTCGAGCTCCTCGGCCCCACGACGGGCCACCCGCTTGCTGACGACGAGGCGCCACATGAGGCCGAGGCCGAGGAACCACAACGGCAGCACGATCAGGCCGGCGCGGGTGTCCTCGCCCATGGCGAGCGCGACGAGGATGAAGGCGAAGAACGCCAGGATCACCCACGGCATGAACCGTCCGCCCGGCATCTTGAACTTCGAGGCCTCGTGGAGCTCGGGGCGCTTCTTCCGGAACATGAGGTAGCTGACGAGGATGAACGTCCACGTCGCGATGAAGTTGAGGGAACTCACGGAGGTGACGACCGTGAAGGCCGCCATCACGTTGTCACCGAGGGCGAGCACCGGCAGCGCCGCGAAGAGGAACGCCGTCGTGAAGAACACGCCCTGCGTCGGCACGCCACGCGAGTTGAGGAGGCCGAACCGCTTCGTCGCCTGCCCGTCCGCCGCGAGGCCGTAGAGCATCCGCGTGGACGAGTAGAAGCCGGAGTTGGCGCTCGACGCCGCTGAGGTGAGCACCACCAGGTTGACGACGATGGCCGCCGCCGGGAACCCGATGAGCTCGAACATCGAGGTGAACGGGCTCACTCCCGGCTGGATCTGGTCCCAGGGGGTCACCGACATGATGATGACGAGCGCGCCGACGTAGAACACGAGGATGCGCACGACGACCGAGTTGATGGCCTTCGGCAGGTTCTTCTCGGGATCCTCCGCCTCCGCGGAGGCCGTGCCGACGAGCTCGATGCCGACGAACGCGAACACGCCCATCTGGAAGCCCAGGATGAACCCGCTGATGCCGAACGGGAACATGCCGCCGTGGTCCCACAGGTGCGAGACCGAGGCCGTGACGCCGTCCGCGCTCGTGAAGCCGGTGACGAGCAGGAAGATGCCGACGCCGATGAGGGCGAGAATCGCCACGACCTTGATGATCGCGAACCAGAACTCCGTCTCGCCGAAGGCCTTGACCGGCTGCAGGTTGAGGAGGAGCAGACCGATCGCCGTGGCGATCGCCGGCGCCCAGGCGGGGATGTCGGCGTTGAAGAACGCCACGTAGCCCGTGATGGCGACGATGTCGGCGATGACCGTGATGACCCACGCCAGCCAGTACGTCCAGGCGACGACGTAGCCGGCCCAAGGGCCGATGAGGTTGGCCGCGACGTCCCCGAACGTCTTGTACCCGAGGTTCGAGAGCAGCAGCTCGCCGAGGGCCCGCATGACGAAGAACAGCGCGAGGCCGACGATCGCATACACGAAGATGATCGACGGTCCGGCGAGGCTGATGGTGGTCCCCGACCCCAGGAAGAGCCCGGTGCCGATGGCTCCGCCGATCGCCAGGAGCTGCAGATGCCTGGCCTTGAGACCACGACGCAGCCCGCCGGGCGCCGTCCCCTCGCTGTGCGGATGCTGCGCCTCGGTCTGGACTGTGCTGCTGGTCACCGGGACCCCCTCGATACTGCTCGATGCCGAACCCGGGAATTCTAGTCTCCGGTCGGCACGCACGCAGACCGGGTCTACATTGGTCGCATGCACGATCTGCGCACCGCGCGACCCGAGGCTGCCGCCGCCTCCCACACCAGAACCAGCGGCACCCTCCTCGCCCGGTCCGCCGTTGGCGTCGCCGCGATCGGCATCGTCTTCGGCGATATCGGCACGAGTCCCCTCTACGCCCTGCGGGCGGTGTTCTCCGAGCACGACGGCATCGTGCAGCCGAGCATCGCGCACGTCTACGGGCTGATCTCGCTCATCATCTGGGCCGTCACGCTGCTCGTCACCGTCAAGTACGTGCTGTTCGTGCTCCGCGCCGACCACGAGGGCGAGGGCGGGATCCTCGCGCTCTCCACCCTCATCGGGCGGCGCCTTCGCGGATCACGGCGCGCCATGGCCGCGACGACCCTCGTCGGGATCATCGGGGCAGCCCTCTTCTTCGGGGACAGCGTCATCACGCCTGCGGTGTCCGTGCTGTCAGCCGTCGAGGGCCTTGAGATCGCGGTGCCGGGCACCGGGGCACTGGTCGTGCCCATCGCCCTCGTCGTGCTCGTCGGCCTCTTCGCGCTGCAGCGGTTCGGCACCGCCGGCATCGGCCGTCTGTTCGGCCCGATCATGCTGATCTGGTTCATCACCCTCGCGCTGCTCGGAATCCCCCACATCCTGGAGCATCCCGAGATCCTCGCGGCGTTCTCTCCGCACCACGCGCTCGGCTTCATCTTCAGCGAGCCGCTCATCGCCGGCGTGGCGCTGGGAGCCGTGGTGCTCGCCGTCACGGGCGCCGAGGCCCTCTACGCCGACCTCGGCCATTTCGGCCGCTCCCCCATCTCGAAGGCCTGGCTCTTCGTCGTGTTCCCGGCCCTCACGGTCTGCTACCTCGGTCAGGGTGCCCTCGTCATCGAGGACCCGACCGCCATCGACAACCCCTTCTTCCGCATGGCCCCCACCTGGGCGGTGTTCCCCCTCATCGGCCTCGCGACGCTCGCCACCGTCATCGCCTCCCAGTCGGTGATCTCCGGCACCTTCTCGGTCGCCAGACAGGCCATGCGGCTCGGCTTCCTGCCGAACCTCAGCGTCAAGCACACCTCGCGTGCGTCCATCGGCCAGATCTACATCCCGGTCGTCTCGATGATCCTTCTCGTGCTGATCATCGGGGTCGTCCTCGGGTTCCGAACGTCGGAGAACCTGGCGGCGGCCTACGGGCTCGCGGTGACGACGACCTTCCTGCTCACGTCGTCGCTCTTCATCGTGTACCTGCGCATCGTGTGGGAATGGCCCTGGTACCGAGTGCTGCTCGTGACGGTGCCGATCGTCCTGCTCGAGCTCGCCTTCTTCGTCTCGGGTCTCGTGAAGTTCTTCGCGGGCGGCTGGCTGCCGCTCGTGCTGGCCGCCGCGATCATCCTGACCATGCTCACCTGGAGACGCGGCCGCGAGATCGTCACCGGCAGGCGCGAGCGCCTGGAGGGCACCCTGCAGGAGCTCATGAGGCGGCTCCTCGCGGACCAGCCGACGCGCGTCCCCGGTTGGGCCATCTACCCCCACGGCGGCGCCCGCACGGCGCCCCTCGCGCTCCGCCTCAACACCCGGGTCAACCACGCGCTCCACGAGCACGTGCTGCTCGTGCGCGTCGCGACGGCCGATGTGCCGCACATCCCGGAGCGCGCGCGCTGTCGGATCGACGACATCGGGCCAGCCCCCGAGGGCCTCGTGCACATCACCCTGACCTACGGGTTCCTCGACCGTCGGGACGTGCCGCTGTCGCTTCGGGACGCCCGGCTCGCCGGCACCGTCTCGCAGTTCGACAACGAGAGCGCGATCTTCTTCCTCTCGCGCATCGCGCTCCGGCCAGGCCACGCGAGTGGAATGGCGACCTGGCGGGCCAAGTTCTTCGTGCTCATGTCGCGCGGTGCGTCGTCTCCCGCAGCGCAGTTCGGGCTGCCTCCTGAGCAGACCGTGGAGATCTCGCCGCAGGTGCTGCTCTAGGCTCTCGCCGCCTCCGCGCGTGCGAAGCCCGTCAGGTACGCCGGCACGAGCACGGACGCGGTGAACAGCAGCGTGAGCACGAACGTGCACGTGAGCACCGTGAGCAGGTCGTACGCTCCCCCGGAGATCCAGAAGCTGCAGAACGTCGCGCCCGCGGCCGCCAGGATCGAGTGCCCGAGAGCGAGCGGCAGCACGCGCTGGCGGGTGTAGGAACGAAGTCCCGTTGACACGCCACGCTCGGCTGCGAGCGCAGCGACTGCGCCCAGGATGCACAGCCCGAGCATCGCGATCCAGCCGAGCAGCAGGGGCACGAAGCCGCGCTCGTCGAGCTGCGTTCGGCCCGCCTCGGTGGCCAGCGCGTAGCCGAGGAACGCCACGAGACCGACGCCGAGCAGCGTCGGGACAAGGCGGGCGAGGACGTCACGCTGGCTCGGCCGGAACGTCGCGAGGGAGATCGACGGGGACTCTTCTGCAGGGGCGACGCTCACGCCGGTCAGTGTAGCCGCCGCAGACGACGAGACGGGGCGACCCCTGGTGGGGCCGCCCCGTCTCAGTGCACGGAACGAGAGGTCGCGACTCTCGGTCAGATGTTCGGCGTGGTGTCACCCGTCTTCGGAGCGGAGGGGGCGAGGCCACCGTCCTTGGCGAACGAGCCGACCAGCTGCTGCAGGTCGATGCCCGTGAGGGTCTTGAGCACCTCGGTGCCCTCGCCGAGAACGGACCCGACCGTCTTCGTGACGGCGCTTGCACCGTCGGTGGAGATGACGGTGAGCTTCTCGATGTTGCTGATCGGGTCGGCCGCGGCGCGGACGATCTCCGGCAGACGCGAGATGATCTCCTGCGCGATGGCGGCTTCGCCGTACTTCTGCAGAGCCTGAGCCTTGGCGTCCGTAGCGGCGGCCTCTGCAAGACCCTCAGCCTGGATCGCGGCGGCGCGAGCGTCACCCTCTGCACGAATACCGGCTGCGAGCGCGATCTGGCGGTCACGGTCGGCCTCACCGGAGTATCGGACGGCGGCGGCCGCTGCTTCAGCGTCCTGGACGGCGGCCACCTTGTTGGCCTCTGCCGTGCGGGTGCGCTTGTAGACCTCGGCGTCGGTGGCCGCGTTCTCGGTGTCGCGGATGGCGTTTGCCTGCTGGACCTTCGCGTAGGCGTCCGCTTCGGCAGGCTTGCGGATCTCGATGTCGAGCCGCTCCTGCGTCACGAGCGCCTGCTCGATGAGCGCTTCGCGCTCCTGCTGTGCGACGAGGCGGTCCTGCTCGGCCCGTGCGAACTGGCCAGCGGCCTCGGCTTCCGCGTTTGCGCGGTCGGTCTCGGCCTTGATGGAGGCCTGACGGAGACGGAGTTCCTTCTCACGCTCTGCGATGCGCTCAGATGCCTCGATCTTCGCGAACTCGGACACGCGGGCCGCTTCGGCCTCGCTGACCTCCGCGACCTGACGGGCGCGAGCGGACTCGGAACGCCCGAGGTTCTGCAGGTAGTCGCTGCCGGGCGTGGAGATGTCGGAGATGTTGAGGAGGTCGACCTGCAGACCCTGCTCGATGAGGTCGGCCTTCGTCTCGGACACGACGCGGTCGGAGAGGCTCTTGCGGTCGGAGATGATCTGCTCGATCGTCATGTCTCCGACGATGGAACGAAGCGAGCCCTCGAGCGACTCGCGGATGATGTCGGTGAGCGCTTCCTGCTGGTCCAGGAATCGCTGGGCCGCGCGGCGCACGCCTTCCTCGGTGCCGGACACCTTGAAGTTGATGGACGCCTTGATGGCGATCTTGATGCGGTTCTTGTCGACACCCTCGACCTGGATGCCGATCTGGCGCTGCTCGAGCGAGAGCGCGAAGCCCTGCTGCAGAATCGGCCAGACGAACGTGCGGCCGCCGATCACGACGCGCTGTCCCGTCATGTCGCTCTGGGCCTTCTGCCCGGCGCCGCGGCCGACGATGATGAGGGCCTCGTTCGGTGGGACGCGGCGGATGCG
This sequence comes from Pseudoclavibacter sp. JSM 162008, assembly GCF_041366455.1. Classification (NCBI taxonomy): domain Bacteria; kingdom Bacillati; phylum Actinomycetota; class Actinomycetes; order Micrococcales; family Microbacteriaceae; genus Pseudoclavibacter; species Pseudoclavibacter sp. JSM 162008. Next base: position 162,125 of record NZ_JBEWYX010000009.1, read on the forward strand.
GGATGCGATGAAGACACCGAGGGCGAGCAGCGCGATGATGATCGCGATGACGCCGATCACGGAGACGTTGGCAGTTATCAAGTCCATATGGTCGATTTCCTGTCGTGGAGGTCGTGGTTGGTCATGCTGTGGTCGTGCCGCGCCTGCCGCCTCGTCCGGTGAGCGCGACAGGGCTTAGTTCGATTCGCGTTCGACTTTGACGCGCGAGCCGAGGTGCTGCACGACGCGGATGCGCGTTCCCTGCTCGATGTCCCCGTCGGCGAAGGCGAGGCGTCGTTCGATCTCGTGGGAGCCGTCGAGCGCGACTTCGCCGCTGGCGTTCGTGATGCGGGACATCGCCGTTCCGGTATCCCCGGTCACGTCGCGCGGCACGCCGTCGCTGCTCTTCGAGAGGTTGCGCACGAGGAGGGCAGATCCGACGTAGGCGATCAGACCGATCACGATCGCGACGATGTAGGCCCAGAACTGCGGGAGTCCCATGCTGTCCGTGATCGCCCCGGAGGCGCCGAAGACGACGAGGGCGACCGCGAGGCCAGGTACCGAGAGCAGTCCACCGGCATCCACGTCGAGGATCTCTCCGAAGAACATCGAGAAGACGAGAAGTCCGAGGCCGATCGCTCCGATGATGATGAAGACGGTCATGACGGTGAGCTCCCTGGTGGCCGCGTGTGGCGGGGTGTGCCCCCGCCTGGCATTGATTCTACCGAAGGCGCGGACGCCGACGCGCGGGGACTTTTCCTCGGCGCCGGTGCCGCGTGCTGTGGTTGCTTGTTCCTCAGGCTTCGCCGAAACCGGAGCTGATGAGATCGGCGAGTTCTCGCACGGCCTGGTCCGCGTCCCTGCCGGTCGCGGCGACCTCGATCTCCTGACCGTGTGATGCCCCGAGCGAGATGATGCGCAGGAGGCTGTCCGCGTCGGCCCCGCCGATCGTGATCTTCGCCTCGAATCTCGCCGCCGCCGCCGCGAGCTGCGCCGCCGGCCTCGCGTGGAGCCCCTGCTCGTTGACGATCGTGACGCGAGCGCTCGCGTCGGGCACCGTGGCATCCGACGCTGAATCCGCGGCGACCTCATGCGTAGCGCCCTCGCCGAGGCCGGTCGACTGCTCAGCTGGGCGCAGCCAAGCGGACTCTCCAGCAGCGACGACCTCGTCGAGAGAGGCACCGCCCGCCGCAGCGACGGCGGCCGCGACCGTGCCCTCGACCAGTGGCGCATCCACGAGCCGGACCTCGTCGGCATCGTCGTCGAGCATCTCGAGGACCGTCTCGGCGGTCATGACGGCCGAACCGAGGTCGGTGAAGACCGCGACTCCGTCGCCGGACCGTGCCTGTGCCACGGCGCTCTCGATCAGCTCGAAGCTCGTGCCGACGCGACCGTCCTCCGTGCCGCCGGCGGCGATGATCGCCACGTCAGCGGCCATCTGGCCGGCCAGCTCGACGAGCCCATCAGCGATGCGGGCCGAGTGAGAGACGACGACGATGCCGACTGTCACGAGGCGGCCTCGACCGCGGCCCCGAGGAGGTAGGCCGTCGACTGCGCTCCAGGGTCGCGGTGCCCCGCACTCCGCTCGCCCAGGTAGCTCGCCCGCCCCTTCCTCGCGACGAGCGGCTCCGTGGCCGCGGCGCCTTCGACGGCGGCGAACGCCGCGGCGCGCAGCACCGAGACGGCATCCTCGCCTGCGTCCGAGGCTTTCTGCGCCGCGGACGCGGCCGGGGACCATGCGTCCACCATCGTCTTGTCGCCTGGCTGCGCCTTGCCGCGCTGCTGGAGTCCGGCGCTCGCCGCCTCCACGAACGCCGCGACGTCAGCCGGGTCGAGTTCCGCCTTGCCCTTGAGGGCAACCGCGCCCTTGAGGAAAGCTGTCCCGTACAGCGGCCCCGCAGCACCGCCGACGGTCGAGATGAGGGTCGTCGCGAGCAGCTTCAGCACATCCGCCGGCGTCGCGCCGTCCTCGAGCGTCGACAGCTTCCCGAGAGCCGCCTGGAATCCTCGGTCCATGTTCTCGCCGTGATCGCCGTCACCGATGTTCCTGTCGAGGTGGATCAGCTCAGTCCGATGTTCGGCCATAGAGGCCGCGGAGAGCTCCACCCATGTGCGAGCCCAGTTTCCGTCGAGTGCCATGTCCTACCTTCCCCACCGGAGCGCCGCCGTGTGGACGGGCGCATCCCATAATTCGGTCAATTCGTCGTCGAGTCTCAGCACGGTGATCGAGCATCCCTGCATCTCCAGCGAGGTCGTGAAGTTCCCGACGAGGTGACGAGTCACGGAGATCCCGTGCTCTGCGAGTACCGCCGCCGCCCTCCGGAACACGATGTAGAGCTCGATTTCCGGCGTGCCCCCCATTCCGTTCACAAAGAGAAGAACATTGTCGCCGGATGCAAAAGGGAGGTCCTCGAGAATCGGGGCCAAGAGGCGATCGACAATCGCATCCGCAGGCTCGATCCCGATTCGCGCGCGCCCGGGCTCCCCGTGAATACCGATGCCGATCTCGATCTCATCGTCAGCGAGGTCGAAGCTCGGCTCCCCCGCGTGCGGAACCGTGCACGCCGTCAGGGCGACGCCCATCGATCGCGTCTGCGCGTTCACGCGCTCCGCGAGGCCCGCGACGGTGTCGAGGTCGTCGCCGCGCTCGGCCGAGGCACCCGCGATCTTCTCCACGAGCACCGTGCCTGCCACGCCTCGACGCCCCGCCGTGTACAGCGAGTCCTTGACGGCCACGTCGTCGTCGACGATGACGCTGCGCACCTCGATGTCCTCGGCGAGCGCGAGGTCGGATGCGGTCTCGAAGTTGAGGACGTCACCCGTGTAGTTCTTGACGATGTGGAGCACCCCGCGGCCTGCATCGACCGCCTTCGTCGCCTCCAGGATGGGGTCAGGCGTCGGGGAGGTGAACACGGGCCCAGGAACTGCCGCGTCGAGCATCCCGTACCCGACCAGGCCTCCGTGCATCGGCTCGTGACCAGAACCGCCACCGGACACGATGCCGACCTTGCCGGCCACCGGCGCGTCGTTGCGCACGAGGAACGCCGGCTCCGGAGCGACCCGGAGAATGTCGGCGTGTGCGAGCGCCATGCCTTCCAGTGCTTCTTTGACAACGTCCTTCGGATCGTTGATCAGCTTTTTCACGATCATCCTCTCGACGAGATATTGGCGGCAGCATTGCAACCAGGCCCAGCCTAGTGCCGCCGACTTGTCACGATTCGGGGAAATTCCCTCGTAACACGCGCGTATTAGTTCGCGCTGTGCCTAGGGTGAGGCACCGCTCAATCGCGGCACGGGCTCGCCCCGTATCGAACTTCCCAGAAAGGCAATCCCGTGGATCTAGGATCGATCTTCTTGGCCGAGCTGGTGGGCACCGCAGTGCTCGTCCTCCTCGGTTGCGGTGTCGTCGCCAACGTCGTCCTCAAAGGCACGAAGGGCAACGGCGGCGGCTGGCTCCTCATCAACTTCGGCTGGGGCTTCGCCGTCTTCATCGGCGTGCTCTCGTCTGCGGCCTCCGGCGGCCAGCTCAACCCAGCAGTGACGCTGGGCCTCGCGGCCAACGCCCTCGCGAACGGCGACCCGATCGACGGAGGAGAGATCGGGCTGCGCATTCTCGCCCAGCTGATCGGTGCCATCCTCGGAGCCGTCATCGTGTGGCTCGCCTACAAGCTGCACTTCGACGACGAACCCGACCCGGCCTCCAAGCTCGCGGTCTTCGCCACCGGCCCGGCGAAGCGCAGCCTCGGCTGGAACACGGTGACCGAGATCATCGCGACGTTCGTCCTCGTCCTCGCGGTCATCGCCTTCACGAACTTCCCGGGGATCCTCGGCAGCGACCTCGGATCGACCGCACCCGATTCGACGAGCCTCGGCAACCTCGCGCCGCTCGCCGTCGCGATCGTCGTGGTCTCCATCGGCGCGAGCCTCGGTGGCCCGACCGGATACGCCATCAACCCAGCACGTGACCTCGGGCCCCGCCTCGCGCACGCCTTCCTCCCCATCAAGGGCAAGGGTGGCAGCGACTGGAGCTACTCGTGGGTCCCCATCGTCGGACCGATCATCGGCGGCATCCTCGCGGGCCTCGTCGGCACCGCGATCCTGCCAGGCGTCACCGCCTAGCACCCGCGAGCACACCACCACGTCTTCGGGGCCGGACTCCTCACAGATCCGGCCCCGAAACTGTCTGCATGACACCACCCGCGATGCTCGCGCCAGGTCGGCATCGCTGTCACCACCACTGGCACATCACCATCTCTGACAAGGGAGTCATTCCGTGAGCAAGTACGTCATCGCCATCGACCAGGGCACCACCTCCTCTCGAGCCATCGTCTTCGACCACTCAGGGACGATCGTGTCCACGGGGCAGCTCGAACACGAGCAGATCTTCCCGCAGGCAGGCTGGGTCGAGCACGACCCGAAGGAGATCTGGAACAACACGCGAGAGGTCATCGGCCAGGCGCTCTCGAAGGCGAACATCACCAGGCACGACATCGCCACGATCGGCATCACCAACCAGCGCGAGACGGCCGTGGTCTGGGACAAGACCACCGGCGAGCCGGTCTACAACGCGATCGTCTGGCAGGACACGCGCACTCAGGCCATCGTGGACCGCCTGGCGGCCGACGGCGGCGTCGAGCGGTTCAAGGACACCGTGGGCCTGCCCCTCGCCACCTACTTCTCCGGCACCAAGATCGTCTGGATCCTCGAGAACGTCGACGGAGCGCGCGAGCGAGCCGAGGCAGGCGACCTCATCTTCGGCACGACCGACAGCTGGGTGCTCTGGAACCTGACGGGCGGGGTGAATGGGGGCGTGCACGTCACCGACGTCACGAACGCCTCCCGAACGCTCTTCATGGACCTCGAGACGCTCGCCTGGGACCAGTCGATCCTGGACGCCTTCGGTGTTCCAGCGTCGATGCTCCCCGAGATCAAGTCCTCGTCCGAGGTCTACGGACACGCGAGCACGCAGTCGCTCCTCCGCGAAGTCCCGATCTCCGGCATCCTCGGCGACCAGCAGGCGGCGACGTTCGGGCAGACAGCCTTCACGTCCGGCGAGGCCAAGAACACCTATGGCACCGGGTCCTTCCTCATCTACAACACCGGCGAGAAGATCGTGAAGTCCGAGAACGGGCTCCTCACGACGCTCTGCTACAAACTCGGCGACGCGGCTCCCGTCTACGCGCTCGAGGGTTCGATCGCCGTGACCGGCTCGCTGGTCCAGTGGCTCCGCGACAACCTGGGTCTCATCAACTCGGCACCGGAGATCGAAGAGCTGGCGAGCAAGGTCGAGGACAACGGCGGCACGTACATCGTCCCCGCGTTCTCGGGCCTCTTCGCGCCGTACTGGCGACCGGATGCACGAGGCGCCATCGTCGGTCTGACGCGCTTCGTCAACAAGAACCACATCGCGCGTGCAGCGCTGGAATCCACGGCGTACCAGACGCGCGACGTCCTCGAGGCGTCGAACGCTGACTCAGGCGTGCCGCTCGCCGAGCTCAAGGTCGACGGCGGCATGGTCGCCAACGACACGCTCATGCAGTTCCAGGCCGACATCCTCAACACCGATGTCGTTCGCCCCGTGGTCACGGAGACAACCGCACTCGGCGCCGCCTACGCGGCCGGCCTCGCAGTCGGGTTCTGGAAGGACCTCGACGAGGTGTCCGCCAACTGGCAGGAGGACAAGCGCTGGACCCCGCAGATGCCGGAAGAGGAGCGCGAGCGCCTCTACCGCAACTGGAAGAAGGCCGTCTCGAAGACGCTTGACTGGGTCGACGAGGACGTCTCGTAGCCCGGGAAACGCAGAGAACACGTCGAGGCCCTCAGCAGCACCTGCTGAGGGCCTCGGCCGTTCTCCGTGGTCTGAGCTGCGTCGGGGTCAGGCGGCGCGTGTCGCGGCGACCCAAGCGTCGAGGGTCTCGATCGCCCGCCCGCTGTCGATGCTCGCCGCTGCATCCACGATCCTGGCTGACAGCCGCTCCCGGAGGGGCCGCTCGGCGGCCTCGGGATTCTGCGCGAGGTCGTAGGCGACGAGGCCAGCGGCGGCGTTGAGCAGCACGATGTCGCGGACGGCACCGTGTCGCTTCCCGGACAGGACGTCGCGGGCGATGGCGGCGTTCTCCTCTGGCAGGCCTCCGAGGAGCTCCTGCATGTCGTACGTGCCGAGGCCGACGTCGCGCGGATGAAGGTCGTGCTCCGTGATCGCGCCGTTCGAGACCTCCCAGATGTGGCTGTATCCCGTGACGCTCAGCTCGTCGAGCCCGTCGTCTCCTCGGAAGACGAGTGCCGTCGCACCGCGCGTGCGGAACACGCCGGTGATGAGGGGGATCGCCGCCTGGCGTGCCACGCCGACCGCCGAAGCCTCCGGTCGTGCTGGGTTGGTGAGCGGGCCGAGCAGGTTGAACACGGTGGGGACGCCGAGCTCGCCGCGCACCTTCCGCGCGTGCCCGAAGCCGGGATGGAACTGCGCCGCGTACACGAACGTCAGGCCGACCTCCTCGAAGATCCGCTTCACGCGGACCGGATCGGCCGTGTGCACGGCGCCCAGCGCCGAGAGGACGTCGCTGGAGCCCGACTTCGCGCTGGACGCACCGCCGCCGTGCTTGACGACCGGCACCCCGGCCCCAGCGCAGACCATCGACGACATGGTCGACACGTTGACGGTTCCGACCATGTCGCCACCGGTGCCGACGATGTCGAGCGCCATCGGCGGCACATCGAGCGGCACCGCGTGCTCGAGGATCGCGTCCCGGAAGCCGACGACCTCCTCGACCGTCTCCCCCTTCGCACGGAGCGCCACGAGGAACGCCGCGAGCCGAGCCTCGCTCACCTCGCCCGCCATCACCTGGCGCATCGCCCACGTCGCCTGCGCGACGCTCAGATCCTCACCGCCAAGCAGCTTCTCGAGCAGTCCGGGCCAGGTCTCGGTCGAAGTCATGCAGGAAACGATAGTCGTCCACCACCCAGGCACACCTAATCGGACGCGACCCGCCGGTCGGGCCGCCTTGTCTCGGGAGCCTGGGAAATCGGTCATAATGGTCAGGTGACTGCTGCAACCTCCGCTCAGGCCGTGCACACGGTCCATCGCCCCAATACGACTGCCATCGGCGTCATCGTTTGGCTCGGTAGCGAAGTGATGTTCTTCGCTGGGCTCTTCGCGATCTTCTTCACACTGCGCTCAATGGCGCCGGAGCAGTTCGCCGAAGGCCACAGCGTGCTGAACGTCCCCTTCGCGACCATCAACACGCTCATCCTCGTGAGCTCGTCGTTCACGTGCCAGTTCGGCACGTTCGCGGCTGAGCGCGAGCAGGCGCGTGCGACCGGCAAGAGCCCCAAGCACTGGGGCGCCATCGAATGGTTCTACCTCACGGTCCTTCTCGGCGGCATCTTCGTCGCGGGCCAGGTCTGGGAGTATGCCACGCTCGTGAGCGAGGGCTACGTCCTCAACCTCAACGCGTACACGAGCGCCTTCTACATGACGACCGGCTTCCACGGCCTGCACGTGACCGGCGGACTCGTCACGTTCCTCCTCGTCATCGGCCGCATGTACTCGGCCAGGCGCATGGGCACCCGCGAGGTCAGCAGCGCACTGGGCATCTCCTACTACTGGCACTTCGTCGACGTGGTCTGGGTTGCACTCTTCTTCGTCATCTACCTGCTGCCCTACTTCTCGTAGCCCGATCCTGGAGAACACCCAAATGTTCCGAACCACCAAGCCACGGACTGCGAAGACGGCGACCCGCAAGACGGCACGCCGCCGCACCCCTCTCGCCACCGCCGCACTCCTCGGAGCCGGCCTCCTCCTCACCGGAGGCGCGTACACCGCGATCGACTCCGCGACGACGGCGGCCGCAGCACAAGGTGCCGCCCCCGCCGCGGCGAGCGACATCGAGAACGGTGCTGCGCTCTTCGGCGCGAACTGCGCAACCTGCCACGGCATGAACGCCGCCGGTACGGAGAACGGTCCGAGCCTCATCGGCGTCGGAGCAGCCGCCGTCGACTTCCAGGTCGGAACCGGCCGCATGCCGATGCAGGCGAACGCCGCCCAGGCGCCCGCGAAGCCCGTCCAGTTCGACGAGCAGGGCATCAGCGACCTCGCGGACTACGTGGCATCGCTGGCCCCCGGCCCCGCTGTCCCGGACGAGCAGTACCTGCAGGCCGACGGCGACGCGGCACGCGGCGCCGAGCTCTTCCGCATCAACTGCGCGATGTGCCACAACGTGGCCGGCGCGGGCGGCGCCCTGACCGAGGGCAAGTTCGCTCCCGAGCTCATGACTGTCGAGCCGGTGCACCTCTACGAGGCCATGATCACCGGCCCGCAGAACATGCCCGTCTTCAACGACGCGAACCTCACCCCCCAGGACAAGGCCGACATCATCACGGCCATCCGCTGGCAGACCGAGGTCACAGGCACGATCGGCGGCAACAGCCTCGGATCGCTCGGACCCGTCTCCGAAGGCCTCTTCATCTGGATCTTCGGGATCGGTGCCGGCGTCGCCATGGCGGTCTGGATCGCCACTCGACCGAACTAGTGCTGGCTGAGACCTGCCACAGGCATCCAAGACATACTGCAGCTGAACAGACACACCCAGAAAGGGATCACCATGGCTGATGGCGAACACGGCGGAGAGCTTCGCACTGCTCCTTCGTCGGAGCGGGCGCCTCACATCGGGACCGCGATCCTTCCCAAGGACGGCTTCGAGAACCCTGGCATGCCGGCGCACCGCGACCGGATCACCGACGTAGACCCCGCACAGGCGAAGCGCACCGAGCGGATCCTCGTCGCGCTCTTCGTCTTTTCGGCGCTCGCCAGCATCTTCGCTGTCGTCGCCTACTTCGTGTGGCCGATCAGCCGCGAGGACATCTCCACGGTGCGGGCGAACAACATGTTCCTCGGCATCGGCATCGCCCTCGCCATGCTCGCCATCGGAATCGGCACCGTCGCCTGGTCGAAGTACCTCATGGCCGACCACGAGATGGCCGAAGCACGCCACCCCGGCAAGGGATCGCCCGCGACACGCTCGCGCGCCGTCGAGATCTTCGCGCAGGCCAACGAGGAATCCGGCTTCAGCCGCCGCAAGCTGTTCCGCAACTCGCTCATCGGTGCGCTCGTCGCGATGCCGCTTCCCGGCATCGTCCTCTTCCGCGACCTCTACAACGGAAACAACCCGGACCCGGTCGAATCCCTCTCGCACACCATGTGGGAAGAAGGGACGCGCCTTGTCCGCGACCCTACGGGCACGCCGATCCGCGCAGCTGACGTCACGTACGGCTCCGCGTTCCACGTGATCCCGGACGGCCTTATCGACCTCGAGCACCACCTGCTCGAGGAGAAGGCCAAGGCCGTCGTCCTGCTGATGCGTCTCCCCGCAGACCAGCTCAACGAGCGCGAAGACCGAGCGGGGTGGTCGTACGACGGCATCGTCGCCTACTCCAAGGTCTGCACGCACGTCGGCTGCCCTGTCGCTCTGTACGAGCAGCAGACGCACCACCTGCTCTGCCCCTGCCACCAGTCGCAGTTCGACGTCAAGAACCACTGCGAGGTCATCTTCGGACCCGCTGGTCGTCCGCTCCCGCAGCTGCCGATCGCCGTCGACGACGAGGGCTACCTGATCGCGCAGAGCGACTTCACCGAACCTGTCGGACCGAGCTTCTGGGAGCGACGCCATGACTACAACGTATAAAGCTCCGGTCCGCGAAGGCGGCTTCATCGCTGGCGCCGCCAACTACCTCGACGAGCGCACCACGATCTCGGGCGCGGTCAAGGAGTTCGGCCGCAAGATCTTCCCGGACCACTGGTCCTTCATGCTCGGTGAGATCGCGCTCTACAGCTTCGTCGTCATCCTGCTCTCCGGCACGTTCCTGACGTTCTTCTTCGACCCGTCGATGGCGCACGTCGAATACGAAGGCTCCTACCTGCCCCTCAAGGGCATGGGCATGTCGGCCGCGATGGCATCCACGCTCGACATCTCGTTCGACATCCGTGGCGGCCTCCTCATGCGCCAGGTGCACCACTGGGCGGCCCTGCTGTTCGTGGCCTCCATCGGCCTGCACATGCTGCGCGTCTTCTTCACGGGCGCGTTCCGCAAGCCGCGCGAGCTCAACTGGGTCGTCGGCTTCGTGCTCTTCATCCTCGCGATGGCTGAGGGCTTCACGGGCTACTCGCTCCCCGACGATCTGCTCTCCGGCAACGGCCTGCGCATCATCGACGGCATCATGAAGGGCATCCCGCTCGTCGGGACGTGGGTCTCGTTCCTGTTCTTCGGCGGCGAGTTCCCCGGCACCGAGATCGTCGGCCGCCTGTACTCCCTGCACATCATGATCCTGCCCGCGATGGTCATCCTGTTCATCGCGCTGCACCTTGCCCTTATGGTGATCAACAAGCACACCCAGTGGCCTGGACCCGGCCGTACGAACGGCAATGTCGTCGGAAACCCGGTCCTGCCGGTCTTCGCCGGCAAGGCCGGAGGATTCTTCTTCCTCATCTTCGGCCTCATCTTCCTGATCGCTTCGTTCTTCTCGATCAACCCGGTCTGGAACTACGGCCCGTACGACCCGTCCCCCGTGTCCGCTGGAACCCAGCCTGACTGGTACATCGGTTTCGCCGACGGAATGCTCCGCCTCATCCCACCGGGCTGGGAGGTGTACTGGTTCAACCACACGTGGTCGTTCGCGATCCTGACACCTCTCATCGTCATCGGCATCTTCATCGTGCTGGTCGTCGTGTACCCCTTCATCGAGGCCTGGATCACGGGCGACAAGCGCGAGCACCACCTGCTCGACCGTCCGCGCAACGCTCCGACCCGCACCGCCATCGGTGCTGCCGGTGTCACGTTCTACGCGGTCATGTGGGCAGCGGCAAGCTCGGACCTCATGGCGACGCACTTCCATCTCGCGATGGAACATGTCATCCACTTCCTCCAGGTGATGCTCATCCTCGGCCCGATCATCGCGTACATCGCCACGAAGCGAATCTGCATCGGACTGCAGAAGCGTGACCGTTCGCTCGCGCTCCACGGCGTGGAGTCGGGTCGTGTACTTCGCCTCCCGCACGGTGAGTTCGTCGAGGTTGAGGTTCCTCTGGACAAGTACGACCGCTGGGAGCTGGTCTCCTACAACGAGCAGGCTCCGATCATGCTTCGTCCGAATTCGGATGGCAAGATCACGGCGCCTATGCGCGTGCGTGCCGCCCTGTCCCGGTGGTTCTTCGAGGACCGTGTCGAGCCGGTCGCCAAGGGCGAGCTCGAGCAGGCACACCACGGCCACCACTAGGTCGTAGCCAACTCCTGTGGCAGCCTCCTGGGCTGCAAATGGGGCTGTCAGATCCGCACATATGCGATCTGGCAGCCCCATTCTTGTCTGAGCTGGAAGCTCGAGCCAGGATGGAGCAGCTTGCCTCGTGGATGGAGGCGAGCGATGCGGGCTTGGCCGTCGGCGTCACTGTCGGCTTCAGCGTCCGCCCCGACGTGGCCGAGGTCGAGGTCAGCATGGAGCCGGCCTGCTGCGGGCCCACCGGGGCGCAGGGGCGCAGGGGCGCAGGAGCGGAGGAGCGCAGGAGCGCAGGGACGCAGGGCGCAGGGACGCAGGGCGCAGGGCGCAGGGCGCAGGGCGCAGGGCGCAGAAGCAGCATGGCCATGTTGTCGACCGAGCAGTCCCAAGGCCCGCCGCCTTGGGGGCAGGAAACGACCGTGGACGCAGGCTCAGCGTCCCAGGGGCCACCTGTGGTCGCCTCTCCGCACAAAGGGGAGCTGCAACTGCTCCCCGATCCGAGCCGGTGCGTGTCATCGACGCGCACGCAGCCGCTGCAGACTGGATCTCGATCACCCGGGCTCCCCCATCACTCGTGTCGACCGGCCGTACGAGGCACCGCAACCGCAGCCTCTGCATCATCACGGGCGGGATACTGCTCGTCCTCGCCCGTGGACCAGCGTTCGGTCCCTCCAGGGCGCGATTTCGACGTTCTTCTTGCGACGTCGGTGGGGTTCAAGACGCCGCAGCGTCAGCAGCGAGGGATTCGTCTGCGCCCGGTCGTCTGCACCGCTCCACCAGGCCGAGACGCACTCATGGTCCCATCAGGCAAAGTCTGCGCACCCTCGGAGGGTGAGAGCCTTTCTCCTCTTCCTCGTGGCTCAGTGACGGCGCTCACTGAAATTCCTCGGTTCTGCTCATCGAAATTCCCCACTCTGGGTCGCTCCGCCGCATGAGGCGGGCCTTCCTCGATGCTGGTGGTCTCTGACCACACACCAGCCCGAGGAAGGCC